>NZ_JBEOWM010000141.1:0-1019 GCF_040296045.1 Streptomyces sp. NPDC002490 | reverse complement strand
GAGGTCCAGCAGGGCTTGCGCTTGCGCCTTGAGCGCCTGAGGAGAACGGGCGCTGAGGAGGAGGGGAACCGGCGCGGTCGAAGAGGGCCGGGGCAGGTCCTCGACCACCGGTTCCTCGGGAGCCTCCTCCAGGATCACGTGCGCGTTCGTCCCGCTGATGCCGAACGAAGACACACCGGCCCGCCGGGGCCCCACGGCCTCCCAGGGCCTGGACTCGGTCAGCAGTTCGACCCGTCCGGCCGTCCAGTCCACCTTCGAGGAGGGCTCGTCCACGTGCAGGGTCCTGGGCAGGACCCCGTGGCGCATCGCCATGACCATCTTGATGATGCCCGCCACGCCGGCGGCGGCTTGGGTGTGACCCAGGTTCGACTTGATGGAGCCGAGCCAGAGGGGGTCGTTGTCGGGGCGGTTCTGGCCGTAGGTGGCGAGGAGTGCTTGGGCTTCGATGGGGTCGCCGAGGACGGTGCCGGTGCCGTGGGCTTCGACGGCTTGGATGTCGGTGGGGGTGAGTCCTGAGGTGGTTAGTGCTTGGCGGATGACGCGTTGTTGGGAGGGGCCGTTGGGGGCGGTGAGGCCGTTGCTGGCGCCGTCCTGGTTCACTGCGGAGCCGCGTATCACTGCGAGTACCCGGTGACCGTTGCGCCGGGCGTCCGACAACCGCTCCACCACCAGCACACCCACCCCCTCGCCCCAACCCGTACCGTCCGCCGCCTCCGCGAACGAGCGGATGCGCCCGTCACTTGCGAGCCCGCGCTGCCGGCTGAAGTCGATGAAGGTGTCCGGCGTGGACATCACCGTCGCGCCGCCCGCGAGCGCCAGTTGGCACTCGCCGCCGCGCAGCGCCTGGATCGCCCAGTGCAGCGCCACCAGCGAGGAGGAGCACGCGGTGTCCACCGTGACCGCCGGGCCCTCCAGGCCGAAGACGTAGGAGACGCGGCCGGAGGCGATGCTGCCGAGGCTGCCGTTGCCGAGGTAGGTGTCGACGCCTTCGGGGAGGGGGGTGTTGCCGAGGCGGGAGG
>NZ_JBEOWM010000140.1:0-1100 GCF_040296045.1 Streptomyces sp. NPDC002490 | reverse complement strand
CCGTCGTCGGTGAACAGCTCCCGGTAGTTGTCGAACCCCGCGAAGCCGCCCCCGTCGTCGCTGACGAAGCTGCGGACCAGCGAATAGCAGATCGGCACGGACGGCCCGTCCGTCGGGGGACGGCTCAGTCGAGGACGGCCAGCACGTCGATCTCGATCAGCAGGCCCTTGGGCAGGCCCACGTAGACGGTGGTGCGGGCGGCGGGCGGGGCGGTGAGGCCCTGCTCCTCGAAGTAGGCGTTGTAGATCCCGTTCATCTCGGCGAAGTGGTCGACGTCGGTGAGGTAGACGCGGATCATCATCGCGTCGTCCCAGCTCGCGCCGCCCTCCTCCAGGATCGCCTTGACGTTGGCGAAGGTCTGGAGGGTCTGCTCGCGCAGGGTCGGGCCGGCGGGGGTGGGGGCCTGGCCCTCCACCGCGGGCAGGAAGCCGACCTGTCCGGCCACCTGGAGGATGTTGCCCTTGCGCACGCCGTGCGAGAACTTCGCGGGCGGAGTGGTGTGGGTGGCCGGGGTGAGGGCGGTCTTCTGGGTCATCGGCGATCCTCGCTCGGGGTGGTGCGGGTGGACGGGCCGGGGCCGCCGGCGGCGGCGCCCGGGGTGACGGCGCCGGACGGGCCGGGGCCGGACGGGTGGGGGGTGCCGCCGGAGTACTCGCGGCTGATGGCGTCGGCGGTGCGCCGCACCAGGGGCACCAGGGTGAGGAGTTCCTCGGCGGTGACGACGACGTTCGGCGCGGACACCGACATCGCGGCGACGACCCGCCCGTCGGCGCCCCGGACGGGGGCGCCGATGCAGTTGATGGACTCCTCGTGGCCGCCGAGGTCGGTGGCCCAGCCCTGGTCGCGCACGGCGGCCAGTTCCTTGAGGAAGGCGGCGGCGCTGGGCGTCGAACGGGGCGTGTACATCGGGTAGTCGAGCCTGTCGGCGATGGCCCGCCGCTCGGCCTCCGGCAGGTCGGCGAGCAGCAGTTTGGCGACCGCGGCGACGGTGATCGCGACGGGCTTGCCGATCCGCGAGTACATCCGGACCGGGTAGCGGCTCTCGACCTTGTCGATGTAGAGCACCTCGTTCTCCTCGTAGACGGCGAGGTGGACGGTGT
>NZ_JBEOWM010000139.1:0-1188 GCF_040296045.1 Streptomyces sp. NPDC002490 | reverse complement strand
TGTGTGCCCTGTGCGCGTAGTGCGTCGAGGTCCAACCGCACCGGCACCAACGCCGACCCCGCACGCACCCCCACATCAAACAACCGCAAACCCTCCCCCACCGACAACGGCAACACCCCACCCCGCGCCATCCTCAACCGATCACCCTCCGACAACCCACCACCCATACCCCCCACACCCTCATCCCCCCACACACCCCACGCCAACGACACACCCGACAACCCACCCGCAACCCGCCACTCCACCAACCCATCCAAAAACGCATTCCCCGCCGCATACGCCCCCTGACCCGGCACACCCAACACACCAGCAGCAGAAGAAAACACCACAAAAAACTCCAACCCCAACCCACACGTCAACTCATGCAAATTCCACCCACCCAACACCTTCGGCCGCAACACCCCACCCAACCGCTCCACCGACAACGACCCCACCAACCCGTCATCCAACACACCCGCCGCATGCACCACACCCACCAACGGAAACTCCTCAGGAATCCCCGCCAACACCCCAGCCAACGCCCCCCGATCCGCCACATCACACGCCACCACCTCCACCGACACCGCCCCCAACCCCACCAACGACTCCACCAAACCCTCCACACCCACACCACCACCCCGACTCACCAACACCAACCGCCGCACCCCACACACCGACACCAAATGCCGCGCCAACACCACACCCAAACCACCCGTACCACCCGTCACCAACACCGTCCCCCCACCCACACCCACACCCACACCACCGACACCAGCACCAACGCCGACACCAACACCAGCCCCAGCGCCAACGCCAGTGCCAGTGCCAGTGCCAGTGCCAACCGCAACCTCAACCCCAGCCCCCACAGACACACCCGCCCGCACCAAACGCGGCACCAACACCTCACCACCACGCACCACCACCTGCGACTCACCCACACCCAACACCCGCCCCAACACCCCAGACGACAAACCCTCCACACCCACACCCACCTCAACATCCACCAACACAAACCGCCCCGGATGCTCCGCCTCCGCCGACCTCACCAAACCCCCCACCGACGCCCCACCCAAATCACCCACACCAACCCCACCAACCGACACCCCACCACACGTCAACACCACCAACCGCGAACCACCAAACCGCTCCTCCCCCAACCACCACTGAACCCCCAACAACACCCGCTCCAACAACCCCGAAACACCCTCA
>NZ_JBEOWM010000138.1:0-1355 GCF_040296045.1 Streptomyces sp. NPDC002490 | reverse complement strand
GTGAACCCCCCACCCGACTCCTCCACCACATGCCGCACCAACCCACCCAGCACCTCCACCCACGCCCCCGCCAAACCCCGCAACTCCACCTCACCCATCACCCCCACCGGACACACCAACGACAAAACCAACTCCGAACCCCCACCCGGAACATCACGCACCACACCCCCCGCCTCCAACTCATGCACCAACCCCATCCCCGCCGGGGCCGTACCCCCCAACCCCAACTCCGTGTCCAGTCCCCACACCCCACCGCCACCGCCACCGCTGAAGCGGCCCAGATAGTTGAAGCCCACCCGCGCCACCGGCAGACCCTCGAACCCGGCAGCCGACTCCGGGTTCACATACCTCAACAACCCATAACCCAGACCGTCCCCCGGCACCGCCCGCACCCGCTCCTTCACCCGCTTCAACAACGCACCCACCCCACCCCCCGCAACCACCGGCCCCACATCCACCCGCACCGGAAACGAAGCAGTGAACCAACCCACCGTCCGCGACAGATCCACACCCTCCGACCACGACACCCGACCATGACCCTCCACATCCACCAACAACCCACCCACCACCCCACACACCTCACCCAACGCACCCACCAACCCCGCCAACAACACCTCATCCACCCCCACACCAAACGCCAACGGCACCCCCGACAACACCCCCGACACCCACCCCACCGGAACACCCACCTCAACCCGCCACACACCCCCACCCACCACATCCCCACCCACCCCCCGCGCACCCAACGGACCGGTCCACACGTCACGCAACTGCTCTTGCCAGAAGTCAAGTTCGGCAGTGAAGCCAGGACTGGCCGCCTCGGCCGTCAACGCCCTGGCCCACCCGCGGAACGACATCCCCGTCCCGTCCAACGCCGTCTCCGGGCGTTCGTACGCCAAGGCCACGTCCGGTACCAGGACCTGCCAGGACACCCCGTCCACCACCAGGTGATGCACCACGAACAACAACCGACCCCGCTCACCCGGACCCCGATCGAACCACACCACCCGCACCATCCGACCCGCCACCGGATCAAGCAACTCCCCCTCCACCTCCACCCGACCACGCACCAACGCCACCAACTCACCACCACCCACACCCACCGCATCCACCCGCTGCACCACCACCCCGGCCGTTCCCCGCTCAGGAACGACAAGCCGTTCGGGCACCCCGTCCACCACCTCCAACCGCGCCCGCAACACGTCATGCCGGTCCATCACCGCACGAACAGCCACCTCCAACCGCACCCGATCAAGCCCCGCCGGCACCTCCACCACCAACGACTGCGCAAAACCCCCCGTCAACGCCACCACACCCGCACGCCCCACCAACTCCCGCATCACCGGCGTCAACGG
>NZ_JBEOWM010000137.1:0-1394 GCF_040296045.1 Streptomyces sp. NPDC002490 | reverse complement strand
GGTCCTACGTTGTTGGTGGGTCGGACGGGCCGTCGTAGGGTCCAGAGATCCAGAGACACCGGGTATGGCTTTCAGTCGGTTGCCCTCGATGGTTCAGCTCACCTGGCCGCCCGGTGTCTCACGACGACTCGACCGCTGATTAGGAGCTGCGGGCCCCTCGGGTGCATCGCTGAGTAGGACCACGCTGGCGAGGTCGTCCGGACGAACAGTGCACATCGAACGACCGGAGGAACAGGTGGTCCAGATCTGGGCGGGGACGGACATCGGCAAGACCCACCACCACTGCGTGGTCCTGGACACGGAGGGCAGGAAGCTGCTCTCGCGCCGGGTCCTGAACGACGAGCCGGAACTGCTGGCCCTGCTCGCCGACGTACTGGCCATCGACGAGAACGTGGTCTGGGCGGTCGACGTCGCCGACGGCATGGCCGCCCTGCTGATCAACATGCTCCTCAACCACGGCCAGCAACTGGTCTACATACCCGGCCTGGCGGTCAACCGGGCCTCGGCCGGCTACCGGGGCATGGGCAAGACTGACGCGAAGGACGCCACCGTCATCGCCGACCAGGCCCGGATGCGCCGGGACCTGGCCGTCATCCGGCCGGACGACGAGCACGCCGTCGAGCTGAGGATCCTCACCAACCGCCGCGCCGACCTGAACGCCGACCGCACCCGCCGGATCAACCGCCTCCGCGGCCAACTCACCAGCATCTTCCCCGCGTTGGAGCGCGCCCTGGACCTGGGTAACGTCGGCCCGCTGGTTCTGCTGACCGGCTACCAGACACCGGCCTCCCTGCGCCGGACCGGCCGCAGCCGGCTGGAGACCTGGCTGCGCAATCGCAAGGTCCGCGGGGCCGACACGCTGGCCCAGGCCGCCCTGGCAGCCGCCGAGCGCCAGCACACCGCCCTCCCCGGGGAGAAGGTCGCCGCGCAGGTGATCCACACCCTGGCGAAGGAGGTGATGGGCCTCAACGAGCAGATCGCAGAGATCGACAAGCTCATTGCGGCCCGGTTTCGCGAGCACGACCTCGCCGACGTGATCGCCAGCATGCCCGGCATCGGCCCCCTGCTGGGAGCGGAGTTCCTGGCCGCCACCGCCGGCGACATGAGCCGCTTCGGCAGCGCCGACCGCCTGGCGGGCTTCGCCGGGGTCGCCCCGATGCCCCGCGATTCCGGCAACGTCAGCGGCAACCTGCACCGCCCCCGGCGCTACCACCGTGGCCTGCAGCGCGTCTTCTACACCTCCGCGCTCATCAGCATCCGCAGCTGCGAGGAGTCGCGCCGCTTCTACGAACGCAAGCGCGCTGAGGGCAAGCGGCACACCCAGGCCGTCCTCGCCCTGGCCCGACGACGGGTCAACGTCCTGTGGGCCCTCATCCGTGACGGACAGCGCTTCC
>NZ_JBEOWM010000136.1:0-1423 GCF_040296045.1 Streptomyces sp. NPDC002490 | reverse complement strand
GGAGTCTCAATGATGAAGTCAAGCCGCTTGCGCGACCGGCAGCTCGGGGGTGAAGACACGGTTGTCGCGCAGGAGAGCCCACAGGACGCTGGCCCGCCGCCGGGCCAGCGCGATGACAGCCTGGACGTGCTTGCAGCCCTCACCGCGCTTCTTGAGGTAGAAGTCCCGGTTCGGCCCCTCGCGCATCATGCTGGTCTGTGCAGACATGTAGAACACCCTGCGCAGGCGGCGGCTGTAGCGCTTTGGCCGGTGCATGTTGCCAGTCCGGCGGCCGGAATCGCGCGGGACGGGCACCAGCCCGGCCGCCGAGGCGAGATGCCCGGCGTCGGCGTAGGCCGTGAGGTCGCCGGCGGCGACGACGAACTCGGCTCCGAGGATCGGCCCCATGCCGGGAAGGGACTCGATGACCTCGGCCTGCGGATGGCTGCGGAACGTCTCGCGGATCTGCTGGTCGATCCGCTTCAGCCGGTCGTCCAGGGCCAGGATTTGCCCCGCCAGTTCGGCGACGATCTGCCCGGCGACGTCCTCGCCGGGCAGCGCGGTCTGCTGGGCCTGGGCCGCCTCCACGGCAGTCGCGGCGACCGCGTCGGCGCCGCGCACACTGCGGTTGGCCAGCCAGGCCGTCAGCCTCGCCCGGCCGCGGCGGCGGATCGCGGCGGGCGTCTGGTAACCAGTCAGCAGGACCAGTGCGCCCTTCTGCGAGCTGTAGTCGAAGGCCCGCTCCAGCGCGGGGAAGACACCGGTCAGCGTGTCGCGGAGGCGGTTGATCATCCGGACTCGATCGGCCACCAGGTCGGAGCGGCGAGCGGTCAGCAGTGCGAGGTCAGCGGCCAGCTGGGCGGGCACATCGATCGCCGCGAAGTCCCGCCGATTGCGCGCGGTTTCGGCGATGACGTAGGCGTCGCGGGCGTCGGTCTTCGCCTCGCCCCGGTAAGCGCCCGACATGCGGTTGACCGTGCGGCCGGGCACGTAGACGGCTTGCTGGCCGTGGGCCGCGAGCAGGGCCAGCAGCAGCGCGGAGGACGTACCGGAGATGTCCACTGCCCAATGGACCTCGTCGGCCAGGTCGAGGATCTCGCCCATGGCAGTCAGGATCGCCGACTCGTCGTTGTCGACCTTCTTCGACCACAGCGTCGCACCGGTCTCGTCGACCGCCGCCGCCCAGTGATGCCCCTTGCCCACGTCGATCCCGGCCCAGGCATGGTTCCGTCGCTCGCTCACTTGCCCCTCCTCGATCCGCACAGCATGCCGTCGACCCAAGGAACACCCCGCTGTCATCTCCGTAATCAGCGACCGAAGCGCACATCTCAATCAGCAGTCAGGGCGCCCCGGAGAGCCGGGCGGCCACTCCTTCGAAGCCACTGAAGGCAGAGAACCATAAGCCACACCCGGCCCTCCCGGGCCGCCTAACAACTTACGGAGA
>NZ_JBEOWM010000135.1:0-1537 GCF_040296045.1 Streptomyces sp. NPDC002490 | reverse complement strand
GCCGCGGGCCCCGTCCCGCCCGCGGTCGTCACGGTCCCGGAAGCCGCCGCGTGCGCCGCCCGCGGGTCCGCGGTCGTCGCGTCGGTAGCCGCCGCGGTCGTCGTCGCGACGGTGGGTCGGGCGGTCGCCGTCACGGCGGAACCCACCCCGGTCGCGGTCTCCGTCACGACCCCGGTCATCCCGACCCCGGTCGTCCCGACGGTCGTTCCCCCGGTACCCACCCCGGTCGTCGTCCCGCCGGTAGGACGGACGATCGCCCTCACGACGGAACCCACCCCGGTCATCACGCCGATCATCACGACGCTCACGATCATCACGACGGAAACCACCACGATCCCCATCACGACCACGATCATCACGACGGAAACCACCGCGGTCACCACCGGGCCGCTGGTCATCACGACGGTACGAGGGGCGGTCGCCATCACGGCGGAAGCCCGACCGCTCACCGTCCCGGCCGCGGGCCCCGTCCCGCCCGCGGTCGTCACGGTCCCGGAAGCCGCCGCGTGCGCCGCCCGCGGGTCCGCGGTCGTCGCGTCGGTAGCCGCCGCGGTCGTCGTCGCGACGGTGGGTCGGGCGGTCGCCGTCACGGCGGAACCCACCCCGGTCGCGGTCTCCGTCACGACCCCGGTCATCCCGACCCCGGTCGTCCCGACGGTCGTTCCCCCGGTACCCACCCCGGTCGTCGTCCCGCCGGTAGGACGGACGATCGCCCTCACGACGGAACCCACCCCGGTCATCACGCCGATCATCACGACGCTCACGATCATCACGACGGAAACCACCACGATCCCCATCACGACCACGATCATCACGACGGAAACCACCGCGGTCCCGGTCGTCCTGTCGGAAGGGGGGACGCCCGCCACGGTCGCCGTGGTCGCGACGCTCGGATGACGCCCCACCACGGTCACGGTCGGAACGGCCTCCGCGGTCATCGCGGCCGCGGTCCCGGTCGTCTCGTCGTCCGTATCCCCCGCGGTCGTTGTCGCGGCGGGGTCCTCCGCGGTACCCCCCACGGTCACCGCTGTCCCGCCGGAACGGGCCTCGCTCCGAGCGATCGTCGGCAGAGTTCGTGGACATCGGTGACTCCTGTCTTCGGTACCGCAGTCATTCTCGCGCAGTCATAGGGCTAGCGCTTCTCAGCAAAACAAAAAGGACCCTTGGTCCCAGCGCTGTACGCTGGGACCAAGGGTCCTTGAAAGATTGTTCGGCGGCGTCCTACTCTCCCACAGGGTCCCCCCTGCAGTACCATCGGCGCTGAAAGGCTTAGCTTCCGGGTTCGGAATGTAACCGGGCGTTTCCCTCACGCTATAACCACCGAAACCCTATCAGTAACTCCACCTCGACGATGGAGTCGAACAGGGCTCAGCGAACAAGCACACTCTTCAATTAATCAGTGCCATTGTTCAGCCAGCACAACTGTTCGTTGTCTGAGAACAAACACAGTGGACGCGAGCAACTGAGGACAAGCCCTCGGCCTATTAGTACCAGTCAACTCCACCGGTCACCCGGCTTCCATATCTGGCCTATCAAC
>NZ_JBEOWM010000134.1:0-1553 GCF_040296045.1 Streptomyces sp. NPDC002490 | reverse complement strand
GCGGCCCCCCCCCGCCCCGGGGGGGGGGGCCCCCGCGCGGGGGGGGGGGCCCCCCCCCCCCCCCACGTCCGGGTCGCCTACGCGGCCTCCGGGTCCAGCCGCCGCCCGACTCCGGACGGCCCCCCGGAGAGCCATCCCGGCAGGCTCCCCCCGTCGAGCCCCAGCGCCAGCAACATCGCATCCGCGGGGCTCGGCTCGAAGGGCTGTCGCAACAAGGACATCCCGGCCTGCTCGGGCGTCCGGTCGGCCTTGTGGTGGTTGTCCTCCGCGCAGGCCGCGACCGTGTTCAACCAGGAGTCCGAGCCCCCGCGCGACCGGGGCACCAGATGGTCCACCGTCGTCGCCCGCCGCCCGCAGTACGCACACCGGTGCCGGTCCCTCACCAACACCCCCCGCCGTGACCACGGAGCACGTCTTCGGAACGGCACCCGCACGTACCGGCACAACCGGATCACCCGGGGCGCCGGCAACTCCACCGCCGCCGCCCGCAGCCACATCTCGGGGTGGGTCTGCTCGACGACCGCCTTGTCCTGGAGCACCAGGACCACCGCTCGGTGCAGAGTCACCGTCGACAGCGGTTCGAAACTCGCGTTGAGGACCAGGGTGTCACGCATTCCGCCCACCTCCCGTACGGGCCGGCCCACCCCCCTGGCGGGCCGGCACCCACTCTGGCCGGGCCCGAAGAGATGAACAACGCAATATCCGCGGGCACCCGGGACTGCTGCACACCAGCGGACCCCGGCACCGCCCCATCGGAACGCGCACACGAAAACGCCCGCCCCTGATCACTTCCAAGACCAGGGACGGGCAAACGTCCGGCGAACGGCGAGTTCAGCGAAGCGGTCCGAGGACCTCAATCCGCGGCGGGGGCCGCGTACTCACCGATCAGTTGGGCGCGCGCCAGGGTGTGGAACCGCAGGTTGAAGCCGATCACGGCCGGACTGGCATCGCCGTCCGGCCCGAGCCGCTCCCGGTCCACCGCGTAGACGGTGAACACGTACCGGTGCGCCGGGTCGCCGGCCGGCGGGGCCGCACCGCCGAAGTCCTTCGTCCCGTAGTCGTTCCGCACGTGCACGGCCCCCTGCGGCAGCCCGACGAACGAACCGCTCCCGGCACCCGCCGGCAGCTCGGAGACCGAGGCGGGGATGTCGAACACCGTCCAGTGCCAGAAGCCGCTGCCGGTCGGCGCGTCCGGGTCGAAGCAGGTCACGGCGAAGCTCCCGGTCCCCTCCGGGAACCCTTCCCACCGCAGCTGCGGCGACGTGTTCCCCGCCGCGTACACCTGGGCGTCCTTCAACACTCCGCCCGGGGCGACGTCCTCGCTCACCACCGTGAACGAGGGCACCTGCGGATGGAAGTCATGGGGGAGCGGCGGCCTTGACACCTCGGTCACCTGATACCTCCTGCGTTCTGCGCGCGTTGCGCGTGCGTGGACGGCGAAGCGATTCCGGCGCCGAGCCTAGCTTGATCTTTAACCTCGGACGTCGAACGGCCTCTCGTACTTGATCACCCGGTCTGGTAACTGCCGTACGTGCAGGCGGCCTTCGGCTGAG
>NZ_JBEOWM010000133.1:0-1605 GCF_040296045.1 Streptomyces sp. NPDC002490 | reverse complement strand
CTTGATCTTTAACCTGTGCGGCGTGGGCGAGGAGAAGTGGACTTCTCCGCTTTCGATTTCGTGATGCCCGTTTTGCGGACTGTGTGGACGTCGTGGCGTTGGGTCGGCCGGGTGTTCTTGCGTCCGGGTGGTCGTCCGGGACCGGGGCGGGAGGATTTCGGTGCTCCGGCGGGACAGGCGGCCTTCTGGCGGAGGTGCCGGAAGTCGCGGCGGACTCGGGCAGGGGTGAGTCTGTCGGTCGGGGCCGGTTTCTCCCAAGGCCGGCGAAGGTCAGCGGCGAGCGGGCGGGCGAGCCGGAGCTGGGTGAAGGCCGCGAGGATCAGCCAGGTCCAGCGGTCGGCGGCCTCCGGGGTTCGGATCTTCGGACAGGTCCAGCCCAGAGTCTGCTTGAACAGGCGGAAGGTGTGCTCGATGTCGAAGCGCCGCAGGAAGGCTTGCCAGAGCAGGTCGACCTGGGCTGCGGTGGCGTCGGTGCCCGACCACCACAGCCATACCGGCTTGGGGGTGGCGCCGCTGGGCAGGTGCTCGACCTTCAGGAGGATCACGGTGCCCTCGATCACCGGCAGCGCACCCAGCTGGGCGGTCCAGGCGGAGCGATGGGTCAGCCTCGGGTGGAGCCGATCCCAGGCCCGGGCGGCTGCGACGCCGTAGAGGCGGGTCTCGGTCACGGTCGCCGCGTCAGGGGTGTTCCAGGTGGCGGGGTCGCCGAACACGAACTCGCCACCGTGGCGGGGTGGGCGGCCCCGGGTGCCGGGCTCACGGGGTGGTGCAGCGCGACGCAGGACGCGGTCCGAGCGCATCCGGCCCAGCACCTGCACCGGCAGATCCTTGAGCAGGAAGGCCAGGCGGGGCACGTCGTAACCGGCGTCCACCACGATCAGGATGTCCGGGTCGCCGCCTCGCCACTGCCCGGCGCTGACGAGCCGCTCGACCAGTTCACGCATCTGCCCAGCGGTGACCGTGGCGGCGTCGTCACCCGGGGCGAGACGCAGTGCGTCCAACGGAGCGGTCCACGAGCTGCGGCCCGTCTCCAGTGCGCAGATCACCGAGTACGGCCAGCCGGGGACGGGAATGTGCTGGTCCTTGCCGCGTCCGTAGGTGTGGCACAGGATCCGTTGTGGTGAGGTGTGCGCGTCGGGTCGCAGCCAGCAGGTGATGTCGGCGGCCAGCACCATCCGCCCGTCCGCCGCCCGCGGCAAAGGCACCGCGGCCAGTGCCCGACGCAGCCGGGCCACCTCCACCCGGCCGGCAGCCAGGGCGTCGTAGAGCCCGCCATGCCCACGACGGTGTTCGCCCACCAGCGACAGCTCCACCAGCGACCGGACCGGGCCGTCCGCACACAGCACGGCGTCGGCCAGTTCGAACAGAGCGTCCGCACGTCTGGTCAGGCAGGAGTAGAACTCGCCCCGGAAGCGTGACAGTTCCTCGAACGGATCCTGCCGGACAGCTTGATGCAGCAGACTCATCCCCACGGCCTTCGTGCTGAGCGTGTGTGTTCCTTGGTCGGAGCACATGCTCAGCCGAAGGCCGCCTGCACGTACGGCAGTTACCAGACCGGGTGATCAAGTACGAGAGGCCGTTCGACGTCCGAGGTTAAAGATCAAG
>NZ_JBEOWM010000132.1:0-1641 GCF_040296045.1 Streptomyces sp. NPDC002490 | reverse complement strand
TTCTTCTTTTTTTCCCCCACCCCCCCCCGGGGGGGGGGGGGGGGGGGGGGGGGCCCCCCCGCCGGCCCCCCCCCCCCCCCCCCCCCGGGGGTGCGCGCCGCCCCCGTCCCCACGGTGCGGCGCGGCCAGGCCGCCACCGGTCATCCCGGGGGCGGCGGCCTGGCGCTCAGGGGGCGGGACTGGCCCCGTCCGCCGCGGGACGGGGCGGCACGGCGAGGCCGAAGGCGGGCAGGATCACCGCGTCCACCAGCCCGATCAGATAGGCGGGGTCGGCGAAGCGTCCCTCCAGTTGCGGTCGGACCCGGGTGACGCCGAAGAGCAGGGCGGCCACGTACTCGGCCGCCGGATGCGCGGCGCCGATCTCCCCACGGGCCTCCGCCCGGGCGAGCATGGCGTCGAGGGCGGCCAGTTCCGGTTCGACCAGCGCCTCGCACAACGCCCGTTGCAGTTCGTGGTCCTGGAGCGTGGTGTGGCCGAGGGCGTGCAGCAACCGGGTGTCGTCGCAGGACTCGGTGCCCGCCGCGTGGGCGGCGGCCCTGAGGTCCCCGGCCAGGCTGCCGGTGTCGATGCCGGCGAAACGGGGGCACCGTTCCGAGCGCAGGGCCGCGGCCACGAAACGGGGCTTGCTGCCCCACTGGCGGTACAGCGTGGACTTGCCGCACCGGACGCGGGCCGCCACGCCCTCCATGGTGACCGACTCGTAGCCGTGCTCGCGGAGCTGGTCGAGGACAGCGGCGAAGAACTCCCGTTCCCGTTCCGGGCTGATCTTGGACCGACGGGCCGGAGCCGCCGGCTCCGACACCGGTGCCGTCCGCGCTGACTGCCCCGCCATTCCGCTCCTCCTGCCCCGTTCGTCCCCTCCGGCACCGCCGGTTCCCGTCCGCGATGCGACGGCCCATCGATACGCGAGTGTACCGATACGCCGCCGTATCGGTACACTCGCGTATCGATACGTGTTGAGCGGCACAACCAGACAAAGGGGCAGGGAATGGACTCCCGCACCGGGGCTCTCCCCCCGGCACCGATCCGGCCGGGCCGGCGTCCCGCGCCGCCCTCCCCGAGGACGGCGCCGTGAACCCCACCCTGCTCGCGGTCGGGCTCTCCCTGCTGTCGGCCGTCGCCTACGCCACCGCCGCGGTCACCCAGGAGCGCCTCGCGGCCCGCATCCCACCGCGCTCCCGGCGCCTGCGGACGCTGTGGGGCGCCCGCGCGTGGTGGCTCGCCATCGCCCTCAACTCCGGGGCCGCGCTCCTCCACGTCGCCGCCCTGCGGTTCGGCCCGCTCACCCTGGTGCAGCCGCTGGGCGCCCTCACCCTGGTCGCCGCGGTGCCGTTGGGCGCCCGACTCACCGGGCGCCGGGTGGGCCGACGCGAGTGGCACGGGGTCGCCTGGACCCTGGCCGGACTGGGCGCGCTGACGTTCGCCGCCTCGGGCCCGGCTCCCGAGGCCACCCTGTCGCTCGCCCAGGCGCGGGGGGTGGCCGGGGCGACCGCCGCGGTCCTGGGCCTGCTGGCGTGGCCGGGCGCCCCGGCCGGCCATCCGCCCCCGGCCCCGTACCGCCACAAAGGAAGAGCGTGGGGGAGGGGAAAAGTGTGCAAAAAAAAATGTAGAAAAAGGGGGTGGGCGGATAAAAAAAAAAAA
>NZ_JBEOWM010000131.1:0-1647 GCF_040296045.1 Streptomyces sp. NPDC002490 | reverse complement strand
CGACGGCTGCTTGTCCGACCTCGGGGCGTTCGGCGAGGACTGCTTCGACCTCACCCGGCTCGATCCGGAACCCCCGCACCTTCACCTGGTCATCCACCCGACCGGCGAACTCCAACACCCCGTCCGACGACCAGCGCGCCAGGTCACCCGTCCGGTACATCCGCCCGGCGCCGTGCGGGCACGCCACGAACCGTTCGGCGGTCAACCCCGGGCGCCGGTCGTATCCGCGGGCCAGACCGTCACCGGCGAGGTACAGCTCCCCCGTCACACCCGGGGGAACGGGGCGGAGGAACTCGTCGAGGACGTACGCCCGGGAGTTGTCCATCGGGCGTCCCAGCGGAACACTCGCCGGCACCTCATCACCCGCGTGGTAGGCGAGTTGGGTGGTGAACGCCGTGGTCTCGGTCGGCCCGTACGTCGTCCGCACGGTCAGCTCCGGATAGCGGGCCAGCAGGGCACGGATCGCCGAGGACGACACCACGTCCCCACCCGTCGACACCTCCCGCACCCCGGCGAAGACCTCCGGGGACTCCTCCGCCAACACCCGAAGCAACCCCGCCGTCACATGCACATTCGTCACCCCGTGCTCGGCAATCAACCGCCCCCGCTCCGCCGCGTCCAGATCACCCGCCGGCGCCACCACCAGAGTGCCGCCGTGCACCAACGGCACCCACAACTCATACGTCGACGCATCGAACGCATGGTTCGCCTGGACGAGCACCCGTGCCACCACGTCCTCGCGCCAGGCACGATCCGACACGAACGCCGCCACACTGCGGTGCGTGACCGCCACGCCCTTCGGTTCACCCGTGGACCCCGAGGTGAACATCACATACGCCAAGGAATCAGCAGACACCACAGTCGGAGTCATCAACGGATCAGCAGCGAACAGCTCCTCCAGAGGAACCGTCTCCAAGCCCTCCACCACACGATCCGCCACCACCACATCCAACCCGGCCCCGCTCACGACCGACCGCAAGCGCTCCACCGGATGGCTCACGTCCAAGGGCACGAACGCCGCACCCGCCTTCCACACCCCCAACAACACCGCCACCAACCACGGAGACCGACCCACCACCACACCCACCCGACCCCCCACACCCACACCACACCCCACCAACCACCCCGCCACCCGATCGGACAAGTGCGCCAACTCCCCGTACGACCAGGACACGTCGTCGCCCACCACCGCCACCCCACCCGGAGACCGACCCACCTGCCCCGCGAACAACTCCACCACCGACCCAGCCGACACCTCACACCCCGTGTCGTTCCACCCCACCAGAACGTTCGCCCGCTCCACCGGGTCCAGAACGTCCAACTCCGACACCGGCCGCGTCGGATTCTCGACTATCTGCTCCAACAACCGCACCAACCGCTCACCCAAGGCACGCACCGTCGACTCGTCGAACTTGTCCTTGTGGTAGTCGAAACGGAACTCCATCTCGTCCGTGGTCGACACGGCGAGTGCGAGGGGGTAATGGGCCGCGTCCTCGCTGGCCTCGCCCTCGATGGTGAGGCCGGTCAGTTCCAGGGGACCGTTCGGGTTGCGCGGGTAGTTCTGGTAGACGACCAAGGTGTCGAAGACCGCCCCCTGACCCACCACCCGCTGAATCTCAGCCAACCCCACATGCTGATGCTCCAACA
>NZ_JBEOWM010000129.1:0-1662 GCF_040296045.1 Streptomyces sp. NPDC002490 | reverse complement strand
CTGTCTGACAAATGATCACCTGGCCGCTTCACGGAGCCAGAGGATCAGGGAGGCCAGGACGACTCCCGCGCGGTACCGGTTCGCGAGCTTGTCGAACCTGGTTGCGATCACGCGGAACTGTTTGAGGCGAGCGAAGCATCGTTCGACCACGTTGCGGTCGCGATAGATCTCCGTGTCGAAGACGGGTGGCCGACCACCGCGGCGCCCCCGGCGCCGACGGTTGGCCATCTGGTCGCGGCGCTCGGGGATCGTGGCAGCGATACCCCGACGCCTCAGCAGATGACGGATGGCCCTGCTGGAATACGCCTTATCACCCAGCACACGGTCCGGTGTCGTGCGCGGACGGCCCGTGCCGGCCCGAGGAGTGCGCACCCCATTGAGGACATCGGCGAACGCTGTGGCGTCGTTGACTTTTCCGGGTGTGAGCACAATCGACAGCGGCAGCCCCCGGCCGTCGACGGCGAGATGGACCTTGGTGGTCAACCCGCCCCGAGACCGACCGAGTGCCTGGCACGCCTGCGAGCGGCCCGGATCTTCCAGTTCGTCCCCGTCCACGTCCCCCTTTTACGGGCGCCTGCGGCATGCTGATGGGCCCGGTTGACCGTGGAGTCGACGGCGACGGTCCACTCCACCCGGCCCGCCGCATCGTCACGGACCTGGACGTGCTCCAGCAGCTTCGCCCATGTGCCATCGGCCTCCCGGCGGGCGAACCGCTCGTAGACGGTCTGCCACGGCCCATACCGCTCGGGTAGGTCGCGCCACGGGGCCCCGGTCCGCAGCCGCCACAGCACCCCGTTGACCACCTGCCGGTGATCACGCCACGGACGGCCGCGTCCGTCCACCTGCGGCAACAGGGGCTCTATTCGCCCCCATGCCGCATCCGTCAACTCACCTCGACCCGCCACAAGATCAATTATCAGACCGGCTATAGAGTCCTGCCCGTGGCAAATCATCAGGACGACACCAGGACGGCCTACGACGGTGTCGTCGAGCTGTACGCATCGCTGTTCGCAAACCGGCTGGAGACACAACCTTTCTCCCGGGCCATGATCGGCACCTTCGCCGAACTGGTGCGCGCGACGGGCAACCCGCGGGCAGCGGACGTCGGGTGCGGGCCCGGACATCTGACAGCCATGCTGCACGAACTGGGCCTGGACGCCTTCGGACTCGACCTTGCCCCCGGCATGGTCGACCACGCCCGGCAGGCCCATCCGGCGCTGCGCTTCCAAGAGGCGCGGATGGAATCCCTGCCGATCGAGGACGGCGCGCTCGGCGGCGTGCTGGCCCATTACTCGATGATCCACACCCCTCCGGGGGAGCTGCCGGAGCTACTCTCCGAACAGGTACGCGTCCTGGCGCCGGATGGCCTGCTCCTGGTCTCCTTCTTCGGGACCGACGGACAAGAACCGGTTCGCTTCAACCACAAAGTGGCGCCCGCCTACAGCTGGCCGGCAGATAGCCTCGCCGAACTGCTGGCCGATGCCGGTCTCGATCCCTTCGCCCGGCTGCTCCACGATCCGGTCTCTGAACGGGGTTTCCTCGACGCTCACCTGCTGGCCCGCCGCTCGTAGGTCCTGCCCGGCAATACCCGCGAGATGTCGGCGCATATCCGGGCTGCCAGCTCGACGGACGCTCGCTGGTCCGACGGGAATTGTCAGACAT
>NZ_JBEOWM010000128.1:0-1681 GCF_040296045.1 Streptomyces sp. NPDC002490 | reverse complement strand
GTGGCCTCGCCGAGGAGGGCACGCACCTCGTCTTCGGTGGCTTGGAGGGCGGCCATGGTGCCGCCTTCGGGGAGGGCTTGCATCAGCCGGCCGCGTGCGGCGACCAGGGCGGCTGCGTCGGCGAGGGAGAACACCCCGGCCACGTGCGCGGCAGCGATCTCACCGATCGAATGCCCCGCCACGACGTCGGGCCGCACCCCCCAGGACTCCACCAGGCGGAACAGGGCCACTTCGACGGCGAACAACGCCGGCTGCGCAAACTCCGTACGGTCCAGGAGTGCGGCTTCGTCGGACCCTTCGGCGGCGAACATCACCTCGCGCAGCGGCTTCGGTAGCGATGCGTCGAGATGCCCACACACCTCGCCCAACACATCCGCGAACACCGGGAACGCCTCCACCAACCCACGCCCCATGCCGAGCCGTTGTGCTCCCTGGCCGGTGAAGAGGAACGCGAGGCGGCCTTCGCTGGTGGTGCGGTGGAACGTGTGGGGGGTGGTCCGACCGACCGCGAGGGCGCGGAGACCTTCGAGGACGTCGTCAGGACGGGTCCCGGTGACCACGGCACGATGCTCGAACCCGGCCCGGGTCGTCGCCAGCGCCACCGCCACCTCCCCCAACCCCGGAGCATCCTCCGCCTCCAACACACCCACCAGCCCCAGCGCCTGGGCCCGCAACGCCTCGACCGAACGCGCACTCAACACCAGAGGCAACCACCCCACCACCCCCACCGACGACGACCCAACCCCAACCCCAACCCCATCCCCAGTCACTGGCTCCTCGGGAGCCTCCTCCAGGATCACGTGCGCGTTCGTCCCGCTGATACCGAACGACGACACACCAGCCCGCCGAGGCCCCACGGCCTCCCAAGATCTGGATTCCGTCAGCAGTTCGACCTGTCCGGCCGTCCAGTCCACCTTCGAGGAGGGCTCGTCCACGTGCAGGGTCCTGGGCAGGACCCCGTGGCGCATCGCCATCACCATCTTGATGATCCCCGCCACCCCCGCCGCGGCTTGGGTGTGGCCGATGTTGGATTTGATGGAGCCGAGCCAGAGGGGGTCGTTGTCGGGGCGGTTCTGGCCGTAGGTGGCGAGGAGTGCTTGGGCTTCGATGGGGTCGCCGAGGACGGTGCCGGTGCCGTGGGCTTCGACGGCTTGGATGTCGGTGGGGGTGAGTCCTGAGGTGGTTAGTGCTTGGCGGATGACGCGTTGTTGGGAGGGGCCGTTGGGGGCGGTGAGGCCGTTGCTGGCGCCGTCCTGGTTGACCGCGGAGCCGCGTATCACCGCGAGTACCCGGTGGCCGTTGCGCTGGGCGTCCGACAACCGCTCCACCACCAGCACACCCACCCCCTCGGAGAGGCTGGTGCCGTCCGCCGCGCTCGCGAACGCCTTCGCCCTACCGTCGTGGGAGAGGTTGTTGGCCCGGCTGAAGTCGATGAACGTCTCCGGCGTGAACATCACCGACACGCCGCCTGCGAGCGCCAGTTGGCACTCGCCGCCGCGCAGCGCCTGAACGGCCAGGTGGAGGGCGACCAGCGAGGAGGAGCACGCCGTGTCGACCGACAGCGAGGGCCCTTCGAGGCCGAGGGTGTAGGAGACGCGGCCGGAGGCGATGCTGCCGAGGCTGCCGTTGCCGAGGTAGGTGTCGACGCCTTCGGGGAGGGGGGTGTTGCCGAGGCGGGAGG
>NZ_JBEOWM010000127.1:0-1860 GCF_040296045.1 Streptomyces sp. NPDC002490 | reverse complement strand
GAGGGTTTGCGGTTGTTTGATGTGGGGGTGCGTGCGGGGTCGGCGTTGGTGCCGGTGCGGTTGGACCTCGACGCACTACGCGCACAGGGCACACAACTGCCCCCGCTCTTCCACCACCTCGTTCCCGCCGCGCGCCGTACCGCCGCAGTCGGTGACGGAACCACTGCCGACTCCCTGCACCGAAAGCTCTCCGCCCTCACCCCGGCCGAGCGCGAGCGGACGCTGCTGAACGTGGTACGGGGCGGGATCGCCGAGGTGCTGGGCCACGCCAACCCCGCGTCCATCGCCCCCGACCGGGCCTTCAGCGACCTCGGCTTCGACTCCCTCACCGCGGTCGAACTCCGCAACGGGCTGAACGAGACGACGGGCCTGCGGCTGCCGGCCACCCTCGTCTTCGACTACCCGACCGCCGGCGATCTCGCCGACTTCCTCCTCGACGAACTGCTCGGCACCCTCGACACCGCCACCGCCGAGGTGGTGAGGAACGAGGGGCCGGTGAGCGACGACCCGATCGTCATCGTCGGCATGTCCTGCCGCTACCCCGGAGGCATCACGTCCCCGGAGGACCTGTGGGGCCTGGTCTCCGACGGCAGGGACGCGGTCTCCGCGTTCCCCGAGGACCGCGGCTGGGACACCCGTGCGATCTACGACCCGAAGGGTGAGCGTCCGGACACCACCTACGTCGACAAGGGCGGGTTCCTCCACGACGCCGCCGACTTCGACGCCGACTTTTTCCGCATCAGCCCGAACGAGGCGCTGAGCACCGACCCCCAGCAGCGTCTGCTGCTGGAAGTGTCCTGGGAGGCGTTCGAGCGCGCGGGCATCGACCCGGCCACCCTCAAGGGCAGCGCCACCGGCGTCTTCGCGGGGCTGATGTACCACGACTATCCGACGAGCCACAGCGCGGGCAGCATCGTCTCCGGTCGCATCGCCTACACCTACGGTCTCGAAGGCCCGGCGGTCACCGTGGACACCGCCTGCTCCTCGTCCCTGGTCGCGCTGCACCTCGCGGGGCAGGCACTGCGTAGCGGAGAGTGCACGCTGGCCCTGGTCGGCGGCGTGACGGTGATGTCCACGCCCGCCACCTTCCTGGAGTTCAGCAGGCAGCGGGGGCTCGCGGCGGACGGTCGGTGCAAGTCCTTCGCGGAGGCGGCGGACGGCACCGGTTGGTCCGAGGGGGTGGGTGTACTGGTGGTGGAGCGGTTGTCGGACGCCCGGCGCAATGGGCACCGGGTGCTCGCGGTGGTGCGGGGCTCCGCGGTGAACCAGGACGGTGCCAGCAACGGCCTCACCGCCCCCAACGGCCCATCCCAACAGCGCGTCATCCGAGCCGCGTTGGCGGACGCCCGTCTGTCGACCGACGAGATCGACGCCGTGGAGGCGCACGGCACCGGTACGGTCCTCGGCGACCCCATCGAGGCCCAGGCGGTCCTGGCCACCTACGGCCGCGACCGCGCCGCGGGGCAGCCGCTCTGGCTCGGTTCCGTCAAGTCGAACCTGGGCCACACCCAGGCCGCCGCCGGCGTGGCGGGCATCATCAAGATGGTGATGGCGATGCGCCACGGGGTCCTGCCCAGGACCCTGCACGTGGACGAGCCCTCCTCGAAGGTGGACTGGACGGCCGGACGGGTCGAACTGCTGACGGAGTCCAGGCCCTGGGAGGCCGTGGGCCCTCGGCGGGCCGGTGTGTCGTCGTTCGGCATCAGCGGGACGAACGCGCACGTGATCCTGGAGGAGGCTCCCGAGGAACCGGTGGTCGAGGACGTGCCCCGGCCCTCTTCGACCGCGCCGGTTCCCCTCCTCCTCAGCGCCCGTTCTCCTCAGGCGCTCAAGGCGCAAGCGCAAGCCCTGCTGGACCTC
>NZ_JBEOWM010000126.1:0-1868 GCF_040296045.1 Streptomyces sp. NPDC002490 | reverse complement strand
CGCGCAAGAAAACGCTCCCGCAACCCCGCAAGATCATCGCGTCCAACAGCCACGGTCCTCGCAACTCCCACAGATCGCGGGTGTTGCGAGGACCGTTAGAACCCAAGGGGAACCTCAACGGTCCGGGCCTTCGTCGTTTCCCCCACAGTCGCCCCTCGACCATCTCGGCGGCCCACCGGGGCAACGGCGTGGTGCGCGACATGGAGCTTGTCCCCCCAGAGTTGCCAAGCATCGTCCCGGCTCCTGTGCGAGTGAGTGCGGGAAGGCCCCGGCCAGCATCTGCTGGCCGGGGCCCATGGACTTGGCTCGTCAGGTGCTCTCGACAGGTCCGCTTCGGAGCATGCTCACTGATCCGATCAGTTGGGATCTCTCCAACTGGCCCAGCACATCGTCGAACGTGGCCGGCTCCCGTCGCCGACTACCCGCAATCTCCATGACGCAGCCGTAGACCACACGGTCGTCCAAATCGATCAAGTCCATGACGAAGGCGTCGGCGGTCTTCTGCTCGATGCCCCACTCCGCCACGTACTCGGACGGGAAATCCTTGCTGTTGTCGGTGACGATCACTTGCGCGCCGGCCCTGATCGCCGCCGCGAGGACGTGACGGTCGTTCGGATCGGGGAGCTTGAGCCCGTCAATCAGAGGCTCGTAGCCGGTGACGATGCAGTCCCGCACAGCTGCGTTCATGCGGCGCCGCAGCTCCGCACGCCTCTCGTCGTCTCCGATGTCGTTGCGGCGGAGTGCAGCTTCCACCTCGTCGAGGATCTGCTCGGTCCACTTGGCTTGGACGATCCCGTGCCGAGCCAGACGGATGAGCAGATCCCGCGCAGTGTTCGGGTAGAGCACGTTCGAGTCGTACAGAACGATGAAGGCCATGTCAGAGCAGCCCCAGCTCCTCGTCGAGGGCCGTGAGCGAGTCGGCTGCGTCCTTACGTTCGCGGTCGTCTCTCCGCTTGTACTCCATGACATCGTTGAACTTGATGCGCCGATGGCGCCCGACCCGTTCGAAGGGGATGTCTCCCTTCTCCAGGAGACCGATCAGGTAGGGCCTGGAAACGTTGAGCATGTCGGCGGCGACCTGGGTAGACACGATGGCATTGACTGGCATGATCTGCACGCCTTGCCCGTTCGCCAGGGCGGCGAGCATGGCGGCGAACATCTCGACCGTGGGGCGCGGCAGCACGAGAGGATCGTCGGTGCCGACCTCACCGACGATGGTGATGTCTGCGGTGGCGTCCGTGTTGTGCGCGAGGTAGTCACGGACCCTACGCAGCGCCCGTTCGGCCCTTTGCGCGTCCACGGTGCCCGGCGCGATCTTCCGGCCTTCTGTGGTGGTTGCCATAGTCGAACCTCCTAGCTTCCCAGCGTAGTCGCAGCATCCGAATTATTCGAAATATTCGCAACACTTTCCCGGATAACGATTCGGCGAACCGCCGGCTACTGTCGGTTCACTCGATCAGGGGAGCGACGGCTACCCCCGGGCCACGCCACTCTGGTCGGGCTGCAGCCGACGGGGGACCGGGCCGACGCCTGCGACAGGGGCGGACGCTCCCCCAAGGGCCGCCTGGACGCTTGGTCTCGTTCACCCCCGTCCAACCGGGTCCAGCCGCTGCCCAGCGGTTCACTCCACCGCAGGTCAGGACAGCCGCGAACCCCGACGGACACCGTTGGAGGCACTTGGAAAGCGTGTTGGGGGGCAACCCTCACGCGTTCGAATCTCGCATCCTCCGCCAGTGCCTCACCGGGAACTCACGTCGAAGGGCCCCGACCACGCTTGGGTTCTATCGGTCCTCGCAACACCCGCGATCTGTGGGAGTTGCGAGGACCGTGGGCGTTGGGCGGGATGATCTTGCGGGGTTGGGGGAGCG
>NZ_JBEOWM010000125.1:0-1874 GCF_040296045.1 Streptomyces sp. NPDC002490 | reverse complement strand
GGACGCGGGTGCGCTCGTGGACCAGGTCGTCTCGTCGCTCGGTCAGCAGCCGCAGGATCGTCGTCTGGTCTTCCCGCACGACGGGGCGGAGGTCGTGGCGGAAGAGGGCGACCTGGGCGACGTGCAGGGCGTCCTTGGCATCGGTCTTGCGGTCTCCTCCGGTGGCCAGCAGCCGGGCCCGGGCCGACAGAGTGGAGGGCACGTCGACCACGTTCTCACCAGCAGCGGCCAGCTGCTGGGCGAGCGAGCGGCCCAGGCCGCCAGCGCCCTCGACCGCGAAACGACGGTCGGGCCACTGCTCGCACCAGCGCATCAGCTGGCGGAAGGTCCCGGTGTTGACGACGAACCGGCGCTGGGCCACCTGGTGGCCTGCGGCGTCGACGGCGACGGCGGTGTGGGACGACTTGTGGGGATCGACACCGATCAGGATCACAGGCTGCTGCCCTTGCACTCGATGAGTCAGGAAGGGGAGTGCGGTGGGCACCCTGACTTGAAGTCACCGTGTCACCTTCATGCCTCTGTCGAGCCACACCGCGCGGGTGTCGGCCGGCGGCGGCACGCTATCAGTGAGCCAGCCCGAGGGCGGCAAGGAGCACTGCGGGCCCGTGCCGACCGACACCCTGGACGCTACGGCTGCAGACCGAGCATCTGGGTCCGATTCAACAAGTCAGGAGCTTGGTCAAGAAGCCCCGCCACTGTCTTGTCCGCCCGCCTGGCCGGCGCGTGCCGCCTACCGGGATCAGCGAGAGGACGGCAGTGACCAGCATGACGGACCAGGCCCTGGAAGTCACAGGGGGTGTGGACACGCACGGCGAGACCCACCACGCGGCCGTGATCGATCGGCTCGGCCGCCACCTGGCCGACCGCGAGTTCCCCGCCACCGGTGCCGGATACCGGCAACTGCTGGCCTGGCTGCGCTCGTTTGGGCACGTCACCCGGGTCGGGGTGGAGGGCACCGGCGCCTACGGCGCTGAGCTCGCCCGCACCCTGGGCCGGGCCGGGCTGACGGTGATCGAGGTCGACCGCCCGGACCGCAAGACGCGCCGGATGAAGGGCAAGTCCGACCCGATCGACGCCTACGCCGCCGCCGAGGCGGTGGCCTCCGGCCGGGCCAGCGGCACTCCCAAGACCCGGGACGGCATCGTGGAAGCGGTCCGCGCGCTGCGGGTGGTGCGCCGATCGGCGGTCAAGTCCCGCACTCAGGCTGTCAACCAGGCCCGGCAGCTGCTGGTTACCGCACCTGAAGCCCTGCGCGCCCAGCTGCGCGGACTGTCGACCGCCGCCCTGGCCAGGGCATGCGCCCGGCTCCGACCTGGCGACGACCTCACCGACCCCGCCCACGCGGTCAAGGCCGCCCTGCGCCGCCTGGGCAAACGCATCCTGGCGCTGACCGAGGAGGCCGACGAGCTGGAGGCCGAGCTGAAGACCCTCACCGCCCAGGCCGCCCCGGACCTGCTGGCCCTCAAGGGCGTAGGCACGGACGTGGCCGGACAGCTCCTGGCCACCGTCGGCGACAACCCTGACCGGCTACGCTCCGAGGCCGCCTTCGCCCACCTGTGCGGGGTGGCGCCGATACCGGCCTCGTCCGGCCGCCGGGACCGGCACCGCCTCAACCGCGGCGGCGACCGCGCCGCCAACCATGCCCTGCACACCATCGTGCTGTGCCGCATGCGCTGGGACGAACGCACCCGCGCCTACGTCGCACGGCGTACCGCCGACGGACTCGCGACCAAGGACATCATGCGCTGCCTGAAACGACATGTTGCCCGCGAGGTCTACCGCGTCCTGATGCGGTCGATCCGGACCACCGACATCAACCCGCAAACCACTCAAAGCGACCTCACTGAAGCCGCTTGACATCCATAGGAGCATCC
>NZ_JBEOWM010000124.1:0-2434 GCF_040296045.1 Streptomyces sp. NPDC002490 | reverse complement strand
GTCGCCGGGCGGGGTGTCTACTCGCTGAACATAAGCAGGCAATCCAACGCAAGGTGTACGTAGGTACGGAGGTGGTTGGGCATGATCGTGAATGCTGTGTCCTCGGCTGGGTCGCGTGGTGCGGAGGGTGTTGGTGAGGGGGTGTTGCGGACGTTGGGGGAGGTCGAGCGGCGGGTGCTGTGGTTGTCCACGGCGATCATCGATCAGGCGAACCGGGTGCGGCCCAATCCCGAGGGGCTCAAGGTGGGTGGTCATCAGGCGTCCAGTGCCTCGATGGTGTCGATCATGACCTCTCTGTGGTTCCATCACCTGGGCGCGGAGGACAGGGTCTCCGTCAAGCCGCACGCCTCGCCGGTCCTGCACGCCGTCAACTACCTGCTCGGCGAGTTGGACGAGTCCTACCTGAGCACGCTGCGTTCCTTCGGCGGGTTGCAGAGCTATCCCAGTCGTTCCAAGGACCCGGACCCGGTGGACTACTCGACCGGGTCGGTGGGCATCGGGGCGACGGCACCGGTCTGGGCGGCGATCGCCCGCCGGTACGTGGACGGCCGCTTCGGCCAGGCCGGTCGGGGGCGTCAGTTCTCGCTCCTCGGCGACGCCGAACTCGACGAGGGCGCGATCTGGGAGACGGTCCAGGACCCGATGGTGGCCGGTCTCGGCGAGGTCGTGTGGATCGTCGACCTCAACCGGCAGTCCCTGGACCGGGTCGTCCCCCACCAGGCCGCCGACCGGCTCCAGGGCATGTTCGACGCCGCCGGCTGGCAGGTCCTCACCCTCAAGTACGGGCGCCTGCTGGAGGAACTGTTCACCCGCCCCGGCGGCGACGCGCTACGCGTCCGCATCGACTCTATGGGCAACCCCGAATACCAGCGACTCCTGCGTTGCAGCCCCGAGCAACTGCGCGACCGACTGCCCGGCACCGGATCCACCCGCGAACCCATCGCCGCCCTCATCGCCCCACTCGACGACACCGAACTCCGCGCCGCCCTACGCAACCTCGGCGGCCACGACCTCGGCGCCCTACTCCACGCCTACGACAGCATCGACGACACCCGGCCGACCGTCATCTTCGCGTACACGCTCAAGGGCTACCAGCTCGCCAACGAAGGCCACCCGCAAAACCACTCCTCCCTGCTGACAGAGAACCAGATGCGTGACCTGGCCGACCGGCTCGGCGCCGACCTCGACTCCCCCTGGGGCCGCTTCCCCGACGAAAGCGCAGCAGGGCTGCTGTGCGCCCGGGCCGCGCAACGACTCCATCGACAGAACCCGCCCGCACTACGACCCCCCACCGTGCCCACCGACATCGGCCGCACCCCCGGCGGGACCGCCAACACCCAACAGGCCCTGGGGCGCGTGCTGCTCGACCTCACCCGCCAGGCCCCCGAAGCGGCGGCCCGGATCGTCACGGTCAGTCCGGACGTGAGTTCCTCCACGAACCTGGGCGGCTGGATCAACAAGGCCGGGATCTGGTCCGTCGCCGAACGCACCGACTGGTTCGCCGACGACGCCGAAACGATCCTGCACTGGCGGGAACGACCCACCGGCCAACACGTCGAACTCGGCATCGCCGAAACCAACCTGGTCTCCCTCCTCGGCGAACTCGGCGCCACCTGGAGCCGCTGGGGACAACCCCTCCTGCCCATCGGCGTCATGTACGACCCCTTCGTCAACCGCGCCCTGGAACCCTGGTCCTTCGGCATCTACGCAGGCGGCCAGTCCATCCTCGTCGGCACCCCCTCCGGCGTCACCCTCGCCCCCGAAGGCGGCGCCCACCAATCCATCACCACCCCCTCCCTGGGCATCGAACAACCCGGCTGCACCACCTACGAACCCGCCTTCGCCCTCGACACCGAGTGGTGCCTACTCGCCTCCCTCAACCAACTCGGCAAGCCCGACGGCACCTCCGCCTACCTCCGCCTGTCCACCCGGCCGGTCGACCAGACCCTGGCCGCGGTCCCCACCGACCCCGCCGCACGCGAACGCCGCCGCCGGCAGGTCGTCGCCGGCGCCTACCCGCTCCGCCGAAGCGAGGCACCCGCAGTGACCATCGCGGCCATGGGCGCCCTCGTCCCCGAGGCCCTCGCCGCCGCCGACCGACTCGCAGCACTCGGCATCCCGGCCGACGTCGTCTGCATCACCAGCCCCGACCTCCTCTTCCGAGCCCTCCAAGCCCGCCGAGGCCTGACCGAGGGACCACACGGAATCCTCGACCAGGTCTTCCCCACCGACCGGGCCACCCCCCTGGTCACCGTCCTCGACGGGCATCCCCACACCCTCGCCTTCCTCGGCACCATCAACAACACACCCATCACCACCCTCGGCGTCACCCACTTCGGCCAGTCCGGCACCATCCAAGACGTCTACCGCCACCACCACATCGACACCGACAGCATCGTCACCGCCGCCCTCGACCACACCGACTGACACCCCG
>NZ_JBEOWM010000123.1:0-2579 GCF_040296045.1 Streptomyces sp. NPDC002490 | reverse complement strand
GGGGTTGTGCGGGCGGGGTTGGTGGCGGGGGAGCGTCCCGAGGTGGTGCCGTTGTCGTTCGGGCAGCAGCGGATGTGGTTCCTCAACCGGATGGAGCAGGAGGGCGCCGGCGCCGCCTACAGCATGTCCCTGCCGGTGCGGCTGGTGGGCACCCTGGACCCGGGGGCCTTCGAGGCTGCCTTGGGGGATGTGGCGGAGCGGCACGAGATCCTGCGCACGGTCTACCCCGAGAGCGGGGGCGTTCCCCGGCAGCACGTGTTGGACGGGCAGGCCTCCCGCCCCGTGCCGGTGGTGCGTCGGGTCACGGCGGACGAGGTGCCGCAACGGTTGGCCGCGGCCACGGAACGGGGCTTCGACCTCGCCTGCGAACTTCCGTGGCGGGTCGAGCTGTTGGAGGTGTCGGGCACCGAACGCGTGCTGGTGCTGGTGGCGCACCACATCGCCGTGGACGGCTGGTCGATGGGGGTGCTGGCGCGGGACCTGTGGTCGGCCTACGCGGCTCGCCTCGATGGTGCAGCGCCCGGGTGGGAGCCGTTGCCGGTGCAGTACGCGGACTACGCGCTCTGGCAGCGGGAAACGCTCGGCGAGCTGGACGACGCGGACAGTCTGATCGGCGCCCAACTCGCCTACTGGCGTGCGGCCCTGGCGGAGTTGCCGGCGGAGATCGGCTTGCCCGTGGACCGGACGCGTCCGGCCACCGCGTCCTTCGCCGGTCGGGCCGTGCGGGTCCGGGTCGGAGCCGGTGTCCATGCCGCTCTGGCGTCGACTGCCGAGCGGGGTGCGGCCACCCTGTTCATGGTGGTGCAGGCGGCGTTGGCGGTCCTGTTGAGCAGGCTGGGTGCGGGGACGGACGTGCCGTTGGGGACGGCGGTGGCCGGTCGCGCCGATCGGGCCCTGGACGACCTGGCCGGGTTCTTCGTGAACACCTTGGTGTTGCGGACGGATGTCGGTGGTGATCCGTCGTTCGAGGAGTTGTTGGGGCGGGTGCGGGAAGCGGACCTGTCGGCGTATGCGCACCAGGACCTGCCGTTCGAGCGGCTGGTGGACGAGTTGAACCCGGTGCGGTCACTGTCCCGGCACCCCCTCTTCCAGGTCATGCTGGTGCTCCAGAACGTGCCGCGGTCCGCCTCGCCGTGGGAGGTGCCGGGGCTCGCGGTGGAGCCGGTGCCGGTGGACGAGGACGTGGCGGCCCGGTTCGACCTGTCGGTGAGCCTGTCCGAGCAGCGCGACGAGCAGGGGGCGCCGCTGGGCGTCGTCGGAAGCCTCCAGTACGCGACGGACCTGTTCGACGAGTCCACCGCGCAGGCCCTGGCCGACCGGCTGGTGCGGGTGCTGGAGCAGGTGGCCGCCGATCCGGGGGTCCGGCTGAGCGAGATCGAGGTGTTGGCGCCGGACGAGCGGCGGGCGGTGCTGGAGGAGTGGAACGACTCGGCCCGTGAGGTGCCCGCGGCGACCCTGCCGGAGCTGTTCCGGGCCCGGGCCGCCCGCACCCCCGAGGCGCCGGCCGTGATCGGCGGCACGCCCGCCGACCACGTCGACTACGCGGAGTTGGACCGGCGTACCGATCGGATCGCGCACTGGCTGATCGGCCGGGGGATCGGCCCGGAGGACCGGGTCGGGGTGTTGATGGAGCGCTCCGCCGACCTGGTCGCGGTGGTGCTGGGGGTGCTCAAGGCGGGTGCGGCGCAACTGCCGCTGGACCCGGCCCATCCGGCCGATCGGATCGGTTTCGTCCTCGCGGACGCCGCGCCCGTGCTGGTGGTGTGCACGACCGGTACGGTCGGGCTGCTGCCCGCGGGGGTGGTGCGTGCGGTGTGGGACGACGAGGTGACCTCGGCGGAGGTCGCGGGTGCGCTGGCGGCGGCGCCGTCCGTGGCACTGCGCCCGGAGCACCCGGCGTACGTGATCCACACCTCGGGTTCGACCGGCACCCCGAAGGGCGTCGTGGTCACCCATGCGGGGCTGGCGAGCCTGTCCGGGACCCAGCGGGAGCGGTTCGGGGTGGGCCCGGGCGCGCGGGTGCTCCAGTTCGCGGCGCTCGGGTTCGACGCCTCGGTGTGGGAGCTGGTGATGGCGTTGACGTCGGGTGCGGCGCTGGTGACCGCTCCCGCGGACCGGATGCCGCCGCACGGACGGTTGGACGACCTGCTGACCGAGTACGGGATCACCCACGTCACCCTGCCGCCCTCGGTGCTGGCGGGGGTGGAGCGGGTGCCCGACACCCTGCGGACGGTGGTGGTGGCGGGCGAGGCGTGTCCGCCGGCCCTGGCGGACGCCTGGGCGGGGCGGCTGGAGCTGGTGAACGCGTACGGGCCGACGGAGACCACGATCTGCGCCACCGTGTCCGCTCCGCTGGCCCCGGACCCGGAGCGGAGCGCCGTGCCCATCGGCGGACCGGTGTGGAACACCCGCACCTACGTCCTGGACGGGTTGCTCGGTCCGGTTGCTCCCGGGGTGGTGGGTGAGTTGTATGTGGCGGGGGCTGGGTTGGCGCGTGGTTACGGGGGGCGTCCGGGTTTGACGGCGGAGCGTTTCGTGGCCTCGCCGTTCGGTGGGGGGCGGTTGTACCGGACGGGTGA
>NZ_JBEOWM010000122.1:0-2600 GCF_040296045.1 Streptomyces sp. NPDC002490 | reverse complement strand
GAGGCCACGAACCGCTCCGCCGTCAAGCCCGGACGCCCGTCGTAGCCACGGGCCAGACCGTCACCGGCCACATACAACTCACCCACCACACCCGGTGGAACCAGCCGGAGGAACTCGTCCAGCACGTACGCCCGGGAGTTGTCCATCGGACGCCCCAACGGAACGCCCGCCGGCACCTCATCACCCGCCCGGTACGGGAGTTGGGTGGTGAACGCCGTGGTCTCGGTCGGCCCGTAGGTCGTCCGTACGGTCAGCTCCGGATAGCGGGTCAGCAGGGCACGGATCGCCGAGGACGACACCACATCCCCACCCGTCGACACCTCCCGCACCCCCGCAAACACCTCCGGCGACTCCTCCGCCAACACCCGAAACAACCCCGCCGTCACATGCACATTCGTCACCCCGTGCACCGCAACAAGCCGACCCCGCTCCGCCGCATCCACATCACCCGCCGACGCCACCACCAGAGTGCCGCCGCGCACCAACGGCACCCACAACTCATACGTCGACGCATCGAACGCATGGTTCGCCTGGACGAGCACCCGTGCCACCACGTCCTCGCGCCAAGCCCGGTCCAACACGAACGCCGCCACACTGCGATGCGTGACCGCCACACCCTTCGGCACCCCCGTCGACCCCGACGTGAACATCACATACGCCAAGGAATCAGCAGACACCACGGTCGGGGTGGTCAGCGGATCAGCGGCGAACAGCTCCTCCAGAGGGACCGTCTCCAACCCCTCCACCACCCGATCCGCCACCACCACATCCAACCCCGCCTCATCCGCGAGCGACCGCAACCGCTCCACCGGATGACCCGCATCCAACGACACGAACGCCGCACCCGCCTTCCACACCCCCAACAACACCGCCACCAACCACGGAGACCGACCCACCACCACACCCACCCGACCACCCACACCCACACCACACCCCACCAACCACCCCGCCACCCGATCGGACAAGCGCGCCAACTCCCCGTACGACCACGACACGTCGTCGCCCACCACCGCCACCGCACCCGACGACCGCACCACCTGCCCCGCGAACAACTCCACCACCGAACCAGCCGACACCTCACACCCCGTGTCGTTCCACGCCTGCACCACCTTCCACTCCTCGTCGGCGTCCATGACGTCGAGGTCGCTCACCCGCACCCCGGGATCGGCCGCCACCTGATCCAACACCCGCACCAGACGACGGGTGAGCGCCTCGGCCGAGCTGTGGTCGAACAGGTCGGTCGCGTACTGGACGGTGCCGCGCATCCCCTCGGGGGTGCCGAGAGCGTCTCGGATCTCGTCCAGACCGATCGACAGGTCGAACCGGCTGACGACCCGGTCGTCAGCCGGCACCGGCCGCACCCGCAGCCCGGGGAGCTGCCAGGTGGGGTCCTCCGCCGGCCCCGTGTTCTGCACGGCCAGCATGATCTGGAAGAGGGGGTGCCGGGCCAGTGACCGCACCGGGCTGACCTCGTCCACCAGCCGCTCGAACGGCAGGTCCTGGTGCGCATACGCCGACAGGTCCGCCTCCCGCACCCGCCCCAACAACTCCTCGAACGACGGATCACCACCGACATCCGTCCGCAACACCAAGGTGTTGACGAAGAACCCGGCCAGCTCTTCCAGTGCGCTGTCCGGGCGCCCGGCCACGGCGGTGCCGACCGGGATGTCGGTGCCGGCGCCCAGGCGCACCAACAGCATCGCCAGCGCCGCCTGCACGGCCATGAAGGTCGTGGCCGAACTCCCCCGCGCCGCCGCGACCAACCCGGCATGGGTCTCGGCGCCCACGTCCACGGTCACCTGTCCGCCCACGAACGACGGAGCGGGGGGACGGGTGCGGTCCACCGGGAGGACCAGTTCCTCAGGGAGTCCGTCGAGCGCGGTTCGCCAGTGGGCGAGTTGGGCGCTGATCAAGCTGTCCGGGTCGGTCAACTCGCCGAGGGTCTCGCGCTGCCAGAGGGCGTAGTCGGCGTACTGGACGGGCAGGGGCGGGAGGAGTCCCGGTGACCCTTCGCCCGTCGCCGCACCGTGCGCGGCCGTGTAGGCCGACCGGAGGTCGTCCGTGAGCACGCCCATGGATGTGCCGTCTGCCGCGATGTGATGCACCGTCAAGAGAAGGACGGCATCGAACTCGGCCTCCGCCGGGGAGTCCGCGGGTTCGGTCGCCGTCGCCTCCGCATCGGCCCCGGCCCCGGCCCCGGTGAGGACCAGGAGTTCGGTGCGCCAGGGGAGGTCGCGGGTCAAGTCGAACGAACCCTGTGCGGATGCCGCCATCACGGCACGCAACTCGTGCCGCCCGACCGTGCGCACGGCCAGTTCCGTCCGGCTCTCGACGGCTTCCAGGACCTGTTGCCGGGGGACCCCTTCCGTGGCGGGGTAGACCGTGCGCAGGGTTTCGTGCCGCTCGGCGACCGCGTGCAGGGCCGCTCGCATGGCATCGACGTCCACCTCGCCGGTCAGGCCCAGTGCCATGGAGATGTTGTAGGCGGCGCCGGCGCCTTCCTGTTCCATCCGGTTGAGGAACCACATCCGCTGCTGCCCGAACGACAACGGCACCACCTCGGGACGCTCCCCCGCCACCAACCCCGCCCGCACAACCCC
>NZ_JBEOWM010000121.1:0-2838 GCF_040296045.1 Streptomyces sp. NPDC002490 | reverse complement strand
AACACAGTGGACGCGAGCAACTGAGGACAAGCCCTCGGCCTATTAGTACCAGTCAACTCCACCGGTCACCCGGCTTCCATATCTGGCCTATCAACCCAGTCGTCTACTGGGAGCCTTACCCCATCAAGTGGGTGGGAGCCCTCATCTCGAAGCAGGCTTCCCGCTTAGATGCTTTCAGCGGTTATCCCTCCCGAACGTAGCCAACCAGCCATGCCCTTGGCAGAACAACTGGCACACCAGAGGTTCGTCCGTCCCGGTCCTCTCGTACTAGGGACAGCCCTTCTCAAGACTCCTACGCGCGCAGCGGATAGGGACCGAACTGTCTCACGACGTTCTAAACCCAGCTCGCGTACCGCTTTAATGGGCGAACAGCCCAACCCTTGGGACCGACTCCAGCCCCAGGATGCGACGAGCCGACATCGAGGTGCCAAACCATCCCGTCGATATGGACTCTTGGGGAAGATCAGCCTGTTATCCCCGGGGTACCTTTTATCCGTTGAGCGACGGCGCTTCCACAAGCCACCGCCGGATCACTAGTCCCGACTTTCGTCCCTGCTCGACCCGTCGGTCTCACAGTCAAGCTCCCTTGTGCACTTACACTCAACACCTGATTACCAACCAGGCTGAGGGAACCTTTGGGCGCCTCCGTTACTCTTTAGGAGGCAACCGCCCCAGTTAAACTACCCATCAGACACTGTCCCTGATCCGGATCACGGACCCAGGTTAGACATCCAGCACGACCAGAGTGGTATTTCAACAACGACTCCACAACCACTGGCGTGGCCGCTTCACAGTCTCCCACCTATCCTACACAAGCCGAACCGAACACCAATATCAAACTGTAGTAAAGGTCCCGGGGTCTTTCCGTCCTGCTGCGCGAAACGAGCATCTTTACTCGTAGTGCAATTTCACCGGGCCTATGGTTGAGACAGTCGAGAAGTCGTTACGCCATTCGTGCAGGTCGGAACTTACCCGACAAGGAATTTCGCTACCTTAGGATGGTTATAGTTACCACCGCCGTTTACTGGCGCTTAAGTTCTCAGCTTCGCCACACCGAAATGCAGCTAACCGGTCCCCTTAACGTTCCAGCACCGGGCAGGCGTCAGTCCGTATACATCGCCTTACGGCTTCGCACGGACCTGTGTTTTTAGTAAACAGTCGCTTCTCGCTGGTCTCTGCGGCCACCCCCAGCTCAGACAGTAAATATCATCACCAGGAATGGCCCCCCTTCTCCCGAAGTTACGGGGGCATTTTGCCGAGTTCCTTAACCATAGTTCACCCGAACGCCTCGGTATTCTCTACCTGACCACCTGAGTCGGTTTAGGGTACGGGCCGCCATAAAACTCGCTAGAGGCTTTTCTCGACAGCATAGGATCATCCACTTCACCACAATCGGCTCGGCATCAGGTCTCAGACTATTGCCAGGCGGATTTACCTACCTGACGTCCTACACCCTTACCCCGGGACAACCACCGCCCGGGATGGACTACCTTCCTGCGTCACCCCATCACTCACCTACTACAAGTCCGGGTCACCGGCTCCACCACTTTCCATTCCCCGAAGGGTCCGGAACGGCTTCACGGGCTTAGCATCGCCTGATTCAATGTTTGACGCTCTACAGCGGGTACCGGAATATCAACCGGTTATCCATCGACTACGCCTGTCGGCCTCGCCTTAGGTCCCGACTTACCCTGGGCAGATCAGCTTGACCCAGGAACCCTTAGTCAATCGGCGCACACGTTTCCCACGTGTGTATCGCTACTCATGCCTGCATTCTCACTCGTGAACCGTCCACCACTACCTTCCAGTGCAGCTTCACCCGGCACACGACGCTCCCCTACCCATCACAGTCCCCGTTAGGAGTATGTACTGCAATGACACGACTTCGGCGGTACGCTTGAGCCCCGCTACATTGTCGGCGCGGAATCACTAGACCAGTGAGCTATTACGCACTCTTTCAAGGGTGGCTGCTTCTAAGCCAACCTCCTGGTTGTCTCTGCGACTCCACATCCTTTCCCACTTAGCGTACGCTTAGGGGCCTTAGTCGATGCTCTGGGCTGTTTCCCTCTCGACCATGGAGCTTATCCCCCACAGTCTCACTGCCGCGCTCTCACTTACCGGCATTCGGAGTTTGGCTAAGGTCAGTAACCCGGTAGGGCCCATCGCCTATCCAGTGCTCTACCTCCGGCAAGAAACACACGACGCTGCACCTAAATGCATTTCGGGGAGAACCAGCTATCACGGAGTTTGATTGGCCTTTCACCCCTAACCACAGGTCATCCCCCAGGTTTTCAACCCTGGTGGGTTCGGTCCTCCACGACCTCTTACAGCCGCTTCAACCTGCCCATGGCTAGATCACTCCGCTTCGGGTCTTGGGCATGCTACTCAAACGCCCTATTCGGACTCGCTTTCGCTACGGCTTCCCCACACGGGTTAACCTCGCAACACACCGCAAACTCGCAGGCTCATTCTTCAAAAGGCACGCAGTCACGAGACACCAACACAAGTGCTGGCATCCGACGCTCCCACGGCTTGTAGGCACACGGTTTCAGGTACTATTTCACTCCCCTCCCGGGGTACTTTTCACCATTCCCTCACGGTACTATCCGCTATCGGTCACCAGGGAATATTTAGGCTTAGCGGGTGGTCCCGCCAGATTCACACGGGATTTCTCGGGCCCCGTGCTACTTGGGAAATGCACAAGCAAGTCGCTGACGTTTCGACTACGGGGGTCTTACCCTCTACGCCGGGCCTTTCGCATGCCCTTCGCCTACATCAACGATTTCTGACTCACCGACCAGCCGGCAGACTGATCAAGCACACTCCCACAACCCCCCA
>NZ_JBEOWM010000120.1:0-3022 GCF_040296045.1 Streptomyces sp. NPDC002490 | reverse complement strand
TCACCCGTCCGGTACAACCGCCCCCCACCGAACGGCGAGGCCACGAAACGCTCCGCCGTCAAACCCGGACGCCCCCCGTAACCACGCGCCAACCCGACCCCCGCCACATACAACTCACCCACCACCCCGGGAACGACCGGACGGAGGAACCCGTCCAGGACGTAGGTGCGGGTGTTGTCCATCGGCCGGCCGATCGGCAGCACCGCGGGGGTCGGCCCGCCGGGCTCCACCAGGTGGGTGGTGGCGCACAGGGTCGCCTCGGTGGGCCCGTACAGATGCCGTATCCGTAGCCCGGGCAGGGCCTCGCGGAGTCGGGCCAGCGAACCCGCCGGCACCGTGTCGCCGCCGGTCAGCACCTCCGTCAACCCGGTGAGCGCCTCGGGGGACCCGTCGGCCAGTGCCCCGAACAGGCCGGCCGTCAGGTGGACGGCGGTCAGCCCGTGGGCGTCGACCAGCCGGGCCAGCGCCGGCCCGTCGACCGGCCCGGGCGGGGCGACGACGACGGTGCCGCCGCGCAGCAGGGGCACCCACAGCTCGAAGGTGGACGCGTCGAAGGCGTGCGGGGCGTGCAGCAGCACCCGGTCGCCTTCACCCACCGCCCATCCCCCGTCGCGCACCAGCCCGGTGACCCCGCGGTGCGTGGTGACGACGCCCTTGGGTTCGCCCGTCGAGCCGGAGGTGAACATCACGTACACCGGGGAGTCCGGCCCCGCCGCCGAGGGCGGCACGGGACCGGTGGAGCCCGCGACCGCCGCCCGGACCGCGGGGTCGTCCCACCGCACGGGCACCGGTTCGACCCCGGCGAGGAGGTGCTCCGTCCCGGCCGTGCACAACACCGGGTCGGCGGCCGACTCGGTGAGCACCCGGGCGATCCGCCCGGCCGGATGGCCCGGGTCGACCGGTACGTGGGCGGCCCCGGAGCGCACCACCCCCAGCAGCAGCACCACCAGGTCCACCGAACGGTCCATGACCACCCCGACCCGGCTCTCCGCCCGCACCCCGCGGTCCCGCAGCCAGCGGGCCACCCTCCCGGCCCGGGCGTCCAACTCGGCGTAGGTGAGGGAGGTTCCGTCGACGGCGTCCACCAGGGCCACCGCCCCCGGGGTGCGGGCCGCCTGCTCCGCGAACAGGGCTCCCACCGTGGCGTCCGGCAGCGGGCGGTCGGTAGCGTTCCACGCCACGACGACCCGGTCCCGTTCCCCCGCGTCCAGTACGTCCAGCCCGCTCAGCCGCCGGCCGGCGTCGGCGGCCACCTGCTCCAACACCCGCACCAGCCGGGCCGCGATCGCCTCGGCGGTCGCCGGGTCGAACAGGTCGGTGGCGTAGAGCAGGGCCCCGCCGATGCCGGCCGGCGCCCCCCGCTCGTCCCGGCTCTCGGCCAGGGTGAACGACAGGTCGAACCGGGCGGCCACCGCCTCCTCGGCCGGCATCGGCCGCACGTCCAACTCGGGCAGGTCCCAACCGGACCCGCCCCGCGGAAGGTTCTGGAGCACCAGCATGACCTGGAAGAGGGGATGCCGGGCCAGTGACCGCACCGGGCTGACCTCGTCCACCAGCCGCTCGAACGGCAGGTCCTGGTGCGCGTATGCCGACAGGTCCGCCTCCCGCACCCGCCCCAACAACTCCTCGAACGACGGATCACCACCGACGTCCGTCCGCAACACCAAGGTGTTGATGAAGAACCCGGCCAGGTCGTCCAGGGCCCGATCGGCGCGACCGGCCACCGCCGTCCCCAACGGCACGTCCGTCCCCGCACCCAGTTTCGCCAGCAGCATCGCCAACGCCGCCTGCACCACCATGAACAGGGTGGCCGAACTCCGGCGCGCCACCGCGGAGAGCGCCGCGTGCACCTCCGCCGGGACCTCCACCGGCACCGAGGCGCCCCGGTGCGACGGGGTCGCCGGCCGGGGCCGGTCCAGCGGCAGCGTCAGCTCCTCGGGCAGCCCGGCCAGCGTCTCGCGCCAGTAGTCGACCTGGGCCCGGATCAGGCTCTGCGGATCGTCCCACTCCCCCAGCACCCGCCGCTGCCAGAGCGCGTAGTCCGCGTACTGCACCGGCAACGGCTCCCAACCGGGCGCCGCCCCCTCCAGACGGGCCGCGTAGGCCGTCCGCAGGTCCCGCGCCAACACCCCCATCGACCAGCCGTCCACGGCGATGTGGTGCGCCACCAACACCAGCACGTGCGCCCGCTCCGACACCGTCAACAGCTCCGTGCGCCAGGGGAGTTCCCGAGTGAGGTCGAAGGTGGCGCGCGCCACCGCGTCCACGACCGTGCGCACCCGATCCGCCTCGACGTCCCGCACCACCAGCTCCGTGCCACCGGCCGGCCGCACCTCCTGCCGGGGCGTCCCCGCCGTCTCCGGGAAGGCGGTCCGCAGGGTCTCGTGCCGCGCCGCCACGTCGCGCAGTGCCGCCCGCAGCGCCCCGACGTCGAGGACCCCGTCCAGCGCCAGCGCCAAGGGCACGTTGTAGCCGGCGCCGGCGCCCTCCTGCTCCATCCGGTTGAGGAACCACATCCGCTGCTGCCCGTACGACAGCGGCAGCACCTCGGGGCGTTCCCCCGCGACCAGCGGGGCCCGTGCCGCTCCCCGGTTCTCCGCCACCAACCGGGCCAGCCCCTCGACGGTCGGCGCGCCGAACAGGTCCCGGACGCCGACCTCCGCGTCCAGCTCGGAGCGGATCGCCGAGATCAGCCGCATCGCCAGCAGCGAATCGCCGCCCAACTCGAAGAAGGACACGTCGGCCGGCACCCGGTCCAGCCCCAACACCCCGCCGAACAGCCCGCACAGCAACGCCTCGACGGGGCCCTCCGGCTCCCGCCCCACCGACGCCGACGCCGCCGGTTCCGGCAGCGCCGCCCGGTCCACCTTGCCGTTCGCCGTCAGGGGCAGGGCGTCCAGGGTGACGAACGCGGACGGCACCATGTGGTCCGGCAGGCGGCGCGCGAGGTGCTCCCGCAGCACCCCGTCCGCAGGGGCTTCGCCCACCGGCACCACGTACGCCACCAGACGCCTCGTCCCCG
>NZ_JBEOWM010000119.1:0-3057 GCF_040296045.1 Streptomyces sp. NPDC002490 | reverse complement strand
CTCCGCCGCGCCCGGGCCCCGGTGTTCCCACCCTTGCCCGGTCGGCGCGGGATGGCCCTGGCGGTGGGGGTGGCGGGGGCGACCGCCGCGGTCCTGGGCCTGCTGGCGTGGCCGGGCGCCCGGCCGGGACTGCGGCACGCGACCGCTTCCGGACTCTCCTCGGGGGTCGCCTCGGCACTGACGCAGACGGTGACCGTCGCGGCCACCGGGGCCGGTGCCGCGCTACTGAGCGGCCGGGTGGCGGTGGTCGTCCTGCTCGTCGCGGGGTTCGCGGTGGGCGGCCTGCTGCTGGCCCAGACCGCGTACCAGGACGGACTCGGGGCGCCGCTGGCCCTGCTCACCCTCGCCAATCCGGTGGCCGCCTCGACGATCGGGATCGCCCTGCTCGGCGAGGGCTTCCGCGGCGGCGCCGCGGGAGCGGCCCTGGCCCTGGCGGGCGCCGTGATCGCGGGACGCGGGGTGCTGGTCCTCAGCCGGGCCGCCGCTGCGGACCGCGCCGACGGAACCCGCACCGCGGCGCGGGGACGGATCGTCGCCGCGGGCCCCGCCGTCCCCCGCCCCGACCCGGCCAGGGTGCGACGGCCGGCTTCCTGCCGCTGATCCCCGCCCCCGGGGTCCCATCAGCGGAGGTACCCGAGACCGGGGTGGACCTCCGTGTACCCGGCGACGAGCCGGCGGGCGACGGAGACCGAGTCGACCAGGGGGTGCAGGGCGAACGCCTTGACCGCCCGCGCCCGGGAGGCGCCGTCGGCCGCCGCGATGACCTCGCGCTCCACCGCCTTGACGGTGGTCACCAAGCCCAGGGCGTGCCCGGGCAGCGGGTCGGCGGGGATCGGGTGGGCGCCGGCGGCGTCGACCCGGCAGGGCGTCTCGATCACCGCGTCGGCGTCCAGCCCCGGCAGGGCGGCGCGGTTGCGGACGTTGAGGACGAGGGTGGTCCGCTCGTCGCGGGCGATGGCCCGCATCAGGGCGAGGGCCACCTCCTCGTACCCGCCGGACGCGGTCAGCGACGCCTCGTCCCGCTCGCCCGCCCCGGCCGCCTCCCGGTTCTCGGCCATGTAGGTGGCCTCGCGTTCGGCCCGCACCGCGTTCCAGGTGGTGAGCGCGGGCACGGCCGGATCGCCCACCCGGGCGTAGAAGCGGTCCTGCTGTCGGTGCAGGAAGGCCCCCCGGGTGAGCGCGGCTTCGCGGTAGGCGCGCACGGTCTCCCGGTTGAAGTAGTAGTAGTGCAGGTACTCGTTGGGGACGCAGTCCAGGGAGCGCAGCCAGTCGGCGCCGAACAGCCGGCCCTCCTCGAAGCCCTCCAGCAGCGCGGTGGAGGCGAACAGGTCCGGCAGCACGTCCCGGCCGTCGACGCGCAGCCCGCGCAGCCATCCCAGGTGGTTCAGCCCCACGTAGTCGACCTCGGCACTGCCGGGGTCGACGCCCAGGACCCGGGCGACCCTGCGGCCGAGCCCGACCGGCGAGTCGCAGATGCCGATCACCCGGTCCCCCAGGTGCCGCGACATGGCCTCGGTCACCAGGCCGGCCGGGTTGGTGAAGTTGATGAACCAGGCGTCGGGCGCCACGGCGGCCACCCGTCGGGCGATCCGGTCGACGACCGGCAGGGTGCGCAGTCCGTAGGCGATGCCGCCGGCACCGACGGTCTCCTGGCCGAGGACCCCTTCCGCGAGGGCCACCCGTTCGTCGGCCGCGCGGCCGGCCAGTCCGCCGACCCGGATCGCGGAGAACACGAAGTCGGCCCCGTGCAGGGCGGCGTCGAGGTCCGTGGCCACCCGGACCCGGGGGGCCGCGGCCGGGTCGGCGGCGGCCTGGTCGGCCAGCACCCGGGCGATGGCCGCCGACCGCGCCGGATCGGTGTCGTACAGCACGACCTCGTCGACCCGGCCCTCCCCCCGGTCCGTGAGCAGGGCCCCGTACACCAGGGGGACCCGGAATCCCCCGCCACCCAGTACGACCAGTCGCACGCGTCACCGCCTCGTCCTCGACGGCATCCTAATCCGGCCGGCCGGAACGGCCAGCCCGTGCGTCGGCGGGAGTTCAGCCGGCGGCGGCGAACCGGGGTGCGTCGAGGACCGCGGAGAACCGGTCGAGGACCCGGGTCACGGCCCGTTCCGCCTCCGGTGCGAGCGTGAGGGTGTCGTCGGCCTCCACCGTGATCTGCCGGTCGAGGGTGAACCACCCCTGGACGATGTGGTCGGCGCCCATCGAGGTGAGCACGGGGCGCAGCGCGTAGTCGATGGCGAGGACGTGCGCATGGGTGCCGCCGGTGGCCAGCGGCAGCACGGTCTTGCCGCTGAGCGCGTACTGGGGCAGCAGGTCCAACAGCGACTTCAGCAGTCCCGAGTAGGCGGCCTTGTAGACGGGCGTCCCGATGACCACCCCGTCCGCCCGCTCGAACAACGATCCGGCGCGGACGATGTCGGGGTGGGCGAAGTCGGCGCCGAGCAGCGCCTCGGCGGGGAGGGTGCGCACGTCGAGGGGTATCACCTCGTGCCCCTGCTCGCGCAGTCGTGCGTCGAGGTGGCGGAGGAGTCGTGCGGTGCGGGAGGCGGCGGAGGGACTTCCGGAGACGGACAGGACGGTGGCCATGGGAATCCTTCGGATCGGGGGGCACGAGCCGGAGCGGGTGCGCCCGCGCGCGCACCGGCGGATACGCGCGGCGGGCGGGGTGGTTCGGGAGCGCGCACGGCGGCGGGAACTCCCGGCGCGGGGCGCAGGGGCGGGCCGGGCGCCTCGGGGCTGCTGCGGGAAGCGGAAGCCGACCGGGGAACGCTCGCGGGCGGCCACGGGGCCGGGCTGTTCGAGGGGCGGCGGTCAGGAAGGACAGCAGGAACTGGCGACGCGGACGAGGTCGACGTGGCGTCGCCTCGTGAGTTCCTGTCGTTGCCGCATGCTCGGGATCAAATCAGGCGCGGTCGAGGCGGGTCAAGGGCGGTCCGGGCTGCGGGATCGCACGGCGGCGCGGCCCCGGAGTCCGGGACGCGCCGCCCGGCGGGGGGGGCCCCGCGGGGGCCCGCGCGCGGGGCCCGCCCCCCCGCCCCGCCCCCCCCCCCC
>NZ_JBEOWM010000118.1:0-3208 GCF_040296045.1 Streptomyces sp. NPDC002490 | reverse complement strand
AGGAGGAGGCGTTGTTGGGGGTCGGTGGCGATGGCCTCGCGGGGGGAGATCCCGAAGAACTCGGCGTCGAACTCCGCCGCGTCGTGCAGGAAGCCACCTTCGATCGCGTAGGTCTTCCCGGGCTTGCCCGGCTCGGGATCGAAGATCTCCTCGACGTTCCAACCGCGGTCGGTGGGGAACGCCGAGACGCCGTCCCGTCCGTTGACCAACAACTCCCACAACTGTTCCGGGGTCGTGACGCCGCCGGGGAAGCGGCAGCTCATGCCGACGATCGCGATGGGCTCGTCGGGGACGCTGTCGGGCGCCACCACGGGGGCGGCTGCCGGGGTCGCGTCGCCGAAGAGCGTGTCGTCGAGGTGGTCGGCGAGTGCCTGGGGCGTCGGATAGTCGAAGACGAGCGTGGCCGGCAGCCGCAGCTCCGTCGCCTGGTTCAGCCGGTTGCGCAACTCCACCGCCGACAGCGAGTCGAAACCGATCTCGGTGAACGCCCGCGCGGGGTCCACGGAGCTCGGGCCGTCGTGGTGCAGCACCCCGGCGATGTGCGTCCGGACCAGGTCCAACACCGCCCGTCCACGTTCCGCCGGGTCCAGTCCGCCCAGTCGGGTCACCGCCTGCGGACCCGAGGGCGTCCGTGTCCCGGTGTGCGCGGTGGGCCTGATCGGGGCGGCGGCCCGCAGGTTCGCGGTGAGCGGCTGGGCGGGGTGGCGGGGGTTGATCCCGACCGGGAGGAGCGCGGGGCGGCGCGAGGCGAGCGCCGCGTCGAACCGGGACAGGTTCTGCGCGGTGGTCAGATGGCGGAGCGGACCGCTGTCGAGACGGGCGAGGTCACCCGGGGTGAGTCGGGCGCCCATGCCCCGGTCCGTGTTCCACAGGCCCCAGCCGAGGGAGTGGGCGGGTAGGCCGTTCGCCGCGCGGTGGTGGGCGAGGGCGTCGAGGAAGGCGTTGGCGGCGGCGTAGTTGGCCTGTCCCGCTCCGTCCAGGGTGGCGGCGGCGCTGGAGTAGAGGACGAAGTGGGTGAGGTCCAGGCCGGCCGTCGCCCGGTGCAGGTACCAGGCGGCGTCGGCCTTGGGGGCGAGCACGGTGTCGAGGTGGGCGGCGGTCTGGTTGGCGAGCACGGCGTCCTCGACGACACCCGCCGTGTGGATGACGCCCCTGAGCTGAGGCAACCCGCCCACCAACTCGGTGACCTGGGTCGGGTCGCTCACGTCGCAGGCGTGGACGGTGACGTGGGCACCCAGGTCGGTGAGGTGTCGGACGAGCCCGTCCGCATGGGGCGCGCTCGGGCCCCCACGGCTGGCGAGGGCGAGGCTCCGCACGCCGTGGTGGGTGACCAGGTGTTCCGCGGCGAGGGCGGCGAGTCCACCGGTGCCACCGGTGATGAGGAGGGTGTCCTCCGCTGCCCAGGCCCCGAAACCGGTCCTCGGAAAGCCGTCGGTGGGGTCGTCACCGGCCGTCACGCGTGCCAGCCGGGGGACCCGGAACGTGCCGCTCCGCAGCGCGAGTTCGGGCTCGTCCGTCGAGAGCGCCGCCAGCAGAGCGGACGGTGCGCACGGCACGCCGTCCCAGTCCAGCAGGGTGAAGCGGCCGGGGTGTTCGGCCTGCGCCGAGCGCACCAGCCCCCACACCGTGGCACCCGCCAGGTCCACGGACTCTCCGGAACCGTCCGGGTGATCGACCGCGCCCCGGGTGACCACCACGAGCCGGGACGAGGCGAACCGGTCCTCGACCAGCCACTGCTGGAGCACCTCCAGCACCCCGCTGGTGACCTCCCGGACCCGGCCCGGCACGTCGACGCTCCCGGTCCCCGGACGGCAGGTCAGCACGACGGTCTCCGGCACGGGTCCCGGGGCCTCGGCGAGGGTCCTCGGATCCGCGTGGACCACGGCGCCGGTCCACTCCTCCCACGGGCCGGCGTCGCATCCCAGCACTGCCCACTCACCGGCCGCCGAAGTCGTGCGGCCCGCGTCGACGGGAAGGGCGTCCCACTCCACCGCGTAGAGACGGGAGTCCTCGCCGGTTCCCGCCGCGGCGATCCTCGCGGCCGACATCGGACGCATGACCAACCGGTCCACCTCGGCGACGGGTTGACCCGCGGGGTCGCTCAGGAGCAGCCGTAGGCTGTCCTCCCCCGACCTGCTGATGCGCACGCGCAGGGTGGTCGCACCGGTCGCGTGGAGGGAGACACCGCTCCAGACGAACGGCAGCACGGTCCGCTCGTCCCGGGGGCCGACCTCACCGAGGTCCGTGGCGTGCAGGGCCGCGTCGAGGAGCGCCGGGTGGAGTGCGAAGGCGACTGCCTCCTCGTGTGCCGGCGCGGGCAGTGACACCTCGGCGAAGACCTCGTGGCCCTGTCGCCACGCGGCCTTGAGCCCCTGGAAGACGGGCCCGTAGTCGTATCCCCGGGCGGCGAGTTCGGCGTAGGTGTCGTCGAGGGCCAGGGGCGTGGCGCCCGGAGGCGGCCAGGAGGTCGAGGCGAAGTCGGCGTTCGGTGCCGGGACCTCGGACGCGAGCGTGCCCGTGGCGTGCAGGGTCCACTCGCCGTCATCGGTGATGTCGCCGTGCGGTCGGGAGTGGATGGTGACCGAGCGGTCGGCGCGCGAGGTCTGGACCCTGAGGTCGGTGAACGCGTCGGGGCGGAGTGCGAGCGGGGCGTGGAGGGTGAGTTCCGCCAGGTGGGGGGCTCCGGTGTGGTGCCCGGCGTGCAGGGCCAGTTCCACGAAGGCGGTGCCGGGCAGCAGGGGAGTGCCCGTGATCGTGTGGTCGTCCAGCCAGGGGTGACTCCGGGTGCCGATGCGGCCGGTCAGGATGGTGGAGTCGCTCCCGGGAGCGTTGACCAGCGCGCCCAGCAGGGGGTGGTCGGCGGAGAGCTGCCCCAGCGCCGAGACGTCTGCGTCCTCGGCCCCCGCCAACCAGTACCGCTGTCGTTGGAAGGGGTAGGTGGGGAGGTCTACGGGCTGGGTGTGGGTGTGGGGGGTGTGGGTGGTCCAGGTGATGGGGTGGCCGTGGGTCCAGAGGTGGGCGAGCGTGGTGAGGGTGTGGTGGGGTTCGGGTTTGTTGCGGTGGAGGAGGGCGTGGGTGTGGGTGTGGTCGGGGAGAAGTGGGGTGGTGAGGGCGGTGAGGGTGGTGTCGGGTCCGATTTCGAGGTAGCGGGTGACGCCGTCTTCGGTGAGGGTGTGGATGGCGTCGGTGAAGTGGACGGTTTCGTGGA
>NZ_JBEOWM010000117.1:0-3551 GCF_040296045.1 Streptomyces sp. NPDC002490 | reverse complement strand
CGGACGGGTGATCTGGTGCGGTGGACGTCGGGTGGTGAGTTGGTGTGGGTGGGTCGGGTTGATGATCAGGTGAAGGTGCGGGGGTTCCGGGTCGAGCCGGGTGAGGTGGAGGCGGTGTTGTTGGCGGATGAGGGAGTGTCTCGGGCGGTGGTGGTGGCGCGGGAGGACCGGCCGGGGGTGAAGCGTCTGGTGGCGTATGTGGTTCCTGCTGGTGGGGGGAGGGCGGATGGCGGGGCGTTGCGGGTGCGTGTGGCGCGGACGCTTCCGGAGCACATGGTGCCCTCGGCGGTGGTGGTCCTGGACGGGTTGCCGTTGACGGCGCACGGCAAGCTCGACCGGGCGGCACTCCCCGCACCCCGCACCACCGACGCCACCGAGACCACCGACCGCACCCCCATCACCCCGCTGGAGGAGATCGTCGCGGGACTCTTCGCCGAGGTGCTCGGGGTGGACCGGGTTGGTGCGGAGGAGTCGTTCTTCGCGCTCGGCGGTGATTCCCTGCTCGCCATGCGGCTCGTCGCCGCGATCCGCTCCGCCCTCGACACCGAGGTCGGCATCCGCGAGCTGTTCACCACCCCCACCGTCGCCGGTGTCGCGGCCCTGATCGCCGAGGTGCCCGGGCGGGCGACGCCGACCGGGATCACCCTCCGGGAACGTCCCGCCGAACTGCCCCTGTCGTTCGGGCAACAGCGCATGTGGATCCTCAACCGGCTGGAGCAGTCGGGCGGCGCCGCGGCCTACAACATGCCCTTGGCGCTGTGGCTGACCGGCGCCCTCGACGTGACCGCCCTGGAGGCCGCCCTCGGCGACCTCGCCGACCGGCACGAGACGCTCCGCACCCGCTTCCCGGAAACGGACGGAGTCGCACGACAGTCGATCGTCGAAGGCGCCGCGGGCCGTCCCGTCCTCCACCCGAGGACGGTCACGGAAGGAGAGCTCGCCCCAGCCGTGGCGGAGTCGGCCAACCTGCCGTTCGACCTGACCCGGGACCTGCCCTGGCGCGCCGAACTGTTCGCCGTCTCCGCTTCCGAGGCCGTCCTCCTCCTGGTGGCGCACCACATCGCGGTGGACGGCTGGTCCATGGGTGTCCTCGCGCGTGATCTGCGCACCGCCTACGCGGCCCGCCTGGACGGTGCGGCGCCCGACTGGGGACCGCTGCCCGTGCAGTACGCCGACTACGCCCTCTGGCAGCGCGAGACGCTCGGCGCGACGGACGACCCGGAGAGCCTGCTGAGCGCCCAACTCTCCCACTGGCGTGCGGTACTGGCCGCGTTGCCCGACGAGTTGGACCTGCCCGCCGACCGGCCCCGTCCGGCCGTCGGCACCTTCGCGGGCGGCTGGGTGCCGCTGACGGTCGGACCCGAGACCCATGCGGCGCTCGGCGCGGTCGCCCGGCGCGGCTCGGCGACCCTGTTCATGGTGGTGCAGGCGGCCCTGGCCCTGCTCCTCAGCCGGCTCGGAGCGGGCACGGACATCCCGGTCGGGACGCCCGTCGCCGGGCGCCCCGATCCCGTCCTCGACGAACTCGCCGGCTTCTTCGTCAACACCCTGGTGCTCCGTACCGACGCCTCCGGGAACCCCACCTTCGAGGAACTCCTCCAGCGCGTCCGGGAGGCCGACCTCGCCGCCTTCGCCCACCAGGAGGTGCCGTTCGAGCGCCTGGTCGACGAATTGAGCCCGGCCCGGTCGCTGGCCCGGCACCCGCTGTTCCAGGTGCTGCTCACCGTCGACAACACCCCCGGTGCCACGGCCACCTGGGACCTCCCGGGACTGGACGTGCGCCCGGTGCTCGCCGACGAGGCGTTCTCGGCGCGCTTCGACCTCTCCTTCGGGCTGGTCGAGCGCCGTGACGGGCAGGGGGCGCCCCTCGGCATCGAGGGCGGCGTCCAGTACGCGGCCGACCTGTTCGACGAGGACACCGCCCGCACCCTCGCCCGTCGACTGGAACGGCTCCTGGACCAGGTCGCCCGCGCCCCGGAGCGTCCTGCCGACCGGTTCGCGGTCATGGACGCCGACGAGTACGAGCGCACCGTGCGGACCTGGAACGACACCGCGCACCCGGTCGCCCCCACCACCCTCCCGGCCCTGTTCCGGGCCCAGGCCCTGCGCACCCCGCACGCCCCCGCGGTCATCGACGAGGAGCGGACGGCCACCTACCGCGAACTGGACGAGCGCTCCGACCGGATCGCGCATTGGCTGGCCGCCCGCGGAGTGCGCCCCGGCGACCGGGTGGCGCTGCTGATGGAGAGGTCCGTCGAACTGTCGGCGGTCCTGTGGGGCGTGCTGAAGTCCGGTGCCGCGTACGTGCCGGTGGACCCGGACCACCCGGCCGAGCGGATCGCCTACGTCCTCGGCGACGCCGCGCCCGCCGTGGTGCTGTGCACCACCGCCACCGGCGGTGACCGGGCCGACCGGCTCGGTTGGACGGTGTGGGACGCGCCGGAGACCCGCACGGAAGTGGCCGGCGGGCCGGCCACCGCCCCGGACCTCGCGCCCACCCCCGGTACCGCGGCGTACGTCATCTACACCTCCGGCTCCACGGGCCGGCCGAAGGGCGTGGTCGTCAGCCACCGCTCGATCGCCAACAAGCTGCTGTGGATGCAGGACGCCTACCGGCTCACGTCCGAGGACCGGGTGCTCCAGAAGACGCCCACCGGGTTCGACGTCTCCGTGTGGGAACTGTTCTGGCCGTTGCTCGCCGGCGCGGCCCTGGTGATGGCCCGCCCGGGCGGGCACCGCGACCCGGCGTACCTGGTCGACGCGGTACGACGGCACGCGGTGACCGTGATCCACTTCGTGCCGTCGATGCTCGGCGCGTTCCTCCAGCAGGTCGGCCCGGGCGACTGCCCCGGGCTGCGCAGGGTCTTCGCCAGCGGGGAGGCCCTCACGGGCGAGCTGGTCGACGGGTTCCGCGAGCGGATCGGCGTCCAGCTGCACAATCTGTACGGTCCGACCGAGGCGGCCGTCGAGGTCACCGCCTGGGACGGCACCGGGGGCGCCCCCGCGGGCCCGGTACCCATCGGCCGCCCGGTGTGGAACACCCGCACCTACGTGCTGGACGACCTCCTCCAGCCGGTGCCGCCGGGAGTGACCGGTGAACTGCACCTGGCCGGAGTGCAGTTGGCCCGTGGATACGCCGGTCGCCCGGGGTTGACCGCGGAGCGGTTCGTGGCGTGCCCGTACGGCGGCGGGCGGATGTACCGCACGGGCGACCTGGCCCGTTGGAACGAGCACGGCGAGCTGGTCTACCTGGGCCGGGCGGATGACCAGGTGAAGGTGCGGGGGTTCCGGATCGAGCCGGGCGAGGTCGAAGCAGTCCTTGCCGAACGCTCCGAGGTCGGACAAGCAGCCGTCGTCGTCCGGGAGGACCAGCCGGGGGTCAAGCGGCTGGTGGCCTACGTGGTCCCGGCGGTGTCGGACCGGGTGGATCTGGACGGGGTGCGGGCGTTTGCGGTTGAGCGGTTGCCGGAGTACATGGTGCCGTGGGCGTTCGTGGTGGTGGATGCGTTGCCGGTGACGGTGAACGGGAAGTTGGATCGGGCTGCTCTTCC
>NZ_JBEOWM010000116.1:0-4073 GCF_040296045.1 Streptomyces sp. NPDC002490 | reverse complement strand
CAACGTCCTGTGGGCCCTCATCCGTGACGGACAGCGCTTCCCACGTGAACTCCCTGTCACAGTCGCCGCTTGACAACAGCATTAGGAGGTGCGCTGCGGGAAGAGGTGCAGGTGCACGCGGACCCGGTCGGTGGCCGGGTCGGTGTCCTCGGTCGTCGCCGGCCGGTACTCGGTCAGGAGGGCGTGCATCCGCTCGGAGAGCTCCCGGCTCTCCTCGGGCGTCAGCCGGAGGGTGAAGTCGCTGATGTCGGTGGCCCGCGCCCACTCCTCGGACCAGTCCTCGCGGGTGGCGATCCAGGTCGTCAGCTCCCGGCTGTGGATGTTCGCGATCTCGTGCAGGAACACGCTCGCCGCGCCCCGCGTCTGCGGGTCGGTGTCCTGCATCAGCTCGTGGCCGAAGTCGGTGCCCTCGTCCACGGCCCGCCACCACCGCTCCCGCCCCCGGCCCTGCTCGGGGGCGTCCTCCACGAAGCCGTAGGCGGCGAGTTGGCGCAGGTGGTAGCTGGTCGCTCCGCTCGACTCGCCCAGTTTCCCGGCGAGTTGGGAGGCGGTGGCGGGTCCGCCGCGGCGCAGTGCGCCCAGCAGTGCCATCCGTAGCGGGTGGGCGAGCCCGCGGAGGGTGCGGGCGTCGAGGTGACGGACCCTCCGTCGGTGGGCGGGGGGCGTCGGCTCCTGCGCGGACGCACGGGGGTCGGGGGTCCCGGTGGCGCCGGGCGCGTTCTCGTCCATGCATCCAAAGATAGCTATGCAAAGGGTCCTATGCAAAGGACTCTTTGCGTGAAGGGTCCGTGGCCCGGCTCACTCCCGGGCCGCCTGCTCGACCAGGGGGATGATCCGCAGCGGCACCGGGTTCTCCATGACGATGGCGGTGGCCGCCCGGTCGATGCCGTCGAAGCCCACCACCAGGTCGATGACCCGCTGGAGGTCCGCATTGGACCGCGCCACCAGCCGGCACAGCATGTCCCCGCTGCCGGTGGTGGTGTGCAGTTCCAGCACCTCCGGGACGGTCGCCAGGTGCGCCCGCACGTCGGCGCCCGAACCCTGCCGGATCTGGAGCGTGGCGAAGGCGGTCACCGGGTAGCCGAGCGCCGCCGGGTCCACCTGCGGGCCGAAGCCGCGGATCACCCCGTTCGACCGGAGCCGGTCCAACCGGGCCTGCACCGTGCCCCGGGCCACCCCCAGGCGGCGGGACATCTCCAGCACCCCCAAGCGCGGTTCGCGTGCCAACAGCACGAGCAACCGGCCGTCCAAATGATCGATCGCCACCAGGGCCTCCCGCATGGTCACCTTGTACAGAAAGACCGGTCCGACGGGCTTCTGCCTAGTCAGAATGCCCACTAAAAACGCAAACTATTGCGCACCTTGTGGAACGGGAGGAGCCTGCCGGCATGGCAGCTACTCCTGCGCACCTGAACCCCGCCCCCACCACCGCACGCGGGGCCGACCCCTTCCCGGTGAAGGGCATGGACGCGGTCGTCTTCGCCGTGGGCAATGCCAAGCAGGCGGCCCACTACTACGCGACCGCGTTCGGGATGAAGCTCGTGGCCTACGCGGGCCCGGAGAACGGGAGTCGGGAGACCGCCTCCTACGTCCTGGAGAACGGTTCGGCCCGCTTCGTGTTCACCTCCGTGATCAAGGCGGTCAGCGACCGGGGCCGCTTCCTCGTCGAGCACGTCGCCGAGCACGGTGACGGCGTCGTCGACCTCGCCATCGAGGTGCCCGACGCCCGTGCGGCCTACGCGTACGCCGTCGCGCACGGCGCCCGGGGCCTGACCGAACCGCACGAGGTGACCGACGAACACGGCACCGTCGTCCTCGCGGCCATCGCCACCTACGGGAGCACCCGGCACTCCCTGGTCGAGCGGCGCGCCTACGAGGGCCCCTACCTGCCCGGGTACGCCGCGGCCGAACCCCTCGTGGCGCCCCCCGCCAAGCGGACCTTCCAGGCCGTCGACCACTGCGTCGGCAACGTGGAACTCGGCCGCATGAACGAGTGGGTCTCGTTCTACAACGAGGTCATGGGCTTCACCAACATGAAGGAGTTCGTCGGCGACGACATCGCCACCGAGTACTCCGCCCTGATGTCCAAGGTCGTCGCCGACGGCACCCTCAAGGTCAAGTTCCCCATCAACGAACCCGCCGTCGCCAAGAAGAAGTCGCAGATCGACGAGTACCTGGAGTTCTACGGCGGCGCGGGCGTCCAGCACATCGCCCTCGCCTCCAACGACATCGTGGAGACGGTGCGGACCATGCGCGCCGCGGGCGTCCAGTTCCTCGACACCCCCGACTCGTACTACGACACCCTCGGCGAATGGGTCGGCGACACCCGGGTCCCCGTCGAGACCCTGCGCGAACTGAAGATCCTCGCCGACCGGGACGAGGACGGCTACCTGCTCCAGATCTTCACCAAGCCGGTCCAGGACCGGCCCACGGTGTTCTTCGAGATCATCGAGCGGCACGGCTCGATGGGCTTCGGCAAGGGCAACTTCAAGGCGCTGTTCGAAGCGATCGAGCGGGAGCAGGAGAAGCGCGGCAACCTGTGACCCCCGCGGCCCCCGGGCCGCCTCCCCTCCTCAAGCCGTGCGCGAGGGCGAGGGCGAGGGCGAGGGCGAGGTGAGGGGTTCGGCCGGGCCGTGCGTCCGGGCCGGGCCGCCGGGGGCCGGGGAACCCAGGCCGGCCAGCGCGGTACGGGCCCGGGGGGCGAACAGCGGGGAGAAGCCGGGGTTCCAGCGCAAGGCGTCGGCCAGATGGCGCCGGGCCCGGGCGGTCCGCCCCAACTCCCGCTCGATCTCCCCCCGGTGGTAGGCCACCAGCGGCACCCGGGGACCCCGGTCCTGCGCCTCGCGCACCCACTCCAGGGCCCCCTCGGCATCGCCCTGGCGGAACAGCACCCAGCCCCGCGCGTCCGAGACCGCGGGCCGGGGCGCCCGGCCCGCCTCCGCCGCCAACTCCTCGGCCACCGCCTCCCGTTCCGCCGCGTCCCCGTGGTCCGCCGCCAACCGGGCGCGCACCAGGACGTCCCGCACCCCGTGCGCGGCGCGGGCCCGCAGCCGCTCCCGGGCCAACCGGTACTGCGCCCGGGCCGCGTCCGCCGCCCCCGCCGCCTCGTGCAACTCCCCGAGTTCCAGCGCGTACTCCGGCACCGGCCGGCGGGCGGACGCCGTCCGCAGCGCGTGCACCGCCTCCGTGTCGCGGCCGAGCGCCGCCAGCGCCCGCCCCCGTCCGGCCAGCGCCTCGTGCAGACCGGGGTCGGCCCGCAGCGCCGCGTCGAAGTGCCCGAGCGCCGTCTCCGCCTCCCCCCGGTCCGCCGCCACCCCGCCGAGCAGGTGCCGGGCCCGGGCCTCCTCGGCCGGGGTGCGGGCCGCCGCCACCGCGTCCGTCAGGTTCGCCGCCGCGTCCTCCCGCCACCCCCGTTCCCGGTAGAGCGCCCCCGTCACCGTCCGCGTGACCGCCGCCGGCACCCGCAACTCCCGCAGGGAGTCCAAGGCCGTCCCGGCGGCGGCGAAGTCTCCGAGCCCGCGGTGCGCCTCGATCAGCGGGGGATAGCCCTGCCAGCGCCGCGGCGCCAGCCGCACCGCCCGCTGAGCCCAGGCGCGGGCGGCCGGATGGTCGCCGCGGGCCGCGGCCAACCGCGCCAGCCCGGTCGACGCCCCCGCATTGCCCTCCGGCCGGGCCGCCAAGGAGGCGTTCAGGGCCCGCTCGGCGCGCGGCAGGTCCGCCGAGTCGCCGGTGCGCCGGCCCCGTTCGACGTACGCCGTGCCCAACAGGGCCCAGGAGGCGTGGTCCCCGGGGTGCGCCCGCAGGTGCCGCTCCCGCTCGACGACCAGCGCCGTCAACTCCGTGGTGGTGGCCGGGGCGCCGCCCTCCACCGCGCTCACCGCCCGTGCCCCCGGCCCGTGCGCCGGCGCCGCCGGCGCTGCGCTCCGCGGCTGCGGCCACCACACCAGCACCGCCGCGCCCGCCAGCCCCCCGACGCACACCACCCGCAACGCCCGGCGGACCCCCCGCCCCCCCCGGGCCCCGCCCCGCGGGGCGGGGGGCGGCGGGGCGGGGGCGCCGGGGCGGCGGGGCCC
>NZ_JBEOWM010000115.1:0-4315 GCF_040296045.1 Streptomyces sp. NPDC002490 | reverse complement strand
TCAACACCACCAACCGCGAACCACCAAACCGCTCCTCCCCCAACCACCACTGAACCCCCAACAACACCCGCTCCAACAACCCCGAAACACCCTCAACCACACCACCCACACCACCACCAAACGCCCGCAACACCACCACCCCAGGCACACCCACCACCACACCCGACACCACATCATCAAAATCCACCACATCCACCACATCCACCACACCCACAGAACCACCCACACCACCCACACCAGAACCACCCGCCACCACCCACTCCACCCGATACAACGACTCCGGGTACTCGGTGCGGGCCAGGGTGAGCTGTTCCTCGGAGATCGGACGCACATCGAGCCGGTCCACGGACACGACGGCCCGCCCGGCGGCGTCCGCCACGTCGAGCGCCACGGCGGTACCCGCGCCGGAGGCCAGCGGGCGCACCCGCACCCGTAGGGCGGTGGCGCCCGTGGCGAAGAGTTCCACCCCCGACCAGGCGAACGGCAGGGCCGCCCGTTCCCCGGCACCGGTCAGGCCCACGGCGTGCAGCGCCGCGTCCAGCACCGCCGGGTGCACGCCGAACCCGTCGACCGCGACCCCATCGGGCAGGGCGACCTCGGCGAACACCTCCTCGCCCCGTCGCCAGGCACCGCGGAGCCCCCGGAACACGGGGCCGTACGACAGGCCGCCCTCCGCGTACCGCTCGTAGACGCCCTCGACGGTGACGGGTTCCGCCCCCGCGGGGGGCCAGACTCCGAGGTCGAAGGCGGCCGAAGCCCCGCGCGCCGCGTCGACCAGGGTGCCCGAGCCGTGCCGTGTCCAGGACTCCTCACCGGCGGCGTCCTCGCTGCGCGAGTACACCCGCACCGAGCGGCGCCGGGAGTCGGCCTCCGGGGCGCCCACCACGATCTGCACCTGTACGCCGCCGCGCTCGGGCAGCACCAACGGCGCCTCCAGCGTCAGCTCCTCCACCACTCCGCACCCGACCTGGTCACCCGCACGGACGGCCAACTCCACGAAACCGGTGCCGGGGAAGAAGATCGCACCGCCGACGACGTGGTCGGCGAGCCAGGGCTGGGTCTGCGCGGAGAGACGTCCGGTGAAGACGTGGCCGCGCGAGTCGGCGAGCGCGACGGCCGCGCCGAGGAGCGGGTGATCGACGGCACCGAGGCCGATGGACTCCGGGTCGCCCTGGCCGTCCGGCTCCTGTTCCCAGAAGCTCCGGCGCTGGAAGGCGTAGGTGGGCAACTCGACAGGTCGGGCCCCGGTGCCCTCGAACACCGCGGGCCAGGCGACCTCGCCGCCCGAGGCGTGGTGTCGGCCGAGTCCCGTCAGCAGGCTCCGAGCCTCCGGGCGGCCCTTGCGCAACAGGGGCACGCACACGAAGCGGGCCAGGCGTTCGGGCCGCTCGGCGCCCTCGGTCTCCTCCAGGCAGGTCTGCGCGAGCCCCGTCAGCACGCCGTCCGGGCCGACTTCCAGGAACCGGGTCACACCGCGTTCCACCGCGGTGCGCACGCCGTCGCCGAAGCGCACTGCCCCGCTGACGTGTCGCAGCCAGTACCCCACGGTGCGCAGGTCCTCGTCGGTCGCGCTCTCCCCGGTCACGGTGGAGATGACGGCCAGCCTCGGTTCACCGAACGACAGTCCTTCGAGCACCCGCCGGAAGTCGTCCAGCATGGGCTCCATCAGCCCCGAGTGGAATGCGTGCGACACCTTGAGGCGGGACGTCTTGCGCCCCTCGGCACCGAGGCGATCGGCGATCCGGGTCACCGCCGCTTCGGAGCCCGAGAGGACCACGGCCCCGGGGCCGTTGACGGCCGCCAGGTCGACTTCCGGTTCCTCGGCGAGGAGGGGCGACACCTCGTCCTCGCTCGCCCGGACGGCGACCATGGCACCGCCCTCGGGGAGCGCCTGCATGAGCCTGCCGCGCGCGGCGACCAGGGCGCAGGCGTCCGCCAGCGAGAGGACGCCTGCGACGTGCGCGGCGGCGATCTCACCGATCGAGTGGCCCATGACGACGTCGGGCAGGGTCCCCCACGATTCCAGCAGTCGGTACAGGCTCACCTCGATCGCGAACAGGCCGGGCTGGGCGTACTCGGTCCGGTCGAGGAGCGCGGCTTCCTCCGAGCCCTCCTCGGCGAACAGGACGTCGTCGAGGGAGCGTTCGAGCAGGGTGTCGAGTTGCTCACGGATCTCGTCCCAGGCCCGACGGTAGGCGGGATAGGTTTCGTACAACTCCCGTCCCATGCCCGGACGCTGGGCTCCCTGACCGGTGAACAGGAACGCGGTCCTGCCGCTGGTGCGGACGGCGTCGGCAAGGGTGCCGTCGGCGAGGGACCTGAGGCCGGCCAGCAGTTCGGCGGTGTCGGCACCGAGCACGGTGGCCCGCCGCTCCAGCGCGCCGCGCCTGGTGGTCAGGGACCAGCCGACGTCGGTCGGGCTCAGCTCGCCGTGGTCAGCGACGTACGCGGCGAGGCGTGCGGCCTGGGCCCGCAGTCCGTCCTCGCCCCGGCCGGAGACGACCCAGGGCACCAACGCGCCGGACGCGGGCGCCTCGTCCGAGGAGGCGATCCGCTCGTGCCCGTGGTCGGGGGCCGCCTGCTCGATGATGACGTGGGCGTTGGTCCCGCTGATGCCGAAGGAGGAGACGCCTGCCCGGCGCGGTCTGCCGGCCTCCCAGGGGACCTCTTCGGTCAGCAGTCGCACGGCACCCGAGGCCCAGTCGATGTGCGTGGACGGTTCGTCGACGTGGAGGGTCCGGGGCAGGGTCCCGTGGCGCATGGCCATGACCATCTTGATGATGCCCGCCACCCCCGCCGCGCCCTGGGTGTGGCCGATGTTGGACTTGACGGAGCCGAGCCAGAGGGGCGCGTCGTCGGGGCGGTCCTGGCCGTAGGTGGCGAGGAGCGCCTGGGCTTCGATCGGGTCGCCGAGGACGGTGCCGGTGCCGTGCGCTTCCACGGCGTCGATGTCGGCGGGGGCCAGTCGGGAGTTGGCGAGGGCCTGGCGGATCACCCGCTGTTGGGCGGGGCCGTTGGGGGCGGTGAGGCCGTTGCTGGCGCCGTCCTGGTTCACCGCGGAGCCGCGCACCACCGCGAGCACCCGGTGGCCGTTGCGCCGGGCGTCCGACAACCGCTCCACCACCAGCACGCCCACCCCCTCGCCCCAACCCGTACCGTCCGCTCCGGCGGCGAACGCCTTGCAACGACCGTCACGGGACAGCCCGCGCTGACGGCTGAACTCCACGAAGGCGGCGGGCGAGGCCATGATGGTCACACCGCCCGCGAGCGCGAGGTCGCACTCGCCGCTGCGGAGGGCCTGCACGGCGAGGTGCAGCGCGACCAGGGACGAGGAGCAGGCGGTGTCCACGGTGACCGCCGGGCCTTCGAGACCGTAGGTGTAGGCGACCCGGCCGGAGACGATGCTGCCGGAGCTGCTGCTGCCCGAGTAGTCGTGATAGACGACCCCGGCGAAGACGCCGGTGGCGCTGCCCTTGAGGGTGGCCGGGTCGATGCCCGCGCGCTCGAACGCCTCCCAGGAGGTCTCCAGGAGCAGGCGCTGCTGGGGGTCGGTGATCAGTGCTTCGTTGGGGCTGATGCCGAAGAAGTCGGCATCGAAGTCGGGCGCGTCGTGGAGGAACCCGCCCTTGTCGACGTAGGTGGTGTCCGGGCGGGTCCCGGTGGGGTCGTAGAGCCGGTCGAGGTTCCAGCCGCGGTTGCCGGGCAGGTCGGTGATGGCCTCGTCCCCGTCCGCGACCAGTCGCCACAGGTCTTCCGGGGACTCGACGCCTCCGGGGAAGCGGCAGGACATGCCGACGATGACGATCGGGTCGTCGGCGACGAGGCCGGTGGACGGGAGGACGACGGCCGCAGCCATCTCACCGGAGACCTCGGCCAACAGGAAGTCGGCGAGGTCGCCGGCGGTCGGGTAGTCGAAGACGAGGGTGGCCGGCAGCCGCAGGCCCGTCGTCTCGTTCAGCCCGTTGCGGAGTTCGACCGCGGTGAGGGAGTCGAAGCCGAGGTCGCCGAAGGCCCGGTCGGGGGCGATGGCCTCGGAGGTCGCGTGCCCGAGCACCGCTGCCACCTGTCCCCGCACCAGGTCGAGGACGACTTCGTGACGCTCGGATTCGGGGAGCACCGCGAGCCGTTCGCCAAGGGAACTCGCGGCGGCGACCGCCGTACGCGAAGCGGCCCGACGACGGGCCGGGCGGCCGGTGAGGTGGTGGAAGAGGGGTGAGAGCTGTGTGCCCTGTGCGCGTAGTGCGTCGAGGTCCAACCGCACCGGCACCAACGCCGACCCCGCACGCACCCCCACATCAAACAACCGCAAACCCTC
>NZ_JBEOWM010000114.1:0-4367 GCF_040296045.1 Streptomyces sp. NPDC002490 | reverse complement strand
CACCGCAAACTGAAGACCACCCACCACCCCCGCCGGCCCACCCCACACATCCCACCGCTCCGACAAACTCAACGACAAATCAAACCGAGCCGGCAGCGCTTCGTCGGGCAGGGCATCGGCGTTCAGCGGGGAGACGACGAGGCCGGGCAGTCCCCATTCCTCGGCGGGGGCGTTCTGAAGTACCAACATGATCTGGAACAGCGGGTGTCGGGCGAGGGAACGGGCGGGGCTCAGCTCGTCCACCAAGCGCTCGAAGGGCACGTCCTGGTGGGCGAACGCAGCCAGGTCCGCCTCCCGGACCCGTTCCAACAGCTCCCGGAAGGTGGGATCGCCGCTCGCATCGGTCCGCAGCACCAGGGTGTTCACGAAGAAGCCCACCAGGTCGTCCAACTCCCGGTCCCCGCGGCCCGCCACCGCCGTGCCCACCGGCACGTCCACCCCGCCGCCCAGGCGCGCCAACAGCATCACCAAGGCCGCCTGCACCACCATGAACAGGGTCGCACCGGAGCCGCGACCCACCTCCACCAGCGCCCGGTGCACCTCTGCGTCCAGTTCCACCGGTACCGAGCCGCCCCGGAAGGAGGAGATCGCCGGGCGCACCCGGTCGGTCGGCAAGGGGAGTTCCTCGACCATCCCGTCCAGGGTGTCCCGCCAGAAGGCGAGTTGCCCGCTGATCGCGCTTCCGGGGTCGGTGACGTCCCCCAGCGTCTCCCGCTGCCAGAGGGCGTGATCCGCGTACTGCACGGGCAGCGGTTCCCAGTCGGGCGCCGCGCCGCCCCGGCGGGCCGCATAGGCGGTACGCAGATCACGCGCGAGGACACCCATGGACCAGCCGTCCACCGCGATGTGGTGCGCCACCAGCAGCAGCACGGACTCCGTGTCGGACAACACCAACAAGTGTGTGCGCCAAGGCAGTTCCTGTGAGAGGTCGAAGCCCCGTGCGGCCTCGGCGACCAGCACTGCCGGCAGCTCCGCTTCGGTGAGTCCGCGCACCTCCAGGGCCGGACGCCCGGCCCGGCCGGTCAGGACGTGTTGGCGGGGCGCTCCCGCGGTGTCGGGGAACACGGTGCGCAGTGCCTCGTGTCGATCGGCGAGGTCGCCCAGCGCGGCCCCCAGGGCGGCGGCGTCCATCGTGCCGGTGAATCGGAGGGCCAACGGCATGTTGTACGCGGCCCCGGCGCCGGCCTCGGCCATCCGGTTGAGGAACCACATCCGCTGTTGCCCGAAGGACAGCGGCACCTCGTCGGGCCGTTCCCGCACGGCGATCCCGCCGTGTCCGTTCCGGCGACCGTCCCCCACCAACCGTGCCAGGCCGGCGACGGTGGGGGTGCCGAAGAGTTCGCGGATGCCGAGGCCGGTGTCCAGGGCCGCCCTGATCCGGGCGGTGAGGCGCAGGGCGAGGAGCGAGTCCCCGCCGAGGTCGAAGAAGGAGTCCTCGGTGCCGATCCCGTCCCGCCCCAGGACCTCCGCGAAGAGTGCGCAGAGGAGTTCCTCCCGCGGGTTCGCCGGCGGTCGGCCACCGCTGCCGGCCTCGGTGCACTCGGGTGCGGGGAGCGCCGCCCGGTCGAGCTTGCCGTTCACCGTCACCGGCAGCGCGTCGAGGGTCACGAACGCGGACGGCACCATGTACGCGGGCAGCCGGTCGGCCGCGCGGGCGGCGAGTTCCGCCGGGTCGACGGCGGAGCCTCGTGGCACGACGTACGCGACCAGTTGCTTCGTTCCCGGCGGCTCCTCCCGGGCGACGACCGCCACCTGCCCGACCTCGGGATGGTCGGCGAGAGCGGCTTCGACCTCGCCGGGTTCGATGCGGAAGCCCCGGACCTTCACCTGGTCGTCGGCCCGGCCCCCGAAGGCCAGCTCGCCGTCCGTCGTCCAGCGGGCCAGGTCCCCCGTGCGGTACATCCGCCCGGCGCCGTACGGGCAGGCCACGAACCGTTCGGCGGTCAGTGCGGGCCGGTGGTCGTAGCCGCGGGCCAGGCCGTCCCCGGCGAGGTACAGCTCCCCCGTCACACCCGGGGGAACGGGGCGGAGGAATCCGTCGAGGACGTACGCCCGACTGTTGTCCATCGGTCGGCCCAGCGGCACCGCATCGGGTACCGACCTCGCTGCCGTGTAGGCCAGCTGGGTGGTGAACGCCGTGGTCTCGGTGGGGCCGTAGGTGGTCCGTACGGTCAGCTCCGGGTAGCGGGTCAGCAGGGCGCGGATCGCCGAGGACGACACCACGTCCCCACCCGTCGACACCTCCCGCACCCCGGCGAAGACCTCCGGCGACTCCTCCGCCAACACCCGAAACAACCCCGCCGTCACATGCACATTCGTCACCCCGTGCGCCGCGACAAGCCGACCCCGCTCCGCCGCATCCACCTCACCCGCCGACGCCACCACCAGAGTGCCGCCGTGCACCAACGGCACCCACAACTCATACGTCGACGCATCGAACGCATGGTTCGCCTGGACGAGAACACTCGCCACAACCTCGTCACGCCAGGCACGGTCCGACACGAACGCCGCCACACTCCGATGCGTGACCGCCACACCCTTCGGTTCACCCGTGGACCCCGAGGTGAACATCACATACGCCAAGGAATCCGGTCGGGGCCCGGGCCGGGGCACCGTGGTGGCGCGGGCCACCTCCTCGACCGTTGTCGCGGCGTCCCAGTCCACCGTCCCGGGTAGCCGGGGGGCGTGTGCGCCGGATGCGAGGACCAGCGACGGGCGCACGCCGGCCAGGACGAGCGTGATGCGCTCCTCGGGGTGCCCCGGATCGACCGGCACGTAGGCGGCGCCCGACTTCAGCACGCCCAGCAGCACGGCCACCAGTTCCGCGGACCGCTCCATCACCACCCCGACCCGGTCACCCGCGCCCGTGCCCCGGGCTGCGAGCCAGCTCGCCACCCGGTCGGAGCGGGCGTCCAGCTCCGCGTAGGACCAGGACCCGTCGTCGCCGGCCACCGCGACGGCATCCGGGGTCCGTGCCGCCCGGGCGGCGAAGAGTTCGGGCACCGTCGCCACCGGAAGCCCGCGGGCGGTGTCGTTCCACCGGAGCGTGACCCGCTCGCGCTCGGCCCCGTCCAGCACGTCGAGCAGGGCGACCGGCAGATCGAGGTCCGCCGCCACCTGTTCCAACAGCCGCCGCACCCGTCCGGCGAGGGAACGGACGGTGTCCTCGTCGAGGAGGTCGGGGCGGTAGTCGAACTGGAGTTCCAGTCGGGTCGAGGGAGAGACCACCAAGGTGAGCGGATAGTGGGCCGCCTCCTCCCCTCCCCCTCCGGCGACGTGCAGTCCGCCGATCGCCCGGCCCGCCTCGGGGTCGTGCGGATAGTTCTCGTAGACGAGGAGGGTGTCGAAGGACGCCCCGGGCCCGACGGCCCGCTGGATGTCCGCGAGACCGATGTGCTGATGTGCCATCAGCTCTGCTTGTCGGGCCTGGAGCTCGGCGAGCATCCCGGAGAACTCCTGGTCCGGGTCGAGTCGCACCCGCACCGGAACGGTGTTCATCAGCAGGCCCAACATCCGTTCCACACCCGCCAGTTCGGCGGGCCGACCGGCGACCGTGGCTCCAAAGACCACCTCGTCACGGCCGACGAGCACCCCCAGCAAGGCTCCCCAGACCCCCTGCACCACGCTGTTGAGCGTCAGACCCCGAGCACGGGCCGCCCGGCGGAGCGCGTCGGTCAGCGACTCTTCGAGCCGCACCACGACATGACGGGGCCGGGTCGATGCCGCGTCCCGCTCCAGCGGGGCCACCAGGGTGGGTTCGTCGACTCCGGTGAGGTGTTCGCGCCAGGCCGCGCGGGCGGCGTCCCGGTCCTGGACGGCCAGCCAGGCCAGGTAGTCCCGGTACGGGGCGACGGGCGGCAATCCCGAGGCGTCGCCCCCGGCGGCGTAGGTCAGGGACAGCTCCTCGAAGAGGAGCGGCAGCGACCAGCCGTCCATCACGATGTGGTGCATCGTGATCACCAGCCGGTGCCGGCCCTCCCCCAGCTTCACCAACAGCAGCCGCAGCAGCGGCGGCACCTCGACGTCGAACCGACGGTGCTCAGCAGCCATGAGGGCCCGCAGCTCGGTGTCTCCGTCAGCCCGGCCCGCAAACTCCGACAGGTCGACTTCCCGCCACGGTGGCGATGCCTCCGCGGAAACCACCTGGACCGGCCCGTCCAGGCCCGCCGGCTGCCGAAATCCGGTCCGGAGGTTGGCGTGCCGGTCCAGCAACGCCTGCCAGGAGGCACGCAGCAGATCGGCATCCACCTCCCCCCGCAGATCGAGGAACCGCTGTCCGACGTAGGCGTCGTGGCCGGTCTCGTCGTACCGGGCGTGGAACAGCAACCCTTCCTGCAACGGCGACAACGGCCACACGTCCACCAAAC
>NZ_JBEOWM010000113.1:0-4742 GCF_040296045.1 Streptomyces sp. NPDC002490 | reverse complement strand
AGATCGAACCACACGGCCCCATCGAGACCGAAGCAGCCCGCCGCCTCGCCGACGACCTCAAGAACCAGTAATCACCCAATTACCCAACACTTTCTCAGTCGCTGCAACGCCAGCGGACGCTACTGGTTCGACAACCGACCCGATGTGGTCGACTGGGACTGCCGACTGCGCAGTGGCCGCTACTACCTCTACCTCCTCATCGACACCGGGCTTCTCGCGCGGGCCTGACCCGCCGCCCGGCCCCGCCCCTCACTCCGCGATCACAACCCACACCGACGGAGTGAAGGAGAGGGCGGGCTCACCTTCTCGCCCGCCCCGCTGCTGGACAGGGCGCGCGGGTGTGCTCTCTTCGGGACATGTAGTGAACGGCTGGATTCCCGTCTTGTTGCGGATCTTTGAGACTCGGATCCTTCTGGCGTGAGCCATCGGTGTGAGGAAGATCCTGTCTGTCCCCGCGGTCCGCTGACCGTGCTGCAGTACGTAGCGGCACTCAGGGATCTGCGTGACTGGTCAGGGCTTACCTACCGCCAGCTCGCGGCCAAGGCCCAGGCTGCCGACGAGGTACTGCCGACGAGCACTCTCGCGTCCGCGCTCCGTCGTGACACCCTGCCCCGGCCAGAACTGGTCGCGTCCCTGGTACGGGCGGTGGGTCTGGACGAGGCCGCGGTCACCTGCTGGCTGCGCGCCCGGCAGCGCGTGCAGGAGGCGGCCGCGGAGACTGTTCAGGCTGAAGAGGCCGACAAGGCGGCATCAGCCGTGGACGACGACGGGGAGGGGAACGGCGCTCCGGCGGTGGACGGCTGCGGCCGCCGGGTCAGAGCGCGCCGCCGTGTGCTGAAGATGTCGATCGCCGGAGCAGTGGCCTTGGCCGTGTCTCTGGCGATCGGCACGGCGTTGAAGCTCTCGGAGGACCGCGACGACGCTCCGTCGGCGGCGTCCCTGCCCTCGGCCGGCTGGTACCAGATGCGGTCTCAGCACGTCCTGGGGAGGGGGCTGTGCATCGGCGAAGGACGTGAGCGTAACGGCAGAACGAAACGGCCGCTCGCGGTCCAGCGGCCGTGCCGATCGGTCGAACCATCCACGTACCTGGAACGGGTCAGTGTGGGCGTCTACCAGATCCAGTGGCACCACCCCGAGCACGGCGTCGGGTGTCTGACGGTGGATCTCGCATACAGGGTCCCTGGTGCGCTGGTGGCCCCTGTCGTCTGCAAGGGGTCGGCGCATCAGCGATTTGCTGTGGAGCCGGCCCGGCCCGGCAGGGGAAACGTGTACCGCCTGCGGCCCCTGCACTCCAGCCTGTGTCTGGGCTCCCTCGGAGGAGAGGTGGACACGGACAACGGTGCGGAACTCTCCCAGAAGAACTGCGACGGCGGTCAGGACCAGGAGTTCAGCTTCGAACCCAGCGGGCCCCCTTCACCAGGGGGCTGAACCATGGGGCTGCCGCGCCCCCGGATATTGGAGGCATGAGCATGGCTGCCCCGACGACCCGTGTCCGCTTCACCCTTGCGCTGTCCCTCGTCTGGTTGCTCGTCGCCACGTTCGCAGGCGGACAGGCATTCGCCTCGGACCACACCAGCCCAAGGGCGGCGGGAAGTCCGACCGGGACGACTTACTACATAGACGCAGTGACTGGCCAGGACAGCAACAGCGGTACGACCACCGCCGCACCGTGGAGGAGCCTGGACCGGGTCAACTCCGCGGCCCTGTACCCGGGAGACACCGTCGCTTTCCGCCGTGGCCGGACTTGGGCCGGTTCGCTGTTGCTGTCCGCCAGCGGCACCCCGTCCGCACCCATCGGCATCACCGCGTACGGCAGCACCCCCGCCTCGCCGCCCGTCATCGGCGGCGCAGTTCCCGAGTGCGTTCGCGTCACCGGATCGTACTGGCGCATCGGTTCGATCCGCGCGAGCGACTGTCTGTGGGCGGGGTTCGAGATTCGGGGCAGCCACAACCTCCTGTCCTCCGTGTGGGCGGACAACAACGTCGTAGGTGTCTCCGTCGCCGCTGACGCCCACCACAACACCCTCCAAAACAGCACCCTCACCGACAACAACAAGATGAGCGTCAACACCCCGGGCGGCTCGGACGACTCCGGCGCCTTCGGCGTTCTGCTGAACGGTGACGACAACATCGTGACCCGGAACCTGATCACCAACTCCCGCGCCGTGAGCTACGACTTCGGCCACGACGGTGCGGCAGTCGAGGTTTTCAACGGCGACCGCAACCGGGTCGAGTACAACACCGCCCGTGACAACACCACCTTCACCGAACTCGGCAGAGAGCCGGGCCGGACCGCCGACGGCAACATCTTCGCCTTCAACGCCGTCACTTCGGTCCATCCTGCCAGCGCCTTCCTGGTCACCCGGGGAGCGGAAACCGGCACAGGCCCCGTGTACGGCACTCGGGCGATCAACAACTCCGTGAACCTGACGGGCCCACGGAGCGAGGGCTGGGTCTGCTACGCGGGCTGCGCCCCGAACGTCCTCACTCTCCGCAACAACATCATCAAAGCGGTCGGCAAGACCGGCTACGAGGACGGAGCCGGGGCGGACGAGGACGCGGGCGTCCACTTCGGCGCACAGACGCAGTTCCATCCAGGCCCCCGCTCCGTCCTCGGCGACCCTGCCTTCGTCTCCGCCACTGACCTCCGGCTCACCGGCGCCAGCCCCGCGATCGCCCGTGGTGTGCCTGTCCCCTACGGCACAGACCTCACGGGAGACCCTGTGTCTACCACAAGGCCAGACGCGGGCGCATACCAGTTTGCCCCCTGAGCCAGGTGCCGTGCTCCGCCGCGAGCGCCTGTACCACCCCGCACGCCAACGAGGAATTGTGTTGGTGGGTGGAACGGCCGGAGAGGGAACTTGTCTGGGACAGGGCTGTGTTGGAGGCTCTGGGAGAGGAATGGTCTCCGAGGGTGTGGGCTGAAGCGCGCTGCCGACCCGGTGGTGGACGAAGGTGTTCACGGGTCTCGATCACGGGTTGGGTATCACGGTTGTGTGGCGGTTGGTCGGCCGCCGCTTCCGGGCCGTCTGCTACTGCCGGTTGAAGCCGCTGGCTGGTCGCGGACCGAGACCTCCCGGGGTCCATTCGTCGGCGAGTGCACACGCGAGGACTGCGTTCTCGGCGAGTAGGTCGAGGCGGCTGGTGGAGTGGGTCATGTCCTGCCCAACGAGTCGGGCCGGGTGGCGGATGCCGGCGCGTCATGATCGCGGTGGACGCCGGGGCCCGGTGGGCAGGGCATGGTGGGGATGTCGTGACCGATACACGACTGGTCGTTCGCCGGCGTGGCCAGCGATACCACCGGGGTGGGTTGGTTGGCCGTCGTGCGCGTAGTCTGACCTTGCCGTGTTGGTCGGCTGCGAACACCGAGAGTGTGGGCGGGTGCCGCTCGCGGCACTGGGCCCGAGCACGCGCACCCCCGGGACCAGGTTTGCCGGCGAGGGCGGCGACTTCCAGCGACCGCAGCGCCGTCGGGTGTCCGCGTCTGCTCTGCGGGCCCATGGTCAGTCAGACATCACCCACCCCGTTGCCCGCCAGTCGTATGGCGAGGCCGTCGGGCAGGTCCTCCCGGCCCGCCAGGCTGTGGAGGACGGCTGTCGAACCGTCCCTGGCCTGTTGCTCCAGCGCCCTGCGGGGGGTGTCCCGGTGCACGTCCGCCGCAGCCCGGTATACCGAGGCGTCGGGGGTGTGCTGCGCACCCGGCTCGTACGCAGGGTTGGTGTTGTCCGCGGACAACACCAACCCCTGATGGCTTCGAAGCGGACTACGAGGTTGTCGAACCGGGTGACAACCGCCCGGTTGAGCTTGAGACGGTTGGTCCCGCACTCGACCACGCGTCGGACCTTGTAGTCCTCACGGTCGAACGCAGAAGGCCCCCGCCGAGAAGCCCCTGCCGGCGCAGGGCATAGGTGGGTGGTCGCGGGTTGCTGCGTCAGCACCTCGTGGCACACTCCTCCCAGGTCACGGGGGCGCACGCCTCTGCAGGGGAGAGTACGAGCTGTGGGCAGGACGAAGTGGGCCGCTGCCGTGGCGGTGGCGATCATCGTGGTCGGAACTGCGGGGTGCGGTAGGGGCGGTTCCGAAGCCGGAGCGGCCGTCACTCCGGTGCCGCCCCGTCCCCAGGGTACGGGGACGCTCTCGAAGGAGGTCGTGCGCGAGGACCTCGACACCTCGGCCGCCGACGCGGACATCCCGGCGGACAAGGAATTCGCCCGTGGAGCCGCGAACGCCCAGCCGGGAACGCCACGGTCGTGCAGCGTCTCGCTCAAGGCCCTATCGACCGACACCACCCCGATCAGCATCGCCCGCTACGACGCCGCGGTGCGCGAACTGCGCGAACGGGACTGGCGCACCCACGACCAGAGGGTACGCAAGACCCCGGACGGCGCGACCGACTACGCCCGGATGATCCTCAAACAGCGCGGCTGGACCCTCTTCACGGAGTTCATGGCTCTCGGGGACGACGGCCAGATCAGTCTCACGGCCGTCGAGGACGCCTGCATGAAGAAGACCGGAGCCGATGTGGATCAGGCGGCCTGACCGAACTCCCGCCACGCGAGGCGAACGGAGACGCTGTGACAGATCCCCTGGACCGGACAGACGAGGTGACCGACTTCGCCCGCGGTCCCGGCGACGAGTACACCGATGCCGACTATGTCGTCTCGCTCTGATTGAAGTATTCGTCTTAGGTATCAGGCCGTTGACCTGTGGTGCTTCACCAATTGAGAAGGCGATCTTCCATG
>NZ_JBEOWM010000112.1:0-4828 GCF_040296045.1 Streptomyces sp. NPDC002490 | reverse complement strand
GCCCGAAGCCACGACCGGCGCCGACTCCAGAACGACATGGGCATTGGTACCGCTCACCCCGAACGACGACACGCCCACCCGACGCGGCCGACCGGTCTCCGGCCACGGCACGGCCTCGGTGAGCAGGGAAACGGCGCCCTCGGTCCAATCGACCTGGGGCGAGGGCCGATCGACGTGCAGGGTCTTCGGCATCAGCCCGTGCCGCATCGCCAGTACCGACTTGATCACACCGCCCACGCCCGCCGCGGCCTGGGTGTGGGACAGGTTGGACTTCAGCGACCCCAGCCGCAGCGGCCTTCCGCCCGGCCTGCCCTGGCCGTAGGTCGCCAGGAGCGCCTGGGCCTCGATCGGGTCTCCGAGGGTGGTGCCGGTGCCGTGCGCCTCCACCATGTCCACCTCGCCCGGAGCGAGTCCGGCACGGTCGAGCGCCTTGTTGATGACGCGCTGCTGGGCCGGCCCGTTGGGTGCGGTGAGCCCGTTGCTGGCACCGTCCTGGTTGACGGCCGAACCGCGGATGACGGCCAGCACGGGGTGCCCGTTGCGCTGTGCGTCCGAGAGCCGTTCCAGCAGGAGCAGACCGAGTCCCTCGCCGAATCCCGCCCCGTCGGCGGAGGACGAGAAGGACTTGCTGCGTCCGTCCGGTGCCAGGCCGCGCTGGCGACTGAATCCGATGTAGAGACCGGGGGTGGACAGGACGGTCACTCCGCCGGCCAGGGCCAGTGTGGCGTCGCCGGAGAGCAGGCCCTGACAGGCGGTGTGGATGGCGACCAGGGAGGACGAGCAGGCGGTGTCCAGGGTCACCGCCGGCCCCTCCAGACCCAGGGTGTAGGCGACGCGGCCGGAGGCCACGCTGGGGATGGTGCCCGTTCCCAGGAAGCCCTCCAACTCGTCGGGCACCCGGCCCAGCCGGGACCCGTAGTCGCTGTTGATCACTCCGGTGTAGACGCCGGTGCGGCTGCCGCGCAGGGTCAGCGGGTCGATACCGGCCCGCTCGACCACCTCCCAGGACGCCTCCAGCAGCAGCCGCTGCTGGGGGTCCATCGCCAAGGCCTCGCGCGGCGAGATCCCGAAGAACCCCGGGTCGAAGTCGGGCGCGTCGTGGAGGAAGCCGCCCTCGCGTACGTAGAGGGTGCCCGGGGCGTCGGGGTCCTCGTCGAACCGTCCCTCGACGTCCCAACCGCGGTCGGTGGGGAACGTCGAGACCGCGTCGCGCTCCTTGACCAGGAGTTCCCACAGGTCCTCCGGGGTGCGCACGCCGCCGGGGTATCGGCAGCTCATGGCCACGATCGCGACCGGCTCGGCCGCGCCGTCCAGGAGTCGCCGGTTCTCCTGCCGCAACCGCTGGTTGTCCAGCAGCGAGACGCGCAGTGCCTCGACCACCTGGTCCGTCTCCATGGACATGCCGTTCAGCCTCTCCCTCTGTCCCGGTCGGTCAGTCACGTTCGCCGCCCAGCGCCATCCGGACGAGGTCACCGACGTCCATGCTCGCGATGTCCTCGGCGGGGCCCGACGCCTCCGCGCCGTCGGCGAGCCGCAACAGCGCGTCGAGCAGTCCGGCCCGGCGCAGTGCGGACGGCGGGATGGTGGCGAGCAGGGAGCTGATCTCGCGGTCCCCCCGGTCCGCGGTACCGGTGCCGCCTCCCGCACCGTCTGCTTCCCGGGGGACGAGCCGCCCGGTCAGGTAGGTGGCGACGGCGACCGGGGTGGGGTGGTCGAAGACCAGGGTCGCGGGCAGCCGCTGGCCGCAGGCCGCGCTCAGCCGGTTGCGGAGTTCGACCGAGGTGAGCGAGTCGAAGCCGAGGTCCTTGAAGGCCCGGTCCGGTTCGACGGTTCCCGCGCCACCGTGGCCGAGGACGTCCGCGACCCGGCTCCGTACCAGTTCGAGCACGGCGGGCACGCGTTCCTCCGACGCGAGTCCGGCCAGCCGGCGACGGAGCGAGCCCGCCTCGGCGGCGTCCGCTCCCGAGGCGGGGCGACGGGCGCCGCCGGGGACCAGCCCGGAGAGCAGGGCCGGGACGGGGGCGGACCGGGCCGCCGCCCGCAGTCGGCCGAGGTCGATCCTGACCGGGACCAACAGCGGTTCGTCCAGGGACAGTGCCGCGTCGAAGAGCGCCAGACCCTCGTCGGTACCGATCGCGGCGGTGCCGCCCCTGGCCATCCGCCGGAGGTCCGCGTCGGCCAGGGCACCGGTCATGGTGCTGCGTTGCGCCCACAGCCCCCAGGCGAGGGACTGCGCGGGCAGGTGCCGGGCGCGGCGCTGCTGGGCGAGTGCGTCGAGGAAGGCGTTGGCCGCCGCGTAGTTGCCCTGCCCGGCGTTGCCGACCGTGGCGGAGGCGGAGGAGAACAGGACGAAGGCCGACAGCGGCAGGTCGAGGGTGAGGGCGTGGAGGTTCAGCGCCGCGTCGACCTTGGGCCGGAGCACCCGGTGCATCCGTTGGGGGGTGAGCGACTCGACCACGCCGTCGTCCAGGACGCCTGCCGCGTGGACCACCGCGCTGAGCGGACGGTCGGCGGGGACGTCGGAGAGCAGGGCCGCGAGGGCTTTCCGGTCCGCGACGTCGCACGCCTCGACGGTCACCCGGGCGCCCAGTCCGCGCAGTTCGGCGGCCAGGTCCAGGATGCCGGGGGCCTCCGCGCCGCGCCTGCCGACCAGCAGCAGGTTCCGCACCCCGTGTGCGGTCACCAGGTGCCGCGACACCAGGCCGCCGATCGTCCCGCCGGCCCCGGTGACCAGGACCGTCCCCGTGGCCGTGCCGTCCGGGAGGATCGGGGCCGGGGGCACCTCCGCAGGGACGCTCGTCCTGGCGAGCCGGGCGGCGAGGAGCCGTCCCCGTCGTATCGCCGCTTGGGGTTCCGCTCCGGACAGCACCTGTGGCAACAGGTCGACCACGGCGGCCGGATCGTCCGTGTCGAGCAGCACGAAGCGGCCGGGGTGCTCGGACTGGGCGGAGCGGAAGAGGCCGCGGACCGCGGCTGCCGTGAGGTCGGTGACGTCCTCGCCGACCTCCGTGGCGACCGCGCCGCGGGTGAGGAGGACGAGAGGGGTGTCCTCGTCCCAGCGGGGGTCCGCCAGCCAGTCCTGGACGAGGCGAAGGGCGTCGTCCAGCGCCGCGTGCACGGATGCAGCGTCGGGGGGAGAGGGGAGCCGTGCGGCGTGGTCGCAGTGCACCAGCACCGTGGCGGGCGGGGGCGTGCCCCGGTCCACCACGGCGCGGAGCGCGGCGAGGTCCGGGTGGGCGTCGGGGAACGCTTCTGCGACGCCGATGGCCGCCCAGTCTCCTAGGGGTTCGGCCGGCACGCGGGCCGGTGCCGGGGACCACTCCAGCCGGTAGAGGGACTCCGGGCCGCTGCCCGCGCGCAGGGCGTCGAGGTCGACGGGACGAACGGCGAGCGCCTCGACCGAAGCGACCGGGAGGCCGCAGGGGTCGGTGGCATCGATCGACACCGTCCCGTCCGGTCCGAACCCGAGCCGGACCCGGAGCGCGGTGGCCCCGGAGGCGTGGAGCCTCACACCGCTCCAGGAGAACGGCAGTCCGGCGGAGGCCCGGCCCCGTTGCGGGTCTGTTTCCGATCCCCCGGCGAGGAAGAGTCCTTGGAGAGCGGCGTCCAGGAGGGCGGGGTGCAGGCCGAAGGCGGTGGCGAACCGGTGCTGTTCCGGTGGCAGACGCACCTCGGTGAAGAGGTCGTCGCCCCGACGCCAGGCGGCGCCCAGCCCTCGGAAGGCGGGGCCGTAGCCGTAGCCGGCGGTTCGGAACCGTTCGTAGAGGTCGTCGACGGGGACCGGGACGGCACCGGGCGGGGGCCAGGAACTGGCGTCGATCGGCAGGACGGTCGGGGGCGGTTCCTTCGCGGGGGCGGCACCGAGCACACCGGTGGCGTGGGCGGTCCAGAGCGGTGCCGCCGCGTCCTCGCGGCAGGAGAACAGGTCCAGGGAGCGCCGGCCCGACTCGTCGGCGGCGCTGACCCGCACTTGCAGACGGACCGCGCCGTCCGCGGGAATCAACAGCGGTGTCTGAAGCGTCAGTTCCTCCACCGCCGGGCACCCCGCCTCGTCCGCGGCACGCACGGCCAGTTCCGCGAAGGCCGCGCCGGGGAGCAGCACGGTGTCGGCCACGGCGTGGTCGAGGAGCCAGGGGTGGTTGCGCGGCGACAGGCGGCCGGTGAGCAGGAGTTCACCCGTCTCCGCCACCTCGATCGCCGCGCCGAGCACCGGGTGGTCGGTGGAGTCCAGGCCGGCCGATCCCACATCGGCCGTGGCCGTGTGCACGGGCGTGGGCCAGTAGCGCCGGTGTTGGAAGGCGTAGGTGGGCAGTTCGACCCGCCGGCCCCCCGGGAACATCCCCGACCAGTCGACGGTGAGCCCGCTCTCCCATGCCCGGCCGAGGGAGTGCAGCAGCCGTTCCATGCCCCCCTCGCCCCGACGCAGCGTCCCCAACACCGCCGCGCCCACCCCCGCGGCCTCCACCGACTCCCCCACCGCCACCGACAACACCGGATGCGGACTCGGCTCCACGAAGAACCGGAAACCCTCCCCCAACAGAACCCGAGTCGCCTCCTCGAACCGCACCGTCTCCCGCAAATTCCGATACCAATACCCCGCATCCAACAACACCGTATCCAACCACCCACCCGTCACCGTCGAAAAGAACGGAATATGACCAGAACGAGGCACAATCCCATCCAACTCAGCAAGCAACCGCTCACGAACCTCCTCCACATGCACCGAATGCGACGCATAATCCACCTCAATCCGACGCACCCGCACCCCCTCACCCACAAGTTGCTCCACCAACTCCGCCACCGCATCCGCATCACCCGCCACCACCGT
>NZ_JBEOWM010000111.1:0-4956 GCF_040296045.1 Streptomyces sp. NPDC002490 | reverse complement strand
CACCCATCATCACCACCGACGCACGCCACCGCGCCGACGCCAAGAGCGCCCTCATCACCCTCGTCGAACACGCCCTCATGGCACGACTCCGCTAGACCGCCCCGGGCGGTGGCCAAGTCATCCCCGACGAGAGCGAGTTACCCGGGGCAAACGACATCACATGTGCCGTGCGCCACGGCCGGCGGGGGCGTTCATAACGTTTCGAAAGAGAATTGCCCCGACGTCACCACGGGTGGCGACCACCCGGTGCCGCTGCGCCACCAGAGCCCCGCCTTTTGGCGGGGCTCGCTCTTTATGACCGTTTTATCTGGACCGGGCGGGCTCCGGAATCCTCGCTTCCGACTGTTTGGATTCGCCCACCCTGACGTGCTGGAATGCGCTGAACTGCCCGGTAGCCACGGGCAGCCCGGAGACGATGCGGCACGAGGAACGGTGCCGGCACCGAGAGGTTGTTGGTCGAGTGAGGCGAGGCAAGAACAGTCGCCCCGAGCCGTCGGCACGGGGCAACTTCACCCCGCCGTCCACCGCGGCGGCACCCCCGGCGGGCCCGGACGGGCCCGCGCCCGACCTCGGAGCCGGCTCCGCTCCGACGCACCGGACGGCGGGGCGGCTGTCCCCGCGCAACTGGCGCGTACCCGCCCGGCTGAACGCCATTCTGCTGATCCCCGTGCTGGTGGGGCTGGTGATGGGCGGCTTCCAGGTCAAGGGGTCCATCGACACCTGGCAGGAGGCCGAGGACGCCGCGGCCACCGCCCGGCTGGTGCGCTCCGCCCTCACCTACGCCAACCGACTGCTGGACGAACGGGACGTCTCCGCGGCGCCCCTGCTCCGGGGCCGGCCCGACGACCCGGCCATCGCCGAGGCCCGCAAGGCGACCGACGAGGCCGCCGCCGAGTTCGACGTCGCCACCCGGCACATGCCGGACAGCCCCAGCCTCAAGCGGCGGCTGGAGACCTTCCGCAAGGTCGAGGGCGACCTCGTCGAGCTGCGGACCTCCGCGTACACCGGCCGACTGCCCGGCGTCCGCACCGAGGAGGGCTACGTCGCGGTCCAGCACCCGCTGATGGAGTTCGCCAACGAGCTCGGCCTCGGCACCAGCAACGTCACCGCCTACGGGCGGACCGTCTACGCGATCTCGCTCGGCAAGGCCTCCGTCTCGCTGCAACGTTCGGTCGGCATGCACCTGCTCGTCGCACCCGGTCCGAGCGCCGCCCACCTGAACCAGCAGAAGCTGGCCCTCAGCAGCTACGCGTACCTCGAACGCATCGCCATGGACGAGTACGCGGGTGGTGGCACCCCCGAGGACGTGGCCGAGCTGAAGCGGGTGACCGACAAGGTCCTGGCCGACGTCGAGAAGATGGCCGCGGAGGCGAAGGAGGCCGCGGACGCCCGGGACCGGACGTACACGGCCCCGCCCTCCGCCACCGACATGGTCGCCCAGATGGCGGCGCTGCCGGACACCGGGCGCGAAGCCCGGGCGGAACTCGCCGAGGAGGGCGTCACCCCGGACAACTGGTGGGCGGTGAGCACCCTCAAGTTCGACGGGTACCGCACCATCGAGGCCGACCTCGCGGACAAGGCGGTGGACGAGGCGGCCCGGATCGCGGACGGCGCCCAGCGCGACGCGATCCTCACCGGTTCGGCCGTGGTGATCGCCCTGTTGACCGCGTTCCTGCTGGCCGGACTCGTGGCCCGGCAGATGAGCCACTCCATGAACCGGCTGCGCACCGCCGCCTTCCAGGTCGCCGAAGAGCGCCTGCCGCTGCTGGTGGACCAGTTGTCGCGGGCCGAGCCCGGCCGGGTGGACACCCGGGTTCAGCCGATCCCGATCCACTCCACGGACGAGATCGGCGAGGTCGCCCGGGCCTTCGACCAGGTGCACCGGGAAGCGGTCCGGCTCGCCGCCGAACAGGCCCTGCTGCGCGGCAACATCAACGCGATCTTCACCAACCTCTCCCGCCGCAACCAGTCCCTGGTCGAGGGCCAACTGACCCTGATCACGGAGCTGGAGAACAACGAGGCGGACCCCGACCAGTTGGCGAGCCTGTTCCGGCTGGACCACCTCGCCACCCGGATGCGGCGCAACGGCGAGAACCTCCTCATCCTCGCCGGTGAGGAGCCCGGCAGCCGCTGGGACCAGGCGATCTCGCTGGTGGACGTGTTGCGCGCGGCCTCCTCGGAGGTGGAGCAGTACGACCGCATCGAGCTGTCCGGGGTGCCGGAGGCCGAGGTCCACGGCCGGGCGGTCACCGACCTGGTGCACCTGCTGGCCGAACTGCTGGAGAACGCCACCTCGTTCTCCTCCCCCCAGACCAGGGTCAGGGTCACCGCGACCCGGCTGCCGGACGCCCGGATCATGATCGAGATCCATGACAAGGGCATCGGCCTGGCCGCCGAGGACTTCGCGGACATCAACCACCGGTTGGCCGATCCGCCGACCGTGGACGCGGCGATATCCCAACGGATGGGGCTGTTCGTGGTCGGCCGGTTGGCCGACCGGCACGGCGTCCGCGTCCAGCTCCGGCCCTCCGGCGAGCAGGCCGGCACCACCTCGCTGGTCATGCTGCCGGCGGCGCTGACCTCCGGCGCGGCCCCGGCGGACCCCGGTCCGCACGGGTCCACCGGATTCGCGGACGCCCCGGGCGACGGCGAGTTCACCGTCCCGCCGATGATCCCGGAGCAGCGGGACGTGCCCGCCGCCCCGCTGCGGACCGCCGCGGACCTGGGCTTCGACGACAGCCGCTACCCGCAGGCGTCGGAGGCCGCCGGGGCACCGCACCCCGCGGTCGGCGCCGAGGAGACGGGCACCCACCCGCAGCCGCACGGGCACCCCGTGCCGTTCCCGCACCCGCAGGACGCGACCGGTGGCTACCCGGCGCCGCAGTCGACCGCTCATCCGGGTCAACCCCTGGACGGCTACGGTCGACCCGGGGCTCCGGCCGGCCCCGCGTACCCGGAGCGTCCGGCGCACTCGACGTACGGGACGCACCAGGCGCCCGCGGATCCCTTTTTCCCGGCCCCACCGGTCAGCGGGCATCTCAACGCCCCTCAGGAACGGTCGTATCCGGAAGACGACCGACGGATTCCAGACGGAATCGCAGCGGAACCGTTCGAGGGTTACGCCGACCCGACCCACCAGGCAGGCTGGCAGCACCAGCCGGGGCCGCCCGTGCCTCCCGTGGAAACCCCCATGGGGTATCCGGAATCGGTCCGGCCCGCTGACGCGGACGCCGCCGAACGCGTAGGCTTCGCTCGTCCGGAACCGACCGCTACCGCTGGTCACGGGGTGACCGACGTCGGTCTGCCCCGTCGCAGCTCCGTGCCGGGCGCCGACGGCGAACCGGCCGGCGAACGGCGGTGGCCGGAGCCGGACGGGCATGTCGGGGAGGACGGGAGCGGGGGCGGCGGTGACTGGCGTTCGGCCAACGACGACCGGTGGCAGCGTGCCGAGCAGCTCCGCAGGCCCAAGGCCGGCGGGGTCACCGCTTCGGGACTGCCGCGGCGCGTGCCCAAGGCCAATCTGGTCGAGGGCACTGCGGAACAGACCCCGCAGGGCGGCCCGCAGGTCTCCCGCGCTCCCGAGGACGTCCGGGGCAGGCTCAGCAACCTGCGCCGGGGGGTCCAGCGGGGGCGCCGGGCGGGAAGTGAGAAGAACGGCCAGACCACGGGCGACGAGCCCGGTGGTTCTGGGAGCACCTACCACCAGGAGCGTTAGTGTGAGCCCGATGAGCCAGGCGGCACAGAACCTGAACTGGTTGATCACCAACTTCGTGGACAACACCCCCGGGGTGTCCCACACCGTGGTGGTCTCCGCCGACGGACTCCTTCTGGCGATGTCCGAAGGCTTCCCCCGGGACCGGGCCGACCAACTCGCGGCGGTCGCCTCCGGCCTCACCTCGCTGACCGCGGGCGCCTCGCGGATCTTCGAGGGCGGCAGCGTGAACCAGACCGTGGTGGAGATGGAGCGCGGCTTCCTCTTCATCATGTCCATCTCGGACGGTTCCTCGCTGGCCGTCCTGGCGCACCCCGATGCCGACATCGGCCTCGTCGGCTACGAGATGGCCCTGCTCGTCGACCGCGCGGGCTCGGTGCTCACCCCCGACCTGCGCGCCGAACTCCAGGGCAGCCTGCTCAACTGAGCGGTGTCCGCGGGCGGTTCCGGGACGGGGGATACTTCCCGGACGGTCTGCCCCCGCCGACGGCCGGGCGGTGCGCCGGCACGTCCCGGGGCCGTAAGGTTTCGGGACGCGGCTCCACACGGTCGGACGCCCGGCACAGCAGGAGGAGGAAGAAGTGGCAACACCCCCGGAGGGTTCCCCGGGCCGCTGGCCCCGCGGCCATCAGCAACACGACGGTCCGTGGAACCCGTACGACTTCCCCTCCGCACCGAGCAACCGTCCGCAGCGGCCGTACTCCTCCGCACCGCCTCCCTCGTACCACCCCTCGCAGCGGCCACAGGGTCCCTCGCCCCGTGACCCGCACGCACCGCACGTCCCCCGTGCGACCCCCGTGTACCCCCAGCGCAGGACGCCGGAACCGGCCCCTGCGGGCTCCGCGAGCAACCCCCTCGTACGTCCGTACGCCATGACCGGCGGTCGGACCAGGCCGCGGTACCAGCTCGCCCTTGAGGCGCTGGTCCACACCACCGCACAACCGCACCAGCTCCAGGGACAGTTGCCTGAGCACCAGCGGATTTGCCAGCTCTGCCGTGAGGTCAAGTCGATCGCCGAGGTCTCGGCGTTGCTGACGATCCCTCTCGGCGTGGCCAGGATCCTCGTCGCCGACTTGGCGGAGGCGGGACTGGTCGCCATTCATCAGCCCGGCGGCGACGACAGCGCCGGCGGCCAGCCAGATGTGACATTGCTCGAAAGGGTGCTCAGTGGACTTCGCAAGCTCTAGCGGCGGGGCCGCCCGGTCGACCACCAGCGCGAAGATCGTGGTGGCGGGCGGCTTCGG
>NZ_JBEOWM010000110.1:0-5038 GCF_040296045.1 Streptomyces sp. NPDC002490 | reverse complement strand
GGCGTCCCAGGCCCACGACCAACCGAACCCCCGACTTCCGGCGCCGGAAGAGCAGCCCGATCCAACTTCCCGTTCACCGTCACCGGCAACGCATCGAGGGCCACGAACGCCGACGGCACCATGTACTCCGGCAACCGCTCGACCGCAAACGCCCGCACCCCGTCCAGATCCACACGGTGCGAAACCGCCGGGACGACGTAGGCCACCAGCCGTTTGGCGCCCGGCTGGTCCTCCCGGACGACCACCGCCACCTGCCCCACCGCCCCATGCATCGCGAGAGCGGCTTCGACCTCACCCGGCTCGATCCGGAACCCCCGCACCTTCACCTGGTCATCCACCCGACCCGCGAACAACAACACCCCGTCCGACGACCAGCGCGCCAGGTCACCCGTCCGATACATCCGCCCGCCATAGGGCGAGGCCACGAACCGCTCCGCCGTCAACCCCGCACGCCCGTCATAGCCACGCGCCACCCCCTCACCCGCCAGATACAACTCACCCACCACACCCGGTGCCACCGGTCGCAAGAAGCCGTCCAAGACGTACGCCCGGGAGTTGTCCATCAACCGGCCCAACGGCACGCTTACCGGCACCTCGTCCCCCGGCACGAACACCTGCCGAGAGGAGAACGCCGTCACCTCCGTCGGGCCGTAGTTCGCCACCACCCTCGCCCCCTCGCACTCCGCCAACACCCGACGCACCGCCGAGGCCGACACCACGTCCCCGCCCGTCGCCACCTCACGCACCCCGGCGAAGACCTCCGGCGATTCCTCCCCCCACACCCGGAACAGCCCCGCCGTCACGTGCACGTTCGTCACTCCGTGCTCAGCGATCAGCCGCCCTTGCTCCGCCGCGTCCAGATCACCCGCCGGCGCCACCACCAGAGTGCCGCCGTGTGTCAGGGGCACCCACAACTCGTAGGTCGAGGCGTCGAAGGCGTGGTTCGCCTGGACGAGAACGCTCTCCACGACCTCGTCGCGCCAGGCCCGGTCCGACACGAAGGCCGCCACATTGCGATGCGTGACCGCCACACCTTTCGGCACCCCAGTCGACCCCGACGTGAACATCACGTACGCCAACGACTCCCCCGACACCGCAACCGGGGACACCAACGGATCAGCGGCGAACAGATCCTCCAGAGGGACCGTCTCCAAGCCCTCCACCACACGATCCGCCACCACCACGTCCAGCCCCGCCTCATCCGCGAGCGACCGCAACCGCTCCATCGGATGGCTCACGTCCAAGGGCACGAACGCCGCACCCGCCTTCCACACCCCCAACAACACCGCCACCAACCACGGAGACCGACCCACCACCACACCCACCCGACCCCCCACACCCACACCACACCCCACCAACCACCCCGCCACCCGACCAGACCAGAGATCCAACTCCCCGTACGACCACGACACCCCACCACCCACCACCGCCACCGCAGCCGACGACCGCGCCACCTGCCCCTCAAACAACTCCACCACCGAACCAGCCGACACCTCACACCCCGTGTCGTTCCACGCCTGGACGACCTTCCACTCCTCCTCGGCATCCAGCACGTCCAGCTCGCTCACCCGCACCCCGGGATCGGCCGCCACCTGCTCCAACACCCGCACCAGACGGCTGGCCAGGGCCTCGGCAGTGGTGCGGTCGAACAGGTCCTTGGCGTAGTGGATCTCGCCGCCGAGGCCGGCGGGAGCGCCCTCCTCGTCGCGGTGCTCGGCGAGGCTGACGGTGAGGTCGACCCGGGCGTCGACGGTGTCCCGGGCCTGCATCGGTGTGACGGTCAGTCCCGGCAGCGCCCACGGGCTGGCCGCCCGGGGGACGTTCTGGAGGACCAACATGACCTGGAACAGCGGGTTGCGGGCCAGCGAGCGGACGGGGTTCAGCTCGTCCACCAGCCGCTCGAACGGTAGCTCCTGGTGGGAGTAGGCGGCGAGGTCCGTCTCCCGCACCCGGGCCAGCAATTCCGCGAACGTCGGATCCCCGCTCGCGTCCGTCCGCAAGACCAGCGTGTTCACGAAGAACCCGGCCAGCTCCTCCACCGCGCGGTCGCCCCGGCCGGCGACCGTGGTGCCGAAGGGAAGGTCCTCACCCGCTCCCAAGCGCACCAACAGCATGGCCAACGCGGCCTGCGTCACCATGAACATGGTGGCCGAACCCCGCTGGGCCGCCTCCACCAGCTGGGCGTGGACGTGCTCGTCGACGCTCAGCGGCAGGGCGCCCCCCTCGAAGGAGGACACCGGGGGCCGCGGGCGGTCGACCGGAAGGGACAGTTCCTCCGGCAGTTCGTCCAGCGTTGCCCGCCAGTAGCCCAGCTGGGCGCTGATCAGGCTCTCCGGATCGTCCAGCTCGCCGAGCGTCTCCCGCTGCCACAGGGCGTAGTCCGCGTACTGCACCGGCAACGGAGTCCAGTGGACGACCGTTCCGGCGTGCCGTGCCGCGTACGCCGACTGGAGGTCCCGGGCCAGGACACCCATGGACCAGCCGTCGACGGCGATGTGGTGCGCCACCAACAGCAGGACGTGCTCGGTCGCCGACAGGACCAGGAGTTCCACTCGCCAAGGCAGGTCCCGGGCGAGGTCGAAGCCTCGTACGGTGCCTTCCTCCAGCGCCTCGGTCAGGTCCTCGGCAGCGATGCGGCGCACCTCCACGGCGGGATGCCCGGCCGTGCCACTGACGACGTTCTGCCGCGGGACGCCTTCGGACTCGGAGTAGACGGTTCTGAGGGACTCGTGTCGATCGGCCACGTCGGCGAGGGCTGCCGTCAGTGCCGACGTGTCGAGGTCGCCGACCAACCGCAACACCAAGGAGATGTTGTACCCGGCTCCTGTCCCGGCCTCCTCCAACCGGTTGAGGAACCACATGCGTTGCTGCCCGTACGACAGCGGGAGGACCTCGGGCCGCTGTCGGGCCACGAGCGGTGCCGTCACCTGGCCGCGGTGTCGGTCGACCACCCGCGCCATCGCGGCCGGAGAGGGGGCCTCGAACAACTCCCGGATGCTGACCTCGGCCCCCAGCACCGCGCGCACCCGAGGGATCAGCCGCATGGCGAGGAGCGAGTCACCGCCGAGGTCGAAGAACGAGTCTTCGGCGCCGACCCAGTCCAGGCCCAGCACCTCGGCGAACAATCCGCACAACACCTCCTCCAACGGCGTCCCAGGCCCACGACCAGCCGAGGCCGGTCCCTCCGGCGCCGGAAGGGCAGCTCGATCCAGCTTGCCGTTCACCGTCACCGGCAACGCATCCACCACCACGAACGCCGACGGCACCATGTACTCCGGCAACCGCTCGGCCGCGAAGGTCCGCACCTCGTCCAGGTCCACACGGTGGGATACGGCGGGGACGACGTAGGCCACCAGCCGTTTGGTGCCCGGCTGGTCCTCCCGGACGACGACGGCTGCTTGTCCGACCTCGGGGCGTTCGGCGAGGACTGCTTCGACCTCACCCGGCTCGATCCGGAACCCCCGCACCTTCACCTGGTCATCCGCCCGACCGGCGAACTCCAACACCCCGTCCGACGACCAGCGCGCCAGGTCCCCCGTGCGGTACATCCGCCCGGCGCCGTGCGGGCACGCCACGAACCGTTCGGCGGTCAGCCCCGGGCGCCGGTCGTATCCGCGGGCCAGACCGTCACCGGCCACATACAACTCACCCACCACACCCGGGGGAACCAGCCGGAGGAACTCGTCCAGCACGTACGCCCGGGAGTTGTCCATCGGGCGTCCCAACGGAACACTCGCCGGCACCTCATCACCCGCCCGGTACGGGAGCTGGGTGGTGAACGCCGTGGTCTCGGTGGGGCCGTAGGTGGTCCGTACGGTCAGCTCCGGGTAGCGGGCCAGCAGGGCGCGGATCGCCGAGGACGACACCACGTCCCCACCCGTCGACACCTCCCGCACCCCCGCAAACACCTCAGGCGACTCCTCCGCCAACACCCGAAACAACCCCGCCGTCACATGCACATTCGTCACCCCGTGCACCGCAACAAGCCGACCCCGCTCCCCCGCATCCACCTCACCCGCCGACGCCACCACCAGAGTGCCCCCGCGCACCAACGGCACCCACAACTCATACGTCGACGCATCGAACGCATGGTTCGCCTGGACGAGCACCCGTGCCACCACGTCCTCGCGCCAGGCACGATCCGACACGAACGCCGCCACACTGCGGTGCGTGACCGCCACGCCCTTCGGTTCACCCGACGACCCCGAGGTGAACATCACATACGCCAGCGAATCCCCCGGCACCACGGTCGGGGTCGTCAGCGGATCAGCGGCGAACAGCTCCTCCAGAGGGACCGTCTCCAAGCCCTCCACCACCCGGTCCGCCACCACCACATCCAACCCGGCCCCGTTCACGACCGACCGCAACCGCTCCACCGGATGACCCGCATCCAACGGCACGAACGCCGCACCCGCCTTCCACACCCCCAACAACACCGCCACCAACCACGGAGACCGACCCACCACCACACCCACCCGACCCCCCACACCCACACCACACCCCACCAACCACCCCGCCACCCGACCAGACCAGAGATCCAACTCCCCGTACGACCACGACATACCACCACCCACCACCGCCACCCCACCCGACGACCGACCCACCTGCCCCGCGAACAACTCCACCACCGACCCAGCCGACACCTCACACCCCGTGTCGTTCCACCCCACCAGAACGTTCGCCCGCTCCACCGGATCCAGAACGTCCAACTCCGACACCGGCCGCGTCGGATCCTCGACTATCTGCTCCAACAACCGCACCAACCGCTCACCCAAGGCACGCACCGTCGACTCGTCGAAGTGCGCACGGTGGTAGTCCAGGCGGAGTTCCATCTCCTCACCGGGGACCACGCCCAGGATCAAGGGGTAGTGGGCGGTGTCGGAACTCGACGTTCCGGTGATTTGCAGGCCACCAGCGGGGACCAGATCGCCATGGGCGGGCATCGGGTAGTTCTGGTAGACGACCAAGGTGTCGAAGACCGCCCCCTGACCCACCACCCGCTGAATCTCAGCCAACCCCACATGCTGATGCTCCAACA
>NZ_JBEOWM010000109.1:0-5089 GCF_040296045.1 Streptomyces sp. NPDC002490 | reverse complement strand
AGCACCGTCTTGATCACTCCGGCCACCCCCGCCGCGGCCTGGGTGTGCCCGATGTTCGACTTCAACGACCCCAACCACAACGGCCGCTCCACCGAACGGTCCTGACCGTAGGTCGCCAACAACGCCTCGGCCTCGATGGGATCGCCCAGGGTGGTGCCGGTGCCGTGCGCCTCGACGGCGTCCACGTCCCGGTGGGTCAGGCCCGCGTCGGCGAGGGCCGCGCGGATGACGCGTTGTTGGGAGGGGCCGTTGGGGGCGGTGAGGCCGTTGCTGGCACCGTCCTGGTTGATCGCCGAGCCGCGGAGGACGGCGAGTACCTCACGGCCGTTGCGCCGGGCGTCGGAGAGCCGCTCCAGCAGCAGCATGCCCACGCCCTCGCCCCAGCCGGTGCCGTCCGCCGCCGCCGCGAAGGGCTTGCAACGGCCGTCGCCGGACATCGCGCCCTGCCGGCTGAACTCGACGAACACGGCCGGTAGCGCCATGACGGTGACACCGCCGGCGAGCGCCAGCGAGCAGTCGCCGGCGCGCAGCGCCCGCACCGCGAGGTGCAGGGCCACCAACGAGGCCGAGCAGGCGGTGTCGACCGTGACGGCGGGGCCTTCGAGACCGAGCGCGTAGGACACCCGCCCGGACATCACGCTCATCGAGTTCCCGGTCATCAGGAAGCCCTGCACGGCTTCCGGCGCGGTGGGCCCCAGGGTCGCGTAGCCCTGGTCGATGGCCGCGGCGAACACCCCGGTCCGGCTGCCGCGCAGGGTGAGCGGATCGATGCCGGCCTGCTCGACGGCCTCCCAGGCGGCCGTCAGCAGCAGCCGCTGCTGGGGGTCCATCGCCACCGCCTCGCGCGGCGAGATGCCGAAGAACTCGGGGTCGAAGTCCCCCGCCCCATCGAGGAAGGCGCCCTGTCCGGGGACCTGGCCGTCCGCCGGCCAGGCGGCTTGCCAACCCCGGTCGGCGGGGACCGGGGTGACCGTGTCGCGGCCGGCGAGGAGCAGGTCCCACAGGTCTTCGGGGGTGCGGACGCCGCCGGGCAGGCGGCAGCTCATCGCCACGATCGCGATGGGCTCGTGCGCGTCCGCCTCGGCCTGCTTGAGCTGCTGCCGGGTCTTCTGGAGGTCGATGGTCACCCGGTTGAGGTAGTCACGCAGTTTCTGGTCGCTCACAGGACCCTGCCGTTCTCGTCGAAGGATGCGCGGGCAACGGTGCTCGGTCCCGGGCTCATGTGAGTCCCAACTGCCGGTCGATGTAGTCGAAGACCTCGTCGTCGCTCGCCGCCTCGATCCGGTCGGGCGCCAACTCGTCCGGGCCGTCCCCGGTCGGGGCGGGGTCGGACGGCCGGCGGGTCTGCCAGCGGGACAGCACCTGGTGGAGCCGGGAGGCCAGTTCCTCGCTGACGGCCTGCTCCGGCAGCGCGTCCAGCAGCGTCTCCAGGGAGTCGAGTCCGGCGCGGACCGCGGAGTCGTCGGTGGGGCGGCCGGCGGCGGTGCGGGCCGCGAGGTGACGTGCCAGTGCCTCCGGCGTGGGGTGGTCGAAGACGAGTGCGGGCGACAGTCGCAGCCCGGTCGAGGACGCCAGCCGGTTGCGCAGTTCGACCCCGGTGAGGGAGTCGAAGCCGATCTCCTTGAACGGGCGGGCCGCCCGGATGAGCTCCGGCGAACTGTGGCCGAGCACCGCAGCGGCGCTGCCGCGCACCAGGTCGAGCAGCACCCGGTGCAGTTCGGCCTCCGGGAGGGCGGCGAGTTGCTGCGCCGTGGAGGAGCCCGTCCGCGGCGCGGCGGAGGAGGCGACCGTGCGGGCCGGCCGGACCAGACCGCGCAGCACGGCGGGCACCCGGTCGCCCGCCCGCAGGACGGACGGGGAGATCCTGGCCGCGAGCCGGTACGCGTGCGGGGAGGCCAACGCCGCGTCGAACAGGGCGAGGCCCTCCGCCGTGGTCAGCGCGCCCGCTCCGGCGCCACGGCCGGCCGTGACCCCCGCGGTCATCGTGCTGCGTTCCTCCCACAGCCCCCAACCGATGGACACGCCGGGCAGCCCCTCGGCCCGGCGTTCGACGGCGAGGGCGTCGAGGACCGCGTTGGCGGCGGCGTAGTTGGCCTGCCCGGCCCCGCCGAAGAGGGCGGCGCCCGAGGAGAACAGGACGAAGGCGGCGAGGTCCCGGTCCCGGGTGGCCCGGTGGAGGGCGAGCGCCGCATCCGTCTTGGGCCCGAGGACGCGGTCGAGTCGGTCGGGAGTCAGCCCGGTGACCGTGGCGTCGTCCAGGACTCCGGCCGCATGGACGACCGCGGTCAGCGGATGCGCGTCCGGTACGGTCGCGAGCAGGGCGTCGAGCGCGGCGCGGTCGGTCACGTCGCAGGCGGCGACCGTCACCGCGGCCCCCCGTTCGGTGAGCTCCGCCACCAGCTCCGGCATCCCTGCGGCGGTCTCCCCGCGGCGCCCCGCCAGCAGCAGGTGCCGGACGCCGTGCGCGGCGACCAGGTGCCTGGCCAGGAGCCGTCCCAGGGTGCCGGTGGCGCCGGTGACCAGGACGGTGCCGTCCTCGTCCAGCGGGGCGGGAAGGAGCAGGACGTTCTTGCCGGTGCCCGCGGCCTGGCTGAGCGAGCGCAGCGCCGCCGGAGTGCGTCGCACGTCCCAGCCGGTGACCGGCAGGGGACGCAGCGCGCCCCGTGCGAACAGGTCCAGGACCTCGGCCAGCATCTCGCCGATGCGTTGCGGCCCCGCCTCCATCAGGTCGAACGCCCGGTACCGCACGCCGGGGTGCTGCCGGGCGACCGCCTCCGGATCGCGGACGTCGGTCTTGCCCATTTCCACGAAGCGCCCGCCGTCGGGCAACAACCGGAGGCCGGCGTCGACGAACTCCCGCGCCAGGCTGTCCAGCACGAGGTCGACGCCCCGTCCCGAGGTGGCCGTGAGGAAGCGCTCGGCGAAGCCGGTGTCACGGGTCGAGGCGATGTGCGCGTCGTCCAGGCCGGCCGCGCGCAGGACGTCCCACTTGGGCGGACTGGCCGTCGCGAACACCTGCGCTCCGGCGTGGGCGGCGAGTTGCTGCGCCGCCATGCCCACGCCACCGGCCGCGGCGTGGATCAGTACGGACTCCCCGCGCCGCAGCCCGCCCAGGTCGAAGAGGCCGTAGTAGGCGGTGAGGAACACCACCGGCACGGACGCCGCACGGGCGAAGGACCAGCCGGTGGGGATGCGGGCGACGGTGCGCCGGTCGGCGACGGCCACCGGGCCGAAGGCGCCCGGGAAGATCCCCATCACCCGGTCGCCGGGTGCCAGGTCGTCCACGCCGGGCCCGACCTCGATGACGGTTCCGGCCCCCTCGCTGCCCAAGCCCTGTTGCTCGGGGTCCGGGTCCAGGCCGAGGGTGGCGATGACGTCGTGGAAGTTCAGCCCGGCGGCCCGCACCGCGATCCGCACCTCGCCCTTGGCCAACGGGGCCAGTACCTCGGGTGCGGGAACGGGCGCGACGTCCTCCGGGGAGCCCCGGCCGTCGGTGGCGAGCCGCCACGCCGGCTCGGCGGGCGGTGGGGGCAGCGTTCCGTCCGGCCGTTCGCCGCGGGCGAGTCGGGGCAGGAGCAGTTGCCCGGCCCGTACCGCGAGTTGCGGTTCGCCGCCGGCCAGGGCAGCCGGCAGGACGTCGGCCGATGCGTCCCCCCGGTCCAGGTCGATCAGCACGAAGCGGTCGGGGTGCTCGGTCTGCGCACTGCGCACCAACCCCCACAGGGCGGACTGGGCGAGGTCGACGGGGCGGTCGGTCGGCCGGGTCCGGACCGCGTCCCCGGTGAGCAGGACCAGGGTGGCCTCGGCGAACCGCTCGTCGTCGAGCCACTGCTGGACCAGGGCGAGGCCGGCCCGGGCCGTGGCGCGGACCCGGTCGGAGGGGTCGGCCGAACCGGTGGTCGCCACCCTCGCGACGACCGCACGGGGGAGGGGGGCGCCCGAGCCGAGGGCACTGCCCAGGGCGTCGAGGTCCTCCCAGCGTTCCGCACCGGGGACGGCGTCGCCCAGGGCCGCCCAGGTGGGAACGGAGCCCTCGGCGGGGGCGGTGGCCGGTGTCCAGTCCAGGCGGAACAGCAGGTCGGCGTGGGCGGTGGTGGGGAGCGGCCCGCCGGCGGCCGGCGGCCGCAGGGTCAGGGAGTCCACGGTGAGCACCTGCTGACCGGCCAGGTCGTGAACGGCGAGGGTCACCGTGTCCGCGGCGTCGGCGGTGAGCCGCACGCGCAGGGTGGTGGCGCCGGTCATCCGGCTGGTCACCCCGGCCCAGCTGAACGGCAGTCGGGCCCGGCCGTCCTGCTCGGGTAGGAGCGCGGCGGTCTGGAGGGCCGCGTCCAGCAGTGCGGGATGCAGGGCGCAGCCGGCTGCGTCGGCGTGTTGCGGCTGCGGGAGCACCACGTCGGCGAAGACCTCGCCCCCGCGGAGCCATGCGGATCGAATGCCGCGGAAGGCGGGACCGTAGTGGTAGCCGGCCTCGGCGAAGCGTTGGTACAGGTCGTCCGTGTCCACCGGTTCGGCACCGGCTGGTGGCCAGCTCAGCATGCCGGTTCCGGCTCCGTCCGCGGCGGGCCGGGACGTGAGGGTGCCGGTCGCGTGCTCGGTCCAGGTCTGGTCCGGGTCGTCCCGGCTGCTGCGGGCGAACACGCTCAGCGGTCGGCGACCGTCCTCGTCGAAGGCGCCGACCCGCACCTGCAAGAGGACGGAACCCTCCTCCGGCAGCACCAGCGCGGACCGGAGGGTGAGTTCCTCCACCACGGGGCAGCACGCCTCGGCGGCGGCCCGCAGCGCCAGTTCCAGCAGGGCCGTGCCGGGGAACAGCACGACGCCGGACACCGCGTGGTCGGCGAGCCAGGGATGGGTGTGCAACGACACCTTTCCGCTGAGCAGCAGTTCACCGGAGTCGGCGGCTTCCATCGAGGCGCCGAGCAGCGGGTGGCCGGTGGTGGCGAGGCCCGCGGAGGAGACGTCCCAACTGGTGGTCGGTACGTCGAGCCAGTAGCGCCGGTGTTGGAAGGCGTAGGTGGGCAGTTCGACCCGCCGGCCCCCCGGGAACATCCCCGACCAGTCGACCGGCACCCCCCGCACATACCCCTCA
>NZ_JBEOWM010000108.1:0-5183 GCF_040296045.1 Streptomyces sp. NPDC002490 | reverse complement strand
CCGCTCCTCACCCCGCAACCGACCCACCTCAACACCCACCTCACCCACCGACAACCCCACCAAATCCACCTCACGCCACGGCAACTCCACACCCGCCGCAATCACTTGGACGGGTTCGCCGTTGGCGCGCCGCTGGAAGCAGGCGCGCAGGGCCGCGTGCCGGTCCAACAGGGCCTGCCAGGAGGTGCGGAGCAGCGCGGTGTCGAGGTCGCCCCGGATCTCCATCGCCCCCTGGAGGACGTAGACGTCGGGGCCCTGCTCGTCGTAGCCGGCGTGGAAGAGGAGACCTTCCTGAAGCGGGGACAGCGGCCACACGTCTTCGATGCGCACCTGGCTCACTGCGTCACTCACTCCTTCTCGCCGGAGAGCTTGATCTGGAATTCGTCGATCTCGTCCTGTGCGAGGGCCACCATGGTGAAGTCGGACGGGGTGTGGCCGCTGAGGACGGGGTGCGGGCCGGTGGTGTGCGCCGCGAGGCCGGTGAGCATCGCGGCCCAGCCGTTGACCAGGGCCTGGAGCGCGGGCGGGGCGAGCAGTCCGACGGGGCAGGCCAGGGTGAGCGTCAGTTCCGGCCCGCCGGGCAGGTCGCGGACCAGGCCACCGGCTTCGAGTGCGTGCGTGGCGGTCATCCGGACGTCCGCCGTGCCGCCCAGGACTTCGTGCCCCTCAGGCTGCCAGTTGGTGCCGGCGATGTCATGGGCGTCCAACTGACGATCTCCGGCGGCGAACCTGCCCAGGTAATTGAAGCCGATCTGGGGGACGGGGGTTCGGGCCAGGGCGGGGGCGGTGGTCGGGTTGAGGTGGCGCAGCAGACCGTGGCCCAGTCCGTCGCCGGGGACGGCCCGGAGCTGTTCCTTGACCTGTTTGATCAGGAGGCCGGCCGCGGGGCCGCCGGCGCGGATTCCGGGGTGGTCCTCGGTGCCGGGGCCCAGGCGCACCGGATGGGAGCTGGTGAGCCAGCCGATGGTGCGGGTCAGGTCGAGGTCGCCGGTGCGGGGGTCTTGGGGGCGTGGTGAGCGGCCGTGGCCCTCGATGTCGATCAGGATGCCGTGGGCGGTGCTCCGGCCGCGGGCGTGCTGCCATTCGGTGACGGCGCCGACGAGGCCGGCGAGCAGGACGTCGACCACGGTGGCGTAGTAGGTGCCGGGGGCTCGGGTGAGGAGGTCGGTGGTGACGGGTGCGGGCAGGGTCAGGGCGGCCGTGGTCACGCCGGCGGCGACGGTGTCGGTGGTGGGGTCGAGCGGGCGGTCCCCGATGGTCGGTGAGGGTCCGTCGAGGATGGCGAGCCATGCGGGGAGTTCGGGTTCCCTAGCGAGGGCTTCCCGTTCCAGGAAGCGGGCGAAGGCGCGGAAGGAGGTGCCCCGGGGCGGGAGGGTCACCGGGCGTCCGGCTTCCAGCGCCTCGTACGCGGCGGCGAGGTCGGGGAGGAGCACGCGCCAGGAGACCCCGTCGATGACGAGGTGGTGGGCGACGATGAGGAGTTTGCCGGGGGTGCGTGGGCCGGCGTCGAACCAGACGAACCGGGTCGTCGTGCCGTTCTCGGGGGCGAGGGATGCGACGGCCCGGCGCAGCGCGGTCGGTAGGTGCCGGGTGGTGGACCGTTGGACGAGGTCCTCGGCGGTGGGGGCGCTGCCCTCCGCCGGGACGGTGAGGTGGCGGGGGGCGTCCCCGTCGAGTGCGAGGCGGGCGCGGAGGACGTCGTGGTGGTCGAGGAGTGCTTGGACGGCGGCGGTCAGTCGTGGGAGGTCGAGTCCGGCGGGTGTGCGCACCACCATGGACTGGGTGAAGGTGCCGGTGAGGGCGGTGGGTCCGGCGCGTTCGGCCAGTTCGCGCATGACGGGGGTCAGCGGGACGGTGCCGAGGGGGTCGTCGGTCTCCGGTGCGGCGGTGGTGCGGGGCGACGGGTCGGCGTCGAGGGGGGCGGTGTGGCGGGCGAGGGCGGCGGGGGTCTTCTGTTCGAAGACGAGTCGGGTGGTGAGGGCCAGTCCTGCGCGGCGGGCGCCGGTGACGAGGAGCATCGACATGATGGAGTCGCCGCCGAGTTCGAAGAAGGACTCGTCGGGGCCCGTTCCGGTGCGGCCGAGGACGTCGTCGAACAGGGTGCAGAGGGTCTCTTCGGCGGCGGTCGCGGGGGTCCGGCCGGCGTGTCCGAGGAATGCGGGTGCGGGGAGGGCGGCCCGGTCCAGTTTGCCGTTGGCGGTGACGGGGAGGGCGTCCAGCGGGACGATCACGGCGGGGACCATGTGCTCGGGCAGTCGGGCGGCGACCAGGTCGCGCAGTGCCGTGGGGTCGATGTCGGCGGGCCGGGAGTGCGGGGGTGCGGGGACGACGTAGGCGACGAGGCGGGTGGTGTTCCGGGGGCCCTGTCGGTCGGTGCGGGCGATGACGGCGGCGCGGGCGACGGTGGGGTGGGCGGTGAGGACGGCCTCGATCTCGCCGGGTTCGACGCGGATGCCGCGGATCTTCACCTGGTCGTCGCCGCGGCCGGCGAAGAGCAGTCGGCCGTCGGTGGTCCACCGGGCCAGGTCGCCGGTGCGGTACATGCGCGCGCCGGGCGGGCCGAACGGGCAGGCGGTGAAGCGCCCGGCGGTGAGTCGGGGGCGGTGGAGGTAGCCGCGGGTGACGCCGGCTCCGGCGACGTACAGTTCGCCGTCGGTGCCGGGTGGTACGGGCCGTAGGTGGCGGTCGAGGACGTGGACGCGGACGTTGGCGAGCGGCGGGCCGAGCGGCACCTCGTCGGGGAGCGGGTCGGGTGCCGTCCAACTGGTGACGTCGACGGTGGCCTCGGTGGGCCCGTACTCGTTGTGGAAGGCGCGGCCGGGGGCCCAGCGGCGGACCGCTTCGGGCGGGCACTCCTCGCCGGCGGTGACGATGTGCTCGATGCGGTCGAGGGCCCGCCGGGCGGCGGGATCGTCGGCGGTGAGGGTCTCCAGGACGCTGGGGGTGAAGGTGACGGCGTTGACGTCGAGGGTTTCCAGTTCGTGCACCAGCTCGCCGTCGCGGCGGGCGAGGCAGAGGGTGGCGCCGCCGGCGAGGGTCGGGTAGATCTCGGAGACGGAGGTGTCGAAGGAGACCGAGGCGAACTGGAGGACGCGGTCGCCGGGTCCCCAGCCGTAGGCGTCGACGCGCCAGGCCACGTAGTTGGCGAAGCCGAGGTGGGGCACGGTGACGCCCTTGGGCGTGCCGGTGGAGCCGGAGGTGTAGATCACGTAGGCCGGGTGGGCGGGCCGCAGCGGCCTGATCCGGTCGGTGTCGGTGGGTGGGGTGGCGGGTCGGGTCGCGAGTTCGGCGATCAGGTCGGGGTCGTCCCACGGGAGCCGGGCGCGTCCTTCGGTGTGCTGCTCGCTGTCGGAGGCGCAGATCAGGAGGGCGGGGCGGGCGTCGTCCAGCATGAACGCGACCCGTTCGGCGGGGTAGCCGGGGTCGATGGGGAGGTAGGCGGCGCCTGCCTTGAGGACCCCGAGGAGCACCGTGATCAGGTCCGCCGACCGTTCGAGTGCCACCCCCACCAGGTCTTCGGGGCCGATGCCCGCGGCGATGAGGTGGTGGGCCACCTGGTTGGCCCGGCGGTCCAGTTGGGCGTGGGTGAGGGTGGCGTCCCGGGTGACGACCGCCGCCCGGTCGGGGGTGCGGGCGGCGGCGGCCGCGATCATCTCGGGCACCAGGGCGTTCGGCAGGGGGCGTACGGGGCCGGTGCCGCGGGCCGGGAGCCGGTGCCGTTCCTCGGGTGTCAGCAGGTCGAGGTTGCCGAGCCGGGCCGTGGGGTCGGCGGTGAACTGTTCCAGCAGCCGGGCGAGCCGGGTCACCGTGGTGCGGGCGGCAGCCTCGTCGAGGACGTCGGTGCGGTACTCCAGGCGCAGTTCGAGTTCCCGGCCGGGCGTGGCGATCAGGGTGAGCGGGTAGTGGGTGGCCTCCTCGTTGCCGATCGCGGTCACCGGGAGTCCCCCGGGCGGCGCGGCGGCGGCCTCGGGGTCGTGGGGGTAGTTCTGGTGGACGACGAGGGTGTCGAAGGACGCCCCGGGCCCGGCGACGCGTTGGATCTCCGCGAGTCCGAGGTGGTGGTGGTCCAGCAGTCGGGTCTGTTGCCGGCCCAGCCGGGCGAGCAGGTCCGCGACGCTCCGTTCGGCGGGCAGGTGCGCCCGGACGGGGACGGTGTTGATGAACAGTCCGAGCATCCGCTCGACGCCGGGCAGTTCCGCGGGGCGAGAGGCGACGGTGGTGCCGAAGACGACGTCGTCGCGGTCGGTCAGGCTGCCGAGGAGGACCGCCCAGGCGCCCTGGACCAGGTTGTTCAGGGTCAGGCCGTGTGCCCGGGCGGTGTGGTGCAGCCCCAGGGTGAGGGCTTCGTCGGTGTGGGCGACGGCATGGGCGACGGGGTGTCGGCCGCCGCCGTCCCGGGCGGCCACCAGGGTGGGTCCGTCGACTCCGGTGAGGTGTTCGCGCCAGGCCGCGCGGGCGGCGTCCCGGTCCTGGACGGCCAGCCAGGCCAGGTAGTCCCGGTACGGGGCGACGGGCGGCAACCCCGAGGCGTCGCCCCCGGCGGCGTAGGTCAGGGACAGCTCCTCGAAGAGGACCGGCAGCGACCAACCGTCCATCAGGATGTGGTGCGAGGTCATCAGCAGTCGGTGGCGCCGGTCGTCCAGCGTGGCGAGGAGGAGCCTCAGGGCCGGGGGCCTGGTCAGGTCGAAGCGGGTCGCCTTCTCCTCCGCGGCAAGTCCGCGCACCTCGGCGTCCGGGTCGGGCAACCCCGACAGGTCGACCTCCCGCCAGGGCGGCGTCACCTGCGCCGCGACCACCTGCACCGGGCTCTCACGGCCCGTCACGTGCCGGAATCCGGTCCGGAGGTTGGCGTGCCGGTCCAGCAGCGCCTGCCAGGAGCGGCGCAGCACGGCCGGGTCGAGATCGCCTTCGAGGTCGAGGTGCCACTGTCCGACGTAGGCGTCGTGGCCGGTCTCGTCGTACCGGGCGTGGAACAGCAACCCTTCCTGCAACGGCGACAACGGCCACACGTCCACCAAACCGGGAACGGCCGCCTCCAACTCCTCCACCGCACCCTGCCCCAAGCCCACCAACGGAAAGTCCGACGGAGTGAACCCCCCACCCGACTCCTCCACCACATGCCGCACCAACCCACCCAGCACCTCCACCCACGCCCCCGCCAAACCCCGCAACTCCACCTCACC
>NZ_JBEOWM010000107.1:0-5804 GCF_040296045.1 Streptomyces sp. NPDC002490 | reverse complement strand
GTGTTTCCGACTCTATCAGACCGTTTCCCGATCCGATTTCCTCGGTGCTTTCCAGAAGAGCGATTCGCTCGCTTTCCTTTCCGGCGGTTCCGACTCTACCAGACCCTTTTCGGTGTCCGACCCCCAGTCAGCGGGGTCCTGCTTTCATCTCCGAGCCTTTCGGCTTTTCGATGTCCACTACGTTAACCGACTTCCCTGAAGGCACATAATCGAGCTCACAGGGTCGAAAATCGGCATGCAGAAAAGGGGCCCTCGCGGGCTCGTTGTCGGTAGTGGTGGGCCGCCTCCGGACGGTGACTGAACGTCGACCGGCGCAAAGCGGCTTCGGCTACATTACGGACCGGCCGGAGGGGAGTCAAGCTCGGCGGGCGCGGGGGGCGTGGGCCCGGTAGGGGCTGACCGTGGGGTCACCGTCGATCCAGAAGCGCCAGGGGTGCACTCCGCCCGGGCCGGACACTCCGGTCCGAGGGCCGGTGCGCACCTGCTCGGGCGGGACGGGCGTGCCGTGCAACACCGGAAGGGTGGCGGCGGGACCACCGGCAGGCGTCGGCTCCGTCGAGGGTCCGGTCGACGTCCAGGGCGGCGGCCAGACGCGCCGGCCCTTTGGCCAATTCCTTGTCGCTTCGGGCCGAGAGTCGACGTTTGCGAGCCAGCTCCGCGCCTTCCGTGATCTGTCCCGCGCGCAGGAGCACCCCGCTCGCGAAGCCCTCGGGGCCGAGGTTCATGCAGTGCCACATGCTGTAGGTAACCCACTGAACATGTATGTCGTTGCGTCATCATCGGCAAGGCGACGACAAGCAGGAGAGAAAAACAGGTGCGAGCGATCATCTACGCCAGGCTCAGCCCGACCCCGAGGGGCGAGGAGTCCAAGAGTGGGAACCTCACGCAACAGGTTGCACTGAGCCAGGAACTGTGCGACCGGAACGGCTGGACGGTTGTCGAGGTCATCACAGAGAAGGACTCTTCGGCGTCGAAGTTCCGCGTCGTTGAGGGCCGCAAGGTGTCGGCTCGCGGTAAAGGCTGGAGGCGCGTGGTCGAGCTGGTTCGTACGGGTACGGCTGATGTAGTCGTAGCCAGGCACTACGACCGCCTCTACCGCACGACACGAGACCTGGTCGAGTTGGTGGACCTGGCCGAGGAGACCGGCGTTCATCTGGCCGCCGCACAGGCTCAGGGAGTCCTGGACTTGGCAACCCCTTCGGGTCGTCTGGCTGCTCGCATCGGTGCTGCGGTAGCCGAGAACGAAACCGAGATGCGAGTAGAGCGTCAGGTGCTCGGTCATCAGCGCCGCAGGGAGTCGGGCAGGCCCTTCTGGAGCACTCGCCCCTTCGGCTTCGAGCGCGACGGCACGCATCGCGATGAGGAGGCGGAAGCCCTGCGCCAGGCGTACCGGGATGTCCTGGCCGGTGCCTCGCTGTGGTCCATCGCGAAGGACTGGAACGCTCGTGAGCTGCTCTCGCCGCACGGCAAGGAGTGGCGTAGCTCGAACCTCCGGGGCGTCCTCTTGAAGCCGAGGAACGCGGGCATCCAGACGTACTCCCAGTGGGTCGAGAAGTCGGATGGGCGACGCGTGCGGGTGACCGAGGAGACCGGCACAGGCAACTGGGAGCCGATCGTCTCCGAGGGCATGTTCCGGGCACTGGTACGCCACCTGAGCGACCCTGAGCGCAACACGGGCGGCGGAGGGAAGCGCAAGGCTCTGTTGTCCGGCGTGGTCCGCTGCTCGAAGTGTCAGGCCGTCGTGACGCAGGGATGGAGCCGGAAGGACGCGGCAGGCGAGCGGTACCGCATCTATACCTGTTCGGGTGGCCGGTGCATCACCTGCCCAGCAGACCCGCTCGACTCCTACGTGGTCCGGCAGGTCATCTCCCGAGCCGAGGAGTGCAACCAGGCTCCGGCCACTGATGCCGCAGACGAGGAGCGCGAAGCCGAGCTACTGGCCGAGGAGGTGGCCACATCCGAGAGGCGTACCGCCCTGGCGGAGATGTTCGCCGTAGGGGACATCGACGCATCGACCATGCGCGCAGGCATCGGCAGGTGTGATGCCGACCTGGCGAAGATCCGGACCGAGCTTGCGGACCTGGCAGCGAAGCGGGTACGTGTCGACCTGGGGGACGTCGAGTATCTGTGGGAAGAACTGGACTACGAGGACCCCGACCGCATCGACTACGTGCGGACCGTCGTCATGCAGGTCTGCGAGCGAGTGGTGCTGATGCCGCGCGGTCGAGGGGTCCGAGGCTTCAAGGCCGAGCACTGCCGGATCACGTACCGGAACCCCTGAGATCCGACCACGGAGAGTCGAGCCGGCCGGCGGCACTCAGTGGGCACGGGCCCTGTCTGACGAGAGTCGGGGGCCCTTCGTCATGCTCGGCGAGGAAGAACCAAACATCTTTCAGAGCCTCTGTGCGCCCCTCTCCCCCAGTCTTCTTCGAGGACCGGCTCAGCATCCAATGGCACCAGACGACTTACACAAGATCGCTGACACGCCCGGGCGTGACCTATGAAGCGGAGTGCCTGCACTGCAAGTGGAAGGCGGAGCCGTCGACGGACGGTGCGGCGGTCGGCATCGAGTGCAAGAGCCATACCGGCGTGAGCCACCATCGTGGCTTCCGGCGGCTCTGCACGTCGTTCGCCACGGTCGTACGGGCCGAGCCGGATAGACCCCCGGCGCACTGAGGGACGGCGAGCAACACAGACCAGAGGTGCGCTGAGTGCCCACTGGGTGCTGCGTTTGGGGCAGCGAGCGTTCGAGTTGGCCTGGGGGTGAGATGTGTCAGTGGTGCCGGTTACGGTGCGGGGCATGACAGGTTGGATCGAAAGTGGCGTCATCTCATGGGTGGAAGAGAAGCGGTATGAGGACGAAACCGTCCTGGTGTACTTCAAGGGCGTCGGCCTGACCGACATGGTGGAAGGGCTGATCGCGCAGCATCGGCCGCCGTTCGCCCACGGCGGCGACGTTGCCCCCGGCAAGTGGGGGGTGATCGTGCACCCGATGCACAACCCGTCTCGCGACGACTTCGACCCGATCGACTACCGCAAACTGTGCCCTCTCGGGTCCGAACTGGTGTTGTTCGAGCCCAACCCCTGCATCGCCAAGGCGCACGGCCCCAAGGCGTACCACTACAGGGACGGTCGGGCTTTGTCCTGCATCGACTACGAGGACCCCGACTACATCGGGGAGTACTGGCCGAACGAGCTGGCATCCCTCATCACGGCCGCCGGGTTGGACCGCGAGGACTGGAACTACGAGGAGCAGCTGACCCGACTGATCAGTGACCACCTGGGGCTGCCCCCGCTGGACCGCGGCACCATCACGGTGGACCGGGACCTCATCGCTTCCTATTTCTAGACCGCACACGCGGTCCTCGGCGTCACAGGCACTCAACCTTCGATGAGAACCGCTCAACACTTACTGCGACGGCAGTGGCTTGCCCTCCTTGCCCAGCAGTGCGGCGAGCGGGGGTCCGGAGTGCTGCGCCATGCGCCGGTACTCGTGCTGGGAGACTCCGCCCCACGGGCGGTCATGGCCGAATCTGATAGCCACCGAGTGTGGCTCCTTCCTGTGAGGCGCACACGGATGCGCCAGTGACCCCCGCCGGATGGCGGGACATGTGCCTCCCTTTCGTTGCGGGGGTGGACCGCACGGATGGCGCGGTCTCTCTTCACAGGTGGACGCCCAAGCCTTCGGGCCTGGACTCGGTCTCGTGCGGTCAGGAACGACGGCGGCGACCTGGCCGAGGGATCTTGCCCGAAGGAGGGAGGACCCCGTTCAGGGAGCCCTCCCATGTGGTGCGCCCGTCGATAGTCACTCGACCGGCCAGGAACGCGTCACGCGCCGCGCTCGCGAACGATCACACATCTTCCGACCCCGCTTCCGCGCCGACTCACCGCCGAGCCGCGAGAGAGGCGCACAGCGGCTCAGGCCTCAGCGGGCGGTTTGACTCTCGGGCTGAGTCGGTACGCCGAGACCGTTGGATCACCGGCGAGGTAAAAGCGGTGCTGCCAGTCGTGGGCTTTACTCACACCCACCCGCGGGCCAACCCGGATGAGCGCATCGGGTACCAGCTCGCCCTCGGACAGCACGACCAAGGTGCCTGTCAGGAGGTCTGCACCGTTGTGCTCTGCCGTGATGCCGAGTGCCTGGCCGAGGTTCCCCGGACCTCGGGCGAGACGTGGACTCTCGACCCTCTCCCCTCGCCGCTTGCGTGCCAGGTCTTCCCCCTCGATGACCCTGCCTGCCCGGATGAGGACACCCGAGGCGATGCCGTCCGTCCCGGTGACGACGTTGGCGCACCAGTGGAGACCGTGGGAGCGGTAGACGTAGAGGTGTCCTGCGGGCCCGAACATGGTGGCGTTGCGGGCGGTACGGCCCCCGTAGGCGTGGGAGGCTGGGTCAGCCGTACCGGAGTACGCCTCGGTCTCCGTGATGACGATGCTCACGTTCCCCTCGGGGGTCTTGCAGGTGAGGACGCTACCGAGCAGCCTGGGGGCGACTTCTTCGGCAGGGTGGGCGAGGAGATCGACGTTCATGCTGACTGCCTTGACATGCCGTAGGTGAAGTACACGTACACATGCCCGGGCGGGCCGAACATCACGGCGTTCCGGGCGGTGAGGCCGCGGTAGGCGTGGGAACCGGGGTCGATGGTCCCCGCGTACGCCTCGACCTCGGTGAGCCGGAGCACGATCGGACCGGTGGGCGAGTTCCGCACCAGGAGGCGACCGAGCAGGTCGGGGGCGACCTCCAGCACGGGGCGGTCGAAGAAGTCCCGGGGCAACGGCATACGGTCGGGGGGCTCGGTCATGCGTTCCGAGCGTAGTGCAGTGATCGTGCGGCGGGAGCGGGCCGGGGCGAACCCCGGAACCGACTCCGGTCGGCGCGCGTTCCTATGGGGCGAGGATCAACCAGCACAGGCTCTGGGCCTGGAGGGAGAGTCATGGGGTTCAAGAAGCTGCTTGCGAGCCTGGGGGCCGGCGGCGCCTCGGTCGAGACGGTGCTCAACGAGGTGAACGTGGTTCCCGGCGGGGTGGTGCAGGGCGAGGTCCGCATCCAGGGCGGTTCGGTGAACCAGAAGATCGAGGCGCTCTCGGTCGGGTTGCAGGCCAAGGTCGAGGTGGAGAGCGGGGACCAGGAGTACCACCAGGACATCGAGTTCTCCAAGCAGCGGCTCGGCGGGGCGTTCGAGCTCCAGGCCGGTGCGGTGCACGCGGTCCAGTTCGGGTTGGAGATCCCGTGGGAGACGCCGATCACCCACTTCGCCGGTCAGCACCTGCGCGGAATGAACATCGGGGTGTCGACGGAGCTGGAGATCGCGCGCGCGGTCGATTCCGGTGACCTGGATCCGATCAACGTGCACCCGCTGCCCGCGCAGCAGGCGATCCTCGACGCGTTCGCAGAGCTCGGGTTCCGTTTCAAGAACGCCGACATGGAACGGGGACACATCCGCGGTACCCGGCAGCAGCTGCCGTTCTACCAGGAGATCGAGTTCCTTCCGCCGCAGCAGTACCACGGGCTGCACCAGGTGGAGCTGAGCTTCGTCGCGGACGGCGTCGGGATGGACGTCATCCTGGAGATGGACAAGAAGCCGGGCCTGTTCCGCGAGGGCGGTGACAGCTACCGGGCCTTCAATGTGGGGCTGAACGACTTCCGGGAGACGAACTGGACCGCGTACCTCAACCAGTGGCTGTCGGAGGTCGGCGGAAAGCGCAACTGGTTCTAGCTTGATCTTTAACCTGTGCGGCGTGGGCGAGGAGAAGTGGACTTCTCCGCTTTCGATTTCGTGATGCCCGTTTTGCGGACTGTGTGG
>NZ_JBEOWM010000106.1:0-6020 GCF_040296045.1 Streptomyces sp. NPDC002490 | reverse complement strand
CCCCATCCACGACACCACCAGCGAAGGCCGCCTCGCGTTCCTCTTCACCGGCCAAGGCGCACAACGACTCGGCATGGGACGCGAACTCGCGCAGACCTTCCCGGTGTTCGCAGATGCGTTGGACGAGGTCTGCGGGCATCTCGACGCATCGCTACCGAAGCCACTGCGGGAGGTGATGTTCGCGGCGGAGGGTTCGGACGAGGCCGCCTTGCTGGATCGTACGGAGTTTGCGCAGCCGGCGTTGTTCGCCGTCGAAGTGGCGCTGTTCCGGTTGGTGGAGTCCTGGGGGGTGCGTCCGGATGTGGTGGCGGGGCATTCGATCGGTGAGATCGCTGCCGCGCACGTGGCCGGGGTGTTCTCCCTCGCCGACGCAGCCGCCCTGGTCGCCGCCCGCGGCCGGCTGATGCAAGCCCTCCCCGAAGGCGGCACCATGGCCGCCGTCCAAGCCACCGAAGACGAAGTGCGGGCTCTCCTCGGCGAGGTCACGGACGCGTCCATCGCCGCGATCAACGGACCGAACTCCCTCGTCGTCTCAGGCACCACCACCACCGTGGGCACCATCGTCGACACCCTCAAGGCCCAGGGCCGTAAGGCGACCTACCTGAAGGTGTCCCACGCCTTCCACTCGCCCCTCATGAACCCCATGCTCGACGAGTTCACCCAACTCGCCCACACCCTCCACTACAACGAACCCACCCTCCCCTTCGTCTCCACCGTCACCGGCACGCACGCCGACCCCGCCGAACTGGCCAGCCCGGAGTACTGGGTCACCCACATCCACGAAACGGTCCACTTCACCGACGCCGTCCACACCCTCATCGAAGACGGTGTCACCCGCTACCTGGAAATCGGACCCGACACCACCCTCACCGCCCTCACCACCCCACTCCTCCCCGACCACACCCACGCCCACGCCCACGCCCTCCTCCACCGCACCACACCCGAACCCCACCACACCCTCACCACGCTCGCCCACCTCTGGACCCACGGCCACCCCATCACCTGGACCACCCACACCCCCCACACCCACACCCAGCCCGTAGACCTCCCCACCTACCCCTTCCAACGACAGCGGTACTGGATCGACGGCTACTCCCCGTTCGGTGCGGCCTCGGGCGGTGGCGATCATCCGTTGCTCGGGGCGGCCGTGGTGCTCGCCGAGGCGGACGGTCTGCTCCTCAGCGGTCGGCTCTCCACTCGGGCCCAGCCCTGGTTGGTCGACCACGCGGTCGGCGACACGGTGCTGTTCCCCGGCACCGGCTTCGTGGAAATGGCCCTGGCTGCCGGCGACCGGGCAGGGTGCCCGGTGCTCACGGAGATGACGCTGGAAGTGCCGCTCGTGCTTCCGGAGCGTGGTGCCGTCCACACCCAGCTCGTGGTGCAGGCTCCGGACGGTTCGGGCCGCCGCGCCTTCAGCATCCACTCGCGTGGGGAGGGAGCCGTGGACGAGGCGCCGTGGGTGCGGCACGCGTCGGGCACACTCGCGGCGACGGCGTCCGCCGCTGCCGAGGGCACGGAGTTCGCGCTCTGGCCTCCGGCCGGTGCGGTGCCCGTGCCGGTCGAGGGGGTGTACGAGCGGTTCGCGGACGGCGGTCTGTCGTACGGACCCGCGTTCCGCGGTCTGCGGAGCGCGTGGCGGCTCGATGACGAGGTGTTCGCCGAGGTCGCCCTGCCGGACGGGGTGCTGGTGGACGGGTTCGGTGTGCACCCTGCGGTGCTGGACGCGGCACTGCACGCCATCGGGCTGACCACCGCGGGGGAACGGGCCGGGCTGCCGTTCGCCTGGTCGGGGGTCGAGCTGTTCGCCACCGGCGCCACGGTGCTGCGGGTGCGGGTGCGTCCGCTGGGCGCCGGGGCGGTGTCGCTCGCGGCGACGGACGCCGCCGGTCAGATGGTGGCATCGGTGGAGCGCCTGGACGTCCGGCCGATGTCCGAAGAACAACTGGCCGGAGCACGGACCGAGTTCATCGACTCGCTGTACCGCGTGGACTGGGTCGGGCTACCCGCCGCCCCGGTTCGGGCCGACGGCGGGAAGTGGGCGGTCGTCGGCACCGCTGCCGCCGCGTGGTCGGAGGCACTGGCCACGGTGGTGGGGAGCGCCATGGTGGTGCCGGAGATCGGGGACGCGGGAGACGCCGGCATCGTCGTGCTGCCGGTCGTGGCCGACGCCGCCGCGCCCGGGGGCCCCGACACGGTCGCGTCCGTGCACGGGTTGACGCACCGGACGCTCGCCGACCTCCAGACCTGGCTGACGGACGACCGGTTCGCCGAGTCCACGCTGGTGGTGGTGACCCGGGGCGCGGTTCCCGCCGTCGACGGGGAGGTCGCCGACCTCGCGGGCGCCACGGTGAGCGGACTGGTGCGCTCCGCGCAGATGGAGAACCCCGGCCGGATCGTGCTGATCGACCTGGACGGCGCGGACGCCTCGCTCACCGCGCTGCCCGGGGCGGTCGGCTCGGGGGAACCCCAGCTGTCCGTGCGCGAGGGCAGGCTGACGGTGCCGAGGCTGGCGCGGGTCCGCGCCGTCGTCCCGGCGGTCGGCCCGGCGAAGGCGTGGGACGCCGAGGGCACCGTCCTCGTGACCGGCGCCACCGGTGCCCTGGGTGCCCTGGTCGCGCGGCACCTGGTCGCCGAGCACGGGGTCGGCCGCTTGCTGCTGACCAGCCGGCGGGGACAGGACGCGCCGGGTGCCGCCGCGCTGGGCGCGGAGTTGACCGAGTGCGGCGTGCACGTCACGTTCGCCGCCTGCGACTCGGCGGACCGGCCCCGGCTGGCCGAGCTGCTGGCCACCGTCCCCGCCGAGCATCCGCTCACCGCGGTCGTGCACGTCGCGGGGGCGCTCGACGACGGCGTGATCGACTCGCTGACCCCGGAGCGCGTGGACAGGGTCCTCAGGCCCAAGGTCGACGCCGCCTGGCACCTGCACGAGCTGACGCGTGACCTCGACCTGTCGGCCTTCGTGCTCTTCTCCTCCATAGCCGGTGCGCTCGGGGTTCCCGGACAGGGCAACTACGCGGCTGCCAACTCCTTCCTCGACGCCCTGGCCCAGCACCGACGCTTCCGAGGGCTGCCGGCGACCTCCCTGGCCTGGGGCCTGTGGGCGGACGACGGGGGCATGGCCGGCGGGTTGAGCGGCGCCGACACCCAGCGCATGGCGCGCTCCGGCGCGGGCGCGCTCACCGCGGAGCAGGGCCTTGCGCTCCTCGACGCGGCCGTCCTCGGTACGGAGCGCAGCGGCGCCCCCGACGACGCGCTCCTCGTTCCGGTCGTGTTGGACGTACGGGCCATGGCGCAGGGCGGTGAAGGCGAACTGCCGGCCCTCTTCCGCGGCCTGGTCCGGCCGGCGCCCGGGCGCCGCGTCACCCAGGCCGCCACGGGGACGCCCGCCGCTGCCCACGACCTGCGCGCCCGGCTCGCCGGAGCACCCGCCGAGGAACAGCGTGAACTGCTGGTCGAGGTGGTGCGCGAGCAGGTCGTGGCAGTCCTCGGCCACGTCGGAGCCGAGGCCGTCGACGTCGACCGGTCCTTCAACGAGCTGGGCTTCGACTCGCTGACCGCCGTGGAGTTCCGCAACGGCCTGGGCACGGCCACCGGCCTGCGCCTGCCGGCCGCGCTGATCTTCGACCACCCGAGCGCCAGGGCCGTGGCAGGACACCTGTGGGAGGAACTCGGGCTCCGGGACCGAGGCGCTGAAGCGGGCGGTTCGACCGAGGCCCTGGTCCGCAGTGCCCTCGCGGCCATTCCGCTCTCCCGACTGCGGGAGGCGGGCCTGATGGAGAGCCTGCTCGAACTCGCGGGCATCGAGTCCGCGGCCGAGGACGGCGGAAGCACGGAACCCGGCGACGCCACCACCGCCTCCATCGACGCCATGGACGCCGACGCCCTGATCAGCATGGCCCTCGCGGACGCCGGGGCCGACGGCGCGGCAGAAGACCACGGATACGACGGCCGGGACGAGTACGACGTCAACGACACGACGTGGGAGAAGTGACACCGCGATGACCGAGACCACCAGTGGTTCAGGCCGGGCCGCTCGGCCCCCCGCGCCCGCCGGCGCGAAACTCGTCGACGCGCTTCGGGCATCGGTCAAGGAAACCGAGCGGCTGCGCGAACAGAACCGGAAGTTGACCGCCGCCGCACGGGAGCCCCTCGCCGTCGTCGGGATGGCGTGCCGCTACCCCGGCGGGGTCCGCTCGCCCGAGGACCTGTGGCGGTTGGTCTCCGAAGGGGGCGATGCCGTCACCGGGTTCCCCACCGACCGGGGGTGGGACCTCGACGCCCTCTACCACCCCGACCCCGAGCACGACGGCACCTCGTACTCCCGTCGTGGTGGGTTCCTCCACGACGCGGGGGACTTCGACCCCGTCTTCTTCGGAATGGCGCCACGGGAGGCCGGGGCGATCGATCCCCAGCAACGGCTGCTGCTGGAGGTCGCCTGGGAGGCGTTGGAGAATGCCCGGCTGGTCCCGGGGGCGCTACGCGGCAGCCCCACCGGTGTCTTCGCCGGAGTGATGTACCACGACTACGTCAACAGCTACGGCAGCGGGAGCGTCGTCCCCGGGCGGGTCGCGTACACCTTCGGCTTCGAAGGTCCGGCGGTCGCGGTGGACACGGCGTGCTCCTCCTCGCTGGTGGCGCTCCACCTGGCCGCCCAGGCACTGCGGGGCGGCGAGTGCTCGCTCGCACTCGTCGCGGGCGTCACCGTGATGTCCACGCCGGGAACGTTCCTCGACTTCAGCAGGCAGCGGGGGCTCGCCGCGGACGGTCGGTGCAAGTCCTTCGCGGAGGCGGCGGACGGCACCGGATTCGCCGAGGGGGTGGGCGTGCTGGTGGTGGAGCGGTTGTCGGACGCCCGGCGCAACGGGCATCGGGTGCTCGCGGTGGTGCGGGGCTCCGCGGTGAACCAGGACGGTGCCAGCAACGGCCTCACCGCCCCCAACGGCCCCGCCCAGCAACGGGTCATCCGTGCCGCGTTGGCGAACTCCCGGCTCTCGGCCGACCAGGTGGACGTGGTGGAGGCGCACGGCACCGGCACCGTCCTCGGCGACCCGATCGAAGCCCAGGCGCTCCTCGCCACCTACGGCCGCGACCGCCCCGCGGACGATCCCCTCTGGCTCGGCTCCGTCAAGTCGAACATCGGCCACACCCAAGCCGCGGCGGGGGTGGCGGGGGTCATCAAGATGGTCATGGCGATGCGCCGGGGGGTGCTCCCCAAGACGCTGCACGTGGACCGACCTTCCTCGAAGGTTGACTGGTCGGCGGGGCGGGTCCAGCTGTTGGAGGAACCCAGGCCCTGGGACGCCACCAGGCCGCGCCGTGCCGCGGTCTCCTCCTTCGGCATCAGCGGGACCAACGCGCATGTCATCCTCGAACAGGCCCCGGGAGCCGTGGGCGCCCAGGACGAGGGCCCCGCACGGGGGGCGGCCCCCGCACCGGTGCTCTGGCCGATCTCCGGTGCTGACCCCCAAGCCCTGCGCGACCAGGCATCCGCCCTGCTCCGCCTCCTGGAAGACTCCGAAGCCCCGTCGCCCGTCGACATCGGCCACTCCCTCGCGACCACCCGCGCCCACCTGGTCCACCGGGCCGCCGTCGTCGCCCTCGACGCCGCCGACCTCATTACCGCCCTCACCGCCCTCGTCGAGGACGCCCCCGCTCCCCATCTCGCCCGCGCCACCGCCCACCCGGGCGGAAGGACCGCGTTCCTGTTCACGGGTCAGGGTGCGCAGCGGTTGGGTATGGGGCGTGGGCTGGTGGAGGCGTTCCCGGTGTTTGCGGGGGTGTTGGACGAGGTGTGTGGGGTGGTGGATCCGTTGTTGTCGAGGCCGTTGCGGGAGGTCATGTTCGCCGCCGAAGGGTCCGACGAAGCCGCACTCCTGGACCGTACGGAGTTTGCGCAGCCGGCGTTGTTTGCGGTTGAGGTGGCCCTGTTCCGGTTGGTGGAGTCCTGGGGGGTGCGGCCGGATGTGGTGGCGGGGCATTCGATCGGTGAGATCGCTGCCGCGCACGTGGCCGGGGTGTTC
>NZ_JBEOWM010000105.1:0-6561 GCF_040296045.1 Streptomyces sp. NPDC002490 | reverse complement strand
CGGCCACTCAGGAGCGGCGGAAGTGTCCCTGCCCGAGGGCGGGTAGCCCGGATGCCGTCGACCCGTCTCAGTGGTGTCGGTGGGGAGGGAGGGGCTTCGCTTCGGTGTACTCAAGGATGCCCTCGTGTCCCCCTTCCCGACCGAGTCCGCTCTGCTTCACCCCGCCGAACGGTGCCGCGGGGTCGGAGACGATGCCCCGGTTCAGCCCGACCATCCCGCTCTCCAGCTCCCCGGACACGGCGAGCCCCCGTCGCAGGTCGCGGGTGTACACGTACGAGACCAGGCCGTACTCGGTGGAGTTGGCCAGCCGGACGGCCTCCGCCTCGTCCCGGAACCGGACGATCGGCGCGACCGGGCCGAAGATCTCCTCGCTCAGCAGTGCGGAGTCCGGTGCCACCTCGTCCAGCACGGTGGGCTCGTAGTAGTAGCCGGTGCGCTCCGGGGCCCGGCCGCCGGTGCGCACCCGGGCCCCGCGGGCCACGGCGTCCGCCACCAACTCCGCGACCTTGTCCCGGGTGTCCGCGTTGACCAGCGGCCCGACCTCGGTTTCCTCCTCCAGGCCCGGCCCCACGGTGAGGGAGGCCATGGCGGAGGCGAACCGGGACGCGAACTCCTCGGCCACGGACTCGTGGACGTAGAAGCGGTTGGCCGCCGTGCACGCCTCGCCGCCGTTGCGCATCTTCGCGAGCATCGCCCCCCGCACCGCGGCGTCGAGGTCCGCGTCCGCGAGCACCAGGAACGGGGCGTTGCCACCCAACTCCATGGAGGTGCTCAGCACCCGGTCCGCCGCACTGTGCAGCAGCCGGCGCCCGACCTCGGTCGAGCCGGTGAACGAGAGCTTGCGCACGGCCGGCTGGTCGAGCATCGCCCCGACCACCGCGCCGGACCGGTCGGCGGGCACCACGTTGACGGTTCCCGCGGGCGCACCCGCCTCGGCCAGCAGCGCGGCGACCGCGAGGGCGGTCAGCGGGGTGTCGCTGGCCGGCTTGAGCACGACGGAGCATCCCGCCGCGAGCGCGGGCCCGATCTTCCGGGTCGCCATGGCGGCCGGATAGTTCCACGGGGTGACCAGGACCGCGACACCGATGGGCGCCCGGTCCACGAGGATGCGGTACCCGCCCGCCGGAGCCTGCTGAACGGTGCCGGCGAGCCGCACCGCCTCCTCCGCGTACCAGCGGAAGAACTCGGCCGCGTAGGCGACTTCGGCCCGCGCGTCGGTCAACGCCTTGCCGTTCTCGGCGCTGATCAGGGTGGCGAAGTAGTCGGCGCGCTCGGTCATCAACTCGTAGGCGCGCCGCAACACGGTGGACCGCTCCCGTGCGGGAGTGGCCGCCCACCCGGGCAGCGCCCGGGCGGCAGCCTCGACGGCCGCCACCGCGTCCGCCTCCCCACCGGAGGCCACGGAGGCGATGACTTCCGTGGTCGCCGGATCGTGCACGTCGATCCGGCGACGGTCGGTGGCGGGGCGCCAGTCGCCGTCCACGAACAGGTCGGTGGGGCACAGGTCGAGGGCTTCGGTGAGTTTCATGAGGGCTCTCCGGGCTACAGGGGCGAGCGGTACGTCGGCCGACGGGGCTCTCCGCCCACGCTTCGACATACGGACCCAACTAAATGGCTTAGCCAGATACTTCAATATAGAGCGGCGGGGGAAGTCAGTCGAGGCATCTGCCCGGTACTTCTGAAGGTGAAATGCGTAACTGGACGGCCAATCTCGATCGAGATGCGCGAGCCGACCAGGACCACCCCCGACCGGCGACCCCGCACCCCCGGTACGCCGTGGGCCTCCGCCGACCTGAAGGAGCAGGCCGAAGGGCCGGTGCGCGTGCTCCTCGGGATCGCCGACCACGTCGGCCGGACGCCGGTCGTGACGCGACACGGCCGAGCCGGCACCGCGATCTCGCCGGGCGGCTCGGCGAGGGCACGTGCGCCGAGGACCTCCGCGCCTCGGCGCGTCACCGTGACCGCCGCGCGGCGCCGCCCACCCGGACCGTTCCGCCGTACGGGACGCCGTGTCGGAGCCGACGTCGAACACCGCCACGGGGTACGGAGCGTAGGTGGCCGGCGCACGCGGCACCGCGCGCCGGGGGCCCCGTGCGGTACGGTCGGGACATGTCGAAGCCAGTGACGATCCGGGTTCCCGACGAACTTCACGCCCTGCTCCAGGAGCGGGCCGAAGCGGAAGGAACCACGGTGACGGCACTCATCACCCGCGCCGCTCACGCCGCGGTGCGCGACCCGCGGCTGGAGGGCGCCGCGGAGGTCTTCCGCTCCTTCGTCAGCGACCACGCGGACGCCTTCGACCAGGCGTTCCCCGATGACGCCCGGCAGGACGCGTCGGGGCGGGCGGCCTGATGGCGGAACTCTCCATCGACATCCGCTGGCTCCTGGAACGCCAGACGGAGGTCATGCCCAAGCAGCCCGCCGTCCACGACTTCTCCGCCCTCGTGGCCGCGGTCGGCCGCCACCGCGTCAACACCCCCAAGGTCGGCGCGACCGTCGACAACGCCTGGCGCGCCGCGGTGTTGATGCACACCATCGTGCGACTGCGCCCCCTGCCCGCCCGCAACGCACTGTTCGGCGCGGGCATCGCCGTGGCGTACATGCACGCCGCGGGCGAGGGGATCGACCCTCCCTACGGCGCGTTGATAGACCTGGCCCGTGACCTCGACCACGGAGCGGACACCTACGACGCGGCCGACCGCATCCGCTCCTGGCGCATCTGACACCCTCACCCCCTCTGGAATAGCCGCTTGACTTGAAGCGCGCTCCAACAGGGAGGGTCTCTCCCAGCCCCACCCACCAGGCGCGGGCCCGAACCAGGAGAGATCCGTGAAGTACCGTCAGATCGGCACCCACCCCGACACCCGCCGCGAGGTCAGCGTCCTGAGCCTCGGCGCCATGCTCTTCGGCACCCGCACCGACGAGGAGACGTCCTACGCCATCCTCGACCGCTACGTCGAAGCCGGCGGCACCTTCATCGACACGTCCAACAACTACGCCTACTGGCACACCGGCGGACAGGGCGGCGAGAGCGAACTCCTGTTGGGCCGCTGGCGGGCCAGCAGGGGAGTCGGCGACGAGATCACCATCGCCACGAAGATGGGAGCGCGACCGCTGGCACCCGGCACCGGATTCATCGAGAACGGGGAGGGGCTGGCGCCCGAGGCCATCCGCATCGCCGCCGAACAGAGCCGTGAACGACTCGGCATGGACCGTCTCCCCCTGCTGTACGCCCACGTCGAGGACCTGAAGACCCCGCTGATCAAGACGGTCGAGGGGTTCGCCGCCCTGGTCGCCGAGGGCGCGGTCGGACTCCTGGGCATCAGCAACCACTGGGCGTGGAAGGTCGAACGGGCCCGGGCCATCGCCGCCGCAGCGGGCCTGCCGGGCTTCGAGGTCCTCCAGTACAGCCACAGCTATCTGCGCCGACGCACGGACCGGCCGGACGCCTCGTCCAAGGACGGCGCGTACGGGATCGCGGACGGCGACGTGCTCAGCTACGTCCGTGCGGATCCGACGCTCGCCCTGGTCGCCTACACCCCCTTGCTCAGCGGCGCCTACACCCGTGAGGACAAGCCCCTCGGCCCCGACTTCGACCACGCAGGCACCCCGGTGCGCCTGGCGGCCCTGGCGGAGGTGGTCAAGGAGACGGGCGCCACGGCCAACCAGGTGGTGCTGTCTTGGATGGTCGGAGCGGAGGTCCCGGCCGTCCCGTTGGTCGGCGCCTCCTCGGTCGCCCAACTCGACGAGAGCCTCGCCGCCCTCGACCTGGAGTTGACCCCCGATCAGCGGGCCAGGCTCGACGGGGCCCACTGAATCCGCACACGGCCGGGCCCGGACGGATGAATCCGTCCGGGCCCGGCCGCTCTCCTGCTTCGTCGCTCACTGCGGACCCATGGGGTCCTGCCGACCATGCATCCGGAACGCAGCGCTACGGTTCCATTCGTCCGCGGCGATGAGAAGACACGCGACGATCAGGACGACGTTCTTGATGATGTACTGCCCCTCCATCGTCGGAATGAGGAATCCGCCCTGCCACATCTCGTCCGCGAGGAGGAAGAGGGCGAAGAAGACCCCGACCATGTGGCCGAAGAAGACGACGAGCGTCAAGCGCAGCAGCAGCCCGGTGACCAGGCCTATGCCGATCGCCGTCTCCATCAGGGCCAGCAGGGGAACGATGGCGTCCTTGGGCAACAGGCCCAGGGTCATCTTGGACACGGCACGAACGGCCACCCCTTCCGCCGGGCTGGTGGAAGGGAAGAGCTTGAGGATGCCGAACCACAGGAAGACCAGGCCCACGGACCACCGCAGCAGCATCGGCCCGCGGACCGTGACCCGCACGGCCAGACCGTCCGCGGCGCGGGTGACCTGTTGGCGGGTGGACCGGGGGCGCACATGAGCTCCTGCGGTGCGCCGAGTGAGGACCCGCTGCTGAGAGGTGGAGAACCGGCTCTCGCTGGTGTTTCCTACCGTCATGAGTACTCTCCTGCCCATCGGTGTCTACATGGTGTCGCGGCAACCGGCCGTCGCGGGCGCGGTGCGATGAGGCCGGTGCCGGTGCCACCGCGCGGATGCTCCCGAGCGGAGTCCGAGGAAGGAACTCCCGGGAGTGCTGGAGCGCGGGGCGTGGTGGGATGCTGCTCGGACCCGCTCCGGCGATTCCGGGGCGGGTCGCGTCGACGGCAACTGCCGTGACGTCAGCTGGTGTTCACGCCTGGATGGGGTTGTGGGTGAGAGTCACCCGGTGGAGCGGTGAGGGGAGGGAGCAAAAGCGGAGGGCGTTCGCCGTCGTAGGGATCGGCACGCTCGTGGCCAGGAGGGGGACGACGGCCGTACGGGCAGTGGCCGGCCTAGGGGTACCCGGCATGGCAACTCCTTCTACGTGGGGGGCGCACGCCACCGCGCGGTTCCGTCGGAGCAGCGTGCGGTCATCGAGCGGGTGAGCTGAACGGCAGCCCGGTGGTGGGGTACCGGCAGCCGATGTGGGGGCTCTCCCGCGCATATGCTTGGTCTAGACCATACCCCTTGACGTTATCCGGTCAAGAGGAGAGGGCCGGTCAGTGCATGTTTTGGCCCCCGGTGTCACACGCCCAAGGGGCACCCCAGACCCTACCGGACACACCCCGTGACGCTCATACCCGGCTTGGCGTGCGGTGACCTTGATCACAAGATGCGGCACCGAAGCGACGCACCGTCAATTGTCCCTCCCGAAAATCTACTTGCTCCTCCCGGGCCTCAGGATGCACTGAGGCACCGCTCTCTCCGAGTCCGTCGCGGTTCATGTACGTGAGACCGCGCCGACGCCGCGTCCACGGACCGTGACGGTCACCGCTCGAAGAACCGGACCTGTGGCGCCTGCCGAAAACGACTGCCCAACCGCCCGCCGGGGCCGGCCCGAGTCCGTAGAGGAACCCGGTGCACACGGCGGAGCCTGACGTGCACTGCGCCGCGATCCGGTGGGTTGAGACCTACGCGAACCGTGGGTGATCAGCCTCCTCCGTCGGCGAGCGTGCACACCGCGAGGACCGCGTTCTCGGCGAGCGGGTCGAGGCGGCTGGAGCGGGCCATGGCTGCCCAACGAGTCGTGCCAGTTGGTGGATGCCCAGCACATCGTGATCGCGGCAGGCTCCGGGTGGCTGGTGGTCAGGGGACGTTGAGGATGTCGTGATCCCCGATCCGCCGCCAGATGACGTGGGGTTGCCCGGGGCGTGCCGGCCGGCGGGTGGAAGTGACGGAGTGGAGGGTGCTGTGGGCGGTGAGGACGAGAGCGATACCGACAGCGCCGGGGTCGCGGGCGTGCTGGCGGGGTTCGGTGCTCTCCGGCAACGGGCACCCCGGCAACGCATCCGCCACCGGAACCGGTCACCGCGTCCGGCTCGCGACCCACCCGTTCACGTCCGCCACGCCTCAGGAAACTGGCCACGGTGGAGCGTCCGGCTGTACGGGACAAGCTCCTCGGGTGTCCCGTACAGGGTCCCTGAGCAGCAAGAACAAGAAATCCGTGATCGGGACAGCCGCCAGCTGTGGCCGCAGCCTCCACCGTGAGCCCAGACTGTGGGTGCCAGGAAGGCGCTGGGCGGTTCCGTCGCGACGATGGATCAGCCAGGGCGGGAAGGTCGCCACGGACGGGCAGTGGAGCCGCCATCTGAAGATCGACTGCCTCCGCTCACGCAAAGACCCGGACAAGCACCGTCACACGGGACCACCTTGCCGTGTACGGCAGGGACGGACCGCTTCCAGGAGCCACTACAAGAACGAAGAAGGGAACAGCATCATGTCGTTACGCAATGTCCTCGCCACCGCAGCGGTGTCGGCGGCCTTCATCGGGGCCGGCGTGTTGACCGCGCCCGTCGCCCAGGCCGCCGAGAACTCCTTCGTCCCCGCGACGGCCCATGCTTCGGCGGCTGCACACGAGTCAGCCCAAGCCTACGTCTGGCAGCCCACCGGCGAGGTCTACACCAGCCTCAGAAAGTGTTGGGTAATTGATCAACTGCACGACGTGATCCCCTGGCGGTGATCTTCGTGGGTGGGTGTTCGCGAAGATCACCGGCATGTGTGTCT
>NZ_JBEOWM010000104.1:0-7069 GCF_040296045.1 Streptomyces sp. NPDC002490 | reverse complement strand
AGACACACATGCCGGTGATCTTCGCGAACACCCACCCACGAAGATCACCGCCAGGGGATCACGTCGTGCAGTTGATCAATTACCCAACACTTTCTCAGGCGATGTGGTCCTCCGTCAGCTCGGCGTTGAGGCGCTCCCCGAAGGACTTGACGTAGCGCTTCAACGCGGTGTCGCTCTCCTCGACCTCGTACGCGGCCCGGAGGTCCGTGCCGAAGCTCGCCGGGGTCGGGATGCCGCCCTGGGCCTTGGTCAGTTGACGGAACACCTGGTAGTAGGCGTCCTCCCGGGACACGCCCTCCGGGAACCCGCCACCACGCCGCTCCGTCCGCCGGCGCCGGTCGTTCGCCGCCGGGTCGTGCACCACCGGGTCGGCCGCCTCGGGGGCCTCCGGGACCTCCGGAAGCTCCGTCAGGTCGTCCGGACGATCCACGGCCTCGGCGACCGGCCCCTCCGGGGCCGCCGCACGGTCGGCCGGAGCGGTGCCGTGACCCAGCGGGCGCATCTGGTTCGGCCCCGCCGGCACCCGGAACCCGGGCCGCGGAGGCTCGGGCACGACGTACCCGGGCGGCGGTTCGGACCACGCCGCCGCGTCCTTTGGAACGTTCCGCGGCGCCGGTAGGGCACCCTCCGGCCACGCCTCCTCCGGGAACGGGTCCACCGGCGGTTCCGCCCGACCGGGGCCCCCGCCGACCGGGTGCCGCCGCCCCTGCTGGTCCTCCGACCACCAGTGTCCGTACTGCTCGTCCGGTGCGTAGGAGGGGTCGTAACCGCCCTCGTAGGGCTGCTGCTGCCCGGACGCGAACCACGGGCTGCCCTCCGGCCCCGCACCCCCCTCGGCAGCGTCCGCGCCGGGCGCCCGGCGCACGGGGCCGGCCGGGGCGGCCGAGCCGCTGCGGGCCGCGGCGAGCTGACGGTCCGGCTCCCGTTCGAGCACCGGGGCGCCGGACGCGCCGGACCGGCCGTCCGGTTCGGACGGACCGGACGGGAGGGCCGGCCCGCCCGGGGTCACCTCGGCGGCGGGCAGCACGGCCGGTTCGATGCCGGCCGCCGCGAGCCCCGCCGGCGCCGTCTCGGCCAGCGGCACCCCGTACCGGGCCAGCCGCAGCGGCATCAACGACTCCACCGGGGCCTTGCGGCGCCATGCGCGCCCGAACCGGGAACGCAGCCGGGCCTGGTAGACCAACCGGTCCTGTTCCAGCCGGATCACCTGGTCGTAGCTCCGCAGCTCCCACAGCTTCATCCGGCGCCACAACAGGAACGTCGGCAACGGCGACAGCAGCCACCGGGTCAGCCGCACGCCCTCCATGTGCTTGTCGGCGGTGATGTCCGCGATCCGGCCGATGGCGTGCCGCGCCGCCTCCACCGAGACCACGAACAGCACCGGGATCACCGAGTGCATGCCCACGCCCAGCGGGTCCGGCCAGGCCGCGGCGCCGTTGAACGCGATCGTCGCCAGCGTCAGCAGCCACGCCGTCTGCCGCAACAGCGGGAACGGTATGCGGATCCAGGTCAGCAGCAGGTCGAGCGCGAGCAGCACGCAGATGCCCGCGTCGATGCCGATGGGGAACACGTAGCTGAAGTTCCCGAAGCCCTTGGCGAGGGCGAGTTCCCGCACCGCGGCGTACGAGCCGGCGAAGCCGATGCCCGCGATGACGACCGCGCCGGCGATGACCACGCCGATGAGGATGCGGTGGGTCCGCGTCAGCTTGAGTGGCTGGGCCACCGTCGTTCCCCTCCCTGCGCCACCCGGGTGTGCTGCGCTTCGCTCTGCCGCAGAACGGCCGTTGCGCGCAACAGAGTCGCACACATGTGCCCAGAGGTGCGGGTGAGGGGCTGGTGGAACTGCTGCCGACCGGTCGTCGGAGCAGGCGCCGCGGGGCGTCCCGCGTCGCTCCACGGGCTCGCCCCGCGGACGGAGACGGCCCCCGCCGGGCGCGGCGGGGGCCGTTCGGAGGGACCTGTCGGCCCGGACCGGTCAGGACTTCGACGGGGACATGGACATGCCGGCGCCCTCACCGGCGTCGCCCTTGTCGTCCTTCGCGTCCTTGCCGTCCTCGGTGCCCTTGTCGTCCTTCGGGTCCTTCTCGGCGGCGTCGGCCGCGGTGTCGTTGGCGGCGACGACCGCGGACACCACCTCCTTGGCCGCCCGCTGCGCCGCCTTGGTGAGGGCGTCCGCGCCGGGCGTCGCGTCCCCCGCGAGGCCGGCGCCGTTGTAGTCCACCGTCACCACGACGTTCTCGACCCGCGCCACGACCGTCTGCTGCTTGAAGGTGCCCTCCTTCTTCTTCAGGTCGTAGGCGATGGTCTGCGCCTCGTCGCCCGCCCCCGACAGCGGGGTCGCGGTGAGCTTCTTCGCGCCCGCGGTCGCCTTGGCGTCCGTCACCTGCTTCGTCAGGTACTCCCGGGCGAGTTCCTCGCCGGAGCCACGGGACTGGTCCGAGTCCAGGCGCAGCAGCGAGACGGTCAGCCAACGGAACTGGGAGCCGTCCACCCCGTTGTTGTCGAGGCTGCTCCACGAGCAGGTGCCGCGGGAGTCCGCCTCGTTCGACGAACCGGCCTTGCCGGACTTGGCGTTCGGGACGAGGTCCTCGCGGACCTTCTTGGGCAGCGCCTCGCAGGCGTTGGGCAGCCGCGAGAACTTCGCCTTCTCCACGGCCGGCGGCGCGCTGGAGGCGCTCGGCGCGGTGGAGGAGGAGGCCGAGGCGCTGGGCCCGCCCTCCTTGGCGTCGCCGCCCTCGGAGTCGGAGGAGCAGCCGGCCGCGCCGACGATCACCGTTGCGGTGGCCGCGCAGACGAGGATGCGGGTGAGTCGCTGTGCTGGTCGGTGCATGGTTCCTTCACTCGTGACGCGGTGGATCGGTGGGCCCGGGGACGTGGTCCGAAGGGTCACGGTACGCCGAACGGGTGAGGGGCGGGCCGGTGGCGGAAGGAGCGGCCGACCGGGGACGCCGGTCACCCGCTGAGCCGCTCGACCAACCGGGACGCCAGGGTGCGCGCGCTGTCCTGCATCTCCTTGCTGTCGGGCTGCGCACCGGAGAGGGTCGGTTGGGCCTCGTACCCGATGGTCACCACCACGTTGGACGTGCGGAACACCACAGTCACCTCCCGGTGCTGGGCGGAGCCCGAGGAGGTCAGCGCGTCGTCGAGGAAGGCGCTGTCACCGAGATCGTCCAGCACCCGGGGCAGCAGGTCCTCGACGGAATCCGCCCCCTCGGACGGGTCGCCCGAACCCGACGCCCCCTCGGACGGGGCGGTGGACCCGGTGGCGTCCGGAGAGGCGGAGCCGGCGGGCGCCGTCGAGGCGGAGGCGGAGCCGGACGGCTCCTCGGAGACGCTCGCGGTCGGGGCGGGCAGGTCCGCCTCGGCCTCCTTCACCGCGTACACCTCCTGGGCGCGGTCCTCGTCGCTGACCTCGCCGTCGTAGGACACCACCCGTTCCAGGTCGACCAGCAGGTGGTGGGTGGCGTCGACCGACTCGGCCTTCCAACGGCAACCGACCCTGCGGTCGGTGTCGTAGGTGGCGGTCGCCGTGCCCTGGTACGCCTTCTCCCGCTGCTCCTCGTCCGGCTGCTCCTTGACGCCGGGCAGCAGCGAGTCGAGCGTGTCGCGGTCCACGGCCCCGCAGGGCTCGGGCAGGGTGCGGTGGCGCCCCGGTTCGGCGGCCGGCGCGGTGGCCCCGGGGCCGCCCTGCTTGGCGTCGGCGGGCTCGGCGTCCGGGTCGGCGCCGCTGGTGCAGCCCGTGAGCAGGGCCGCCGCGAGGAGCACGGCGATGCCCGGCGGGTACGCCTTCCGCTGCACGGTGATGGCTCCTCTCGATCCGGTGCGCGCCGGGGGCGCGGGAACGCGGCCGGGCCCTGCGGAGGCTTAATCGCTTGCCGTGAGGGAGGGACCGGCCGACACAATGTGTATCGCACGCACGGCCGTGAACGCCGGTCCACCATCCTTTTCGTGACCTTGGCTCCGGTTATTTGCGCTTCACTACTTTTTTATCGGTTATGGGGGAAAGAGGACGCTATGTCGTACGTGGAGGTTCCGGGCGCCCAGGTACCCATCCGGATGTGGGCCGACCCGACCACGGTGGAGGACGGGGCGATGCAGCAGCTCCGGAACGTCGCCACCCTGCCGTGGATCAAGGGTCTCGCCGTGATGCCGGACGTCCACTACGGCAAGGGCGCCACGGTCGGTTCGGTCATCGCGATGCAGGACGCCGTGTGTCCCGCAGCGGTCGGAGTGGACATCGGCTGCGGCATGTCCGCCGTCCGCACCTCGCTGACCGCCGGCGACCTCCCCGGCGACCTGTCCCGACTGCGGACGAAGATCGAGGAGGCCATCCCGGTCGGCCGCGCCATGCACGACGAGGCCGTCGACCCGGGCCGCTTCCACGGGTTCGCCACCGCCGGGTGGGACGGATTCTGGAACCGGTTCGGGGGGATCGCCGACGCGGTGCACTTCCGTCAGGAACGCGCGGTCAAGCAGATGGGGACGCTCGGCGGCGGCAACCACTTCGTGGAGGTGTGCATCGCCACCGACGACTCCGTGTGGCTGATGCTGCACTCCGGCTCGCGCAACATCGGCAAGGAACTCGCCGAGCACCACATCGGCATCGCCCGGTCGCTCCCGCACAACCAGGGCATCGTCGACCGCGACCTCGCCGTCTTCGTCACCGGCACCCCGCAGATGGCCGCCTACCGCAACGACCTCTTCTGGGCACAGGAGTACGCCAAGTACAACCGCGCGCTGATGATGTCGCTGCTGAAGGACGTCGTCCGCAAGGAGTTCCGCGCGGCCAGGGTCGCCTTCGAACCGGAGATCTCCTGCCACCACAACTACGTGGCCGAGGAGCGGTACGACGGCATGGACCTGCTGGTCACCCGCAAGGGCGCCATCCGCGCCGGCTCCGGTGACTACGGCATCATCCCCGGCTCCATGGGCACCGGCTCGTACATCGTGCGCGGGCTCGGCAACGAGAAGTCGTTCAACTCCGCCTCGCACGGCGCCGGTCGCCGGATGAGCCGCAACGCGGCCAAGCGGCGGTTCTCCGTGCAGGACCTGGCGGACCAGACCCGGGGCGTCGAGTGCCGCAAGGACGCCGGGGTCGTGGACGAGATCCCCAGCGCCTACAAGCCGATCGAGCAGGTCATCGGGCAGCAGCAGGACCTGGTGCAGGTGGTGGCCAAGCTGAAGCAGGTCGTTTGTGTGAAGGGGTGACGGGGTGGGGGCCCTCCCCGTTATCTTTTTCGCGGTCCTGCAACGGGACCGCTGGCCTCCGGGCCCGGCATGACTGTGTCCCCCTGTCGAAGGCATGACCTGGGGGGTGGTATCACCGGGCCCGGGAGGTGTCGTCACAGACGCTAATGAGAGGTCCGGCCACCGTCCGGTCCGGCGCAATGCCGGACAGCTCGCGGGCGGCAGGTCTGCATAACGTGGATGCGCGCGCACGACACCACTGCCGAGGCCAGCACTGCCAACCCTTGTGGGAAGGGTGCGATGTTCGACACCGATGACGTGGGCGTGTTCCTCGGCCTGGACGTCGGCAAGACGGCCCATCACGGGCACGGGCTGACTCCGGCCGGGAAGAAGGTCTTCGACAAGCAGCTGCCCAACAGCGAGCCGAAACTGCGGGCCGTGTTCGACAAGCTGACCGCGAAGTTCGGCACCGTCCTGGTGGTCGTGGACCAGCCGGCCTCGATCGGTGCTCTGCCCCTGGCCGTTGCCCGGGATGCGGGCTGCCGGGTTGCCTACCTGCCCGGACTGGCGATGCGGCGGATCGCCGATCTCTACCCAGGCGAAGCGAAAACAGACGCCAGAGACGCGGCGGTGATCGCGGACGCTGCCCGCACCCTGCCCCACACCTTGCGCTCGCTGGAACTGACCGACGAGATCACCGCCGAGCTGACCGTCCTGACCGGCTTCGACCAGGACCTTGCCGCCGAGGCCACCCGCACCAGCAACCGGATACGCGGCCTGCTCACTCAGTTCCACCCCAGCCTCGAACGCGTCCTCGGTCCGCGTCTGGACCACCAGGCCGTCACCTGGCTCCTTGAGCGATACGGATCCCCGGCCGCCCTGCGCAAGGCAGGCCGACGCAGACTCGTCGAACTCATCCGCCCCAGGGCCCCACGCATGGCCGCCCGGCTGGCCGACGAGGTCTTCGACGCCCTGGACGAGCAGACCGTGATCGTGCCCGGAACCGGCACCCTCGACACCGTCGTGCCCTCCCTGGCCCGCTCTCTCGGCGCTGTCCACGAACAGCGCCGGGCGCTGGAAGCCCAGATCAGCACCCTGCTGGAGGCCCACCCTCTTTCCCAGGTCCTGACCTCGGTGCCGGGAGTCGGCGTCAGGACCGCAGCCGTGCTGTTGACCACCGTCGGCGACGGCAGCAGCTTCCCCACCGCCGCCCACCTCGCCTCCTACGCCGGCCTGGCCCCGACAACGAAGTCGTCGGGAACCTCGATCCATGGCGAACACGCACCCCGAGGCGGAAACCGGCAGCTCAAACGGGCCATGTTCCTGTCCGCCTTCGCCTGCATGAACGCCGATCCCGCCTCCCGGACCTACTACGACAAGCAACGCGCCCGCGGCAAAACCCACACCCAGGCCCTCCTGCGACTCGCCCGCCAGCGCATCAGCGTCCTGTTCGCGATGCTCCGAGACGGCACCTTCTACGAGTCCCGAACCCCCACCGTCACCCTCACCGCATGAACGAGACCGACACCCCCAAAACCGACAGCATGGGATTGACGAACGACATAGAGGCACCCTCCCGCCCCTCTTCGTTGCCCCCCGTCGTGTGCCCCGGGCACAAGGCGCCGCCTGCTCTCGACATGCTTCGGCCGCTCGGGGACGGGCGCCCGGGACCGTGACGGCGCCCGCCGTCGAGGCGCGCCGGCATGCGGTCGGCCGTGGTGGCCGCCGGAGCCGTGCGGCCGGGCCCCCCCCCCCCCCCCGCCCCCCCCGGCCCCCCCACCCCCGCGGGCCCCCCGTCACCCATAAACCCCACCACCACCCCCCCGACCGACCCGGCGGGATACCGGACCCGGGCGCCGGGCCCGCCCACCAAAACCCGGAC
>NZ_JBEOWM010000103.1:0-8044 GCF_040296045.1 Streptomyces sp. NPDC002490 | reverse complement strand
GCTACGACCCCGAGGTCCACCGCGCCAACAACAAGATCAAGCAGGACCCGGACACGCCTCTGGCGGCATAGAGGTTGACTCAGGGAACTCACAGCGCCTCCCGCAGCTGGTACGGGACGAGGGTGTACTCCCAGGGCAGGATGCCGACCGGCAGGGTGCAGGCGAAGGCGGACGCCTGCATCCGGTCGGCGGGGCGCATCGACACCCGGGAGGAGGCTTGCAGGTTGCGGACGGTGATGTCGGCGTCCCGGAGCCCGGACTCCTCGTCGACGGTGACGGTCACCATCAGCGAGAACTCGACCAGTCCGGCACCGGCGGCCTCCTCCGCGGCGGTCTGCTCGGCCGCGCGGATCTCGGAGGTGGCGCGGGCCTGGACGAGGCCGCCGCGGGAGCTGCCCATGAAGTGGGCGGCGCGGCGGTCGGACTCCACGATCCGGGCGGAGGTCGCCGGGTCGATGGGGCGGTAGACGAGGGAGACCCGCTTGCGGCGGGTGCCGGGCGCCGGCTCCAGCAGTCCCCGCAGCACGCTGGAGCGGACGGTGCCGCGCGGGGCGAGGGTCAGCAGCCAGGAGCGGGAGACGCCCGAGTCGTGCTGGTAGGCGGTGACGGTCTCCACGGTGGCCGCGGGGCCGGCGTCGGCCCACTCCAGTCCGGTGCCGGAGTCCTCGGCGCGGAGGCCGAGGACGTCCGGGGCGACCGCGGGGTCGAAGGCCACCCGCACGGTCTCCGCGATCCGTTCGGCGGAGAGCGGGTGGGCGGCCCCGCCGCCGGCGGCGACCAGCCCGGCGAGCAGTCCGGGCAGCCGCATCGACAGCTCGGTGACGACGTCGTCGACGTCCCGCTTGGGGCCGCCGGTGGGGCCGTAGGTGAGGGCGATGTAGGTGTGCATCTCGGAGGAGGCGGTCGGGTAGCGCTGGACGACCTCCTCCATCACGGCGCGGGCCGCGGCGGGGGCGTCGGGGGAGATCCGGGGGAGGACCTCGGCGGCGAGCCGGGTGCCGGTGTCGGGCGCGGTCTCCACCACGACCTGGGCGCCCCGCAGGCCGGGTTCGTGGGCGAGCCGGTTCAGCCAGTCGCCCCAGGACGCCACCCACACGTCGACCTGTTCCGGGTCGACGAGGGAGCCGCCGTCGGGTTCGCAGGCCAGGACCAGTGTGTACAGGTTGCGCCCCGGGTGGTGGATCACGCCGAACGGGCGGTCGTAGGCGTCCCGGCCCTCGTGCATCCGGGTGCGGGCGAGCAGTCCGGGCGGGGGGAACCTCCCGCCGGGACGGCGGGACAGCGGCCCGGCGACGTAGCTGGTGGAGCCGCCCGCCCGGCGGCGCATCCAGCCGATGCGCACGGCGAGGAGCTGGTAGACGTTGCGGCCGTCCGCGGTGCGCAGCGCCAGTGGCGCCAGCAGCAGGGCCACGGGGACGAGGACGGTGACCGCGGCGGCCAGGGAGACCAGCGAGGCCAGCAGCGTCACCAGCAGCCCGCCGAAGGCGATGACGGTGCCGAGCAGGCCGAGCGGGCCGAGGCCGGGGCGGCGGGGACGGCGCCAGTTGCCGTAGGTGGGACGCGTGAGGGCGTCGGAGGACATGGGTTCCCTTCGTGGGCTTCGGCTTCCGCGGTGGTGCTTCGCCGGGGCCTCGGTGGTCGGTGGCTCGGGGCGGGCGGGTTACGGGTGGTGGCCCTTCGCCGCGCCGTGGTCGTCGGGGGCGCGGCTCGCGTCACCGCCCCGTGCGAGGGCGGCGGGCGCGGCCGGGGCGGGTCCGGCGGCCCGGGGCCCCGCGGGGGCGCTCCCGCCGCTCCCGCCGCTGCCGCGGCTGCCCGCGGTGCCGCCGCCGGACCGGGCCGGGCCCCGGTCGGGCACGCCGGAGCCGCCGGCCCCCGTGGACGGCGAGCCCTGCGGGCCGGCGGCCCGGCCGCCCGCCGCCGCTCCGCCGCCGACCCCGCCGGAGGCGATGCTGACGGCGCCGCTGGCCGCGGTGGGGGCGGTGCCCGCGGCGACGGCCGCGCCGGGGACGCCGCCGAGGGCCACGGTGGCCGGGACGATCAGCTTGAGCAGGGCGGGCAGGGCGAAGACGGCCAGGATCAACATGCCCATGCCGGCGATGGTGGTGTCGAGGGCGCCGTCGTTCGCGGGGTTGTCGGTCATCGCGGTGGCCGAGTAGATGATCAGGGCCGCGGCCGGTTTGTAGAGCAGCCAGGCCGCGAGCCAGCCCAGGTGCTTCTTCCACCAGCCCTCGCCCCAGCCGGTCATGGAGGAGACGGCGGCCAGCGGCAGGGTGCCCACCAGCACGATCATGACGCCGATGCGGAGGTACATCAGACAGATCTGCACCACCGACGACAGGATCACCAACAGCCCGAAGACCAGCACCAGTCCGGGCGCCTGGAGCCCCATCACGCCGAGGATCTCGTTCGCCTTGTCGTCGAGGTCGGACTTCTCGTAGATGTCCTGCGCGTAGGCGTCGGACGCCTTGGTGAGGGCCTGCACCACCGGCACCGCGAGTCCGCCGACCAGCAGCACCCGCCACATGCCGAGGAACGCCTGCTTCATGGGCTGGCCCCGGCGGTCGAGGGCCATCTTCGCGGAGGCGATCAGCAGACAGGCCACCGCGAGGTAGCCGACCAGCCAACCCGTCGCCTCGTGGACGTCGTTGATCGGGCCGTTGGGGTTCTCCACGTCGACCTTCAACCACACCCCGTTGAGCGCCTTCAGCGTCTCCGAGGTGGCGACCCCGATCGCCTCGGCGAACTCCTGCACGGCGCCGCCCCCGCCGCCCTTCTCGAAGGGGTACTCGACGTCCTTCCCCGCGCAGGCCAGCGGGTCGACCGTGCACTTCCCGGCGTCCGCCATCAGGCCCCCCAGGTCACGAAGCCGTCGGTGCCGTCGACCGCCGCGCCCCCGCCGTAGACCGCGCCGTCCTCGTCGGGCACCACCTTCCAGTCGCCGTCCTGCCAGCGCAGCGCGACCGACAGGGAGCCGTACCGGTCCCCGCCGGGCGCGCCCACCAGCAACATGACCGTCGCCTCCCGCCTGCTGTACGAGAGGACGGAGAACCCGGCGTAGGCCGCCCCGGCCGCCGCGTCCGAGGGGGACTTGTCCTTCGCCTTCCTCCGGGCGGCGACGTACGCGTCCCGGCCCGGCCCGGGCACCACCTGGCGTTCGACGACCTCCCGCCAACCCGCGTACCCGAAGTGGTCGGCGATGGCGTGCGCCGCGAACACCGCTCCGGTGGGCGTGCGGGCGAAGCAGTACCAGACGGAGCCGTCGAACTTCAGTGGGCCCGAACCCTTCGACACGGGCACCAGGTTGCTGCCGTTGGCCTTCCAGTACAGGTCCTTCGGCGACCGTTCGGGTCTGCGCTGCTCGCCGTCGTCGGTGCGGCAGCCGGCCGGCCGGCCGGCACCGGACGCGGCGGCGGTGGCGGTGGCCGGGGCGGAGGGTGCGGGCGCCGACGCCGCCGCCGGCTCCCCGTCCCCCCTCGCCAGCAGGACGACACCGGCCAGGAGGGCGAGCGCCAGCAGGAACCCGGCCGACACGATCCAGCCCCGCTGCTGCCAGAACGGCTGCTCCCACTCGCCGCTGCCGCCGCGCGGCCGGCCGGGCTTGCCCATCGTGTTCCTTCCCTACGCTGTGGTGTGGTCGCGGGTCGGCCCGGTCAGCCGAAGACGAACGTGACGACCGGCCCGGCGGTGGCCACCAGGACGCAGCCGCCCAGGACCATGCCGAGCCGGCCCAGGTGCTCCGATCCCTCGCCCCGGCGCACGGAGAGCGCCATCATCGCCCCGGTGATGAGCACGCCCGCGACGCCCGCCGCGGTACCGGCCCAGGCCAGGATGCCGAGGACGGTGTCGACCTTGGAGGTGAGCGCGTCGGGGGCGTTGCGGTTGGGGTCGGGCACGTCGCCGTCCGCGAGGACGACGGTGGCGTGGGCCTTGGCGGCGAGCGCCTGGATCATGGTTTCTCCCCGATGTGGTTTCGACCAAGGGTCGCGGTGTGGTGGGGTCGGGCCCGGTGGGCGGGGACGGGTCGGCGCCGAAGGGCCGGGTGGCGGGCCGCTCAGCCCTCGGTGTTCCAGAGGTCCAGCCCCACGAACTGCACCAGGGGCCCGGCGCTGGCGCCGATCACGCAGGCGGCCAGCACCAGGAGGTAGGCCCGCAGGTGCTCCTCGCCGTCGCCGGTGCGCAGCGCGACGGCCATCCGGGTGCCGACGAACATCAGGCCCGCCACTCCGGCCGCCGTCACCAACCAGGCCAGGTAGCCGAGCACCTGGTCCAGCGGACCGGTGACCTCGGCGGGCGGGTCGTACGCCAGGTGGGCCAGCAGTCCGGCGCTCATCGGCCGCTCCTCGGGTGGTCTCGGTCCGGCTGGGCGATCAGGGCGGCCAGGTCCGCGGTCTGCCGGGGCGGCGGGACGGTGAGGTCCCCGGTGCGCCAGGCGGGCACCCACGGCACCCGGTGGACCGGCACCACCGAACCGATGACCTTGATCCGTTGTTGGAGCGGCCGGGGCAGCCGGCCGGGGGCGTCCGCGACCAGGACCACCGCGGCCAGCGTCGTCCCGGGCGGTTCCTGGCCGCGCCGGAAGGCGTCGAGCACCCGGGACACCGCCCGTAGCCCGCTGGCGTGGGTGCGGGCCACCAACACCACGGTCTTAGGGCCGCCTTGGGCGGGGAGCGGTAAGGCCCGGCCGGCGTCGACGCCGCCGAAGACCTGCGCCAGGGTGGTGACCCCGGCCCCGCCGTGCGCACCGACCCAGGCCATCCGCCCCGCGGGGCGCGGCTGTTGGGGGTCCATCGGTGCGGGCGCCGGCGTCTCGGTGACGGCGACCGGCCCGCGGACCCATATCCCGGGTCCGCCCGGCGGATCGACTGGCACGTTCAACTCCCCTCCCTTCCGGGGTGTTCGGTGAGCGGCCCGGTGATCCTCGCCGACGCGGGGGCGGGGAACAGCGACCCATGACACTCTGGGACGAGTTTATGACCGAGCGGTGATGCACGGGCAGGATGCGTCCGGTGACACCCGACGGCCGCGAGGGCGGGCACGGGGCGCGGGAGCGCTGCCGAGGGGAGCGGATGTCGAAGAGCGGGGGGAACGGAGGACGGGCCTCGTGGATCGTCGGAGGCGTACTGGCGCTGGTGGTACTGCCGTTGGGGGCGATGATCGCGGTCAGCGGCGGCCCGCCCGGCGGGGGCGACGGCAAGGGCGCGGGCGGCTCGCTGCGCAACGGTGCGGTGGACCCGGCGTACGTGCCCTGGGTGTTGAAGGCGGGCGCCCTGTGCGAGGCGGTCACTCCCGCCGTCATCGCCGCCCAGATAGAGGCGGAGTCGAACTGGAACCCCGACGCGGTCTCCCCCGCCGGCGCCCGGGGGCTCGCCCAGTTCATGCCCGGGACCTGGGCGACCTGGGGCGAGGACGCCGACGGCGACGGCCGGTCCTCGCCCTTCGACCCACCGGACGCGATCATGGCGCAGGGCGCCTACGACTGCGCACTGGCCCGGCAGGTGGAGCGGTACAAGCAGCGCGGGCGGGCGAAGGGCGACACCCTCGATCTGACGCTCGCCGCCTACAACGCCGGCCCCGGCGCCGTGCAACGGCACGGCGGGGTCCCGCCGTACACGGAGACCCGCGGCTACCTCGCCCGCATCCGGTCCCTGATCCCGAAGTACGCGAGCGTCGAGGAGGCTGCGGGCGAGCTGCCGCCCGGCCGGCGGATGGCGATGCCGCTGCGCGGGAACTTCCCGGTCACCTCCCCCTACGGGATGCGCATGCACCCGACCCTGCACGTCTACAAGTTGCACACCGGCATCGACATCGGCGCCCCGGCCGGCACCCCGTTCCTGGCCGCCCTGGGCGGAGAGGTGACGTTCGCGGGGTGGACCGCCGGGTACGGCAACCGGGTCGTGGTCGCGCACGGCACCGTGGACGGCAAACGGATCGAGACGACGTACAACCACATGTCGGCCGTCGACGTGGCGCGCGGACAGCGGGTGGGGGTCGGGCAGCGGGTCGGCGCGGTCGGCTCCACCGGCTTCTCGACCGGCCCGCACGCCCACTTCGAGGTGCGGGTGGACGGGACGTACGTGGACCCCGCGCCCTGGCTGGGGATGACGTGACCGCACCGACGAGACCCGTGCACCCGAGGGAGGCGGACGCGTGACGGCGCACCGCGGGCCGCTGCGCCCCCTGTTGACCGCACTGACCGCACTGGTCCTACTGGCCGGGTGCGGGCTGCCCGACCGGCGGGAGGACCGCGAGGGGTCGACCCCGGCCCCCGCCTCCGTCGCCCCCAAGGCCCCCGTGCCGCCGGGCCGCCCGCTGGGACCCGGCGCCCGGGTGCCCCGCCTCACCGGGGTCGACGAACGGGACCCGGGGGAGGTCGCCACGGCATGGGCGCGGACGGCGTACGGCCACGACACGGCGTACGACACCAGCCCCCAGGACGCCCAGGTGCGCGCCGCCCGGTGGCTCACCGGGCGCAGGGCCGCCGCCGAACGGGAGCACCGGCCCGCCAGCGGCCCCGGCACCCGGTGGGACGAGTGGGCCCGGCACCGCGCCTGGACCACGGTCGAGGTGACCGACGAACTCGTCGACCACGCACCCGCCGACAGCGGGACGACCGCCCACCGCTGGCTCGTGGTGAACGGCACGGCCCACGGCCGGGACGAGTGGAAGGGCCCCGGCCCCCGCCTCCACGCCTACGTCAAGCTGGTACGTTCGTCAGCCGGCACGCCCTGGCGGGTGGACGACGTGGCGGTCGTCGAGGCCGTGACGCCTCCCGGCGGCTCCGCCCGTCCACGGGCCGGCGGCCCCGACGGATCCGACGCTTCCGCCCAGTGAGGGGACCGATGTCCAGATTCAGTCTCGGCGGACGCAAGCCGCAGCCGTCGCCCGCACCCGGAGCACACCCCATCGAGGTGCACGTCACGGCGGACGGCGCCGCGACGGTGGGCGGACTGCCGGTCGTCGGCACCGGGGAGCAGAGCCTCCAGGAGGCGGTGCTCGACCATCTGCACCGGCTGGTGCTCGCCACCGGGCACCCGGTCGCGGCCACCGTCCACGACGCACGGATCGGCTACCGCACCCCCATCCTGGTCACCGCGGACGGGGCCAGCGCCTTCGCCGGCGCCCCCGCCCCGCTCCCCGCGCCCCACGGCGGCGCCCCGGGCGCCGCGGCGCCGCCCGCGCCGGTTCCCTCGGCGGCGCCCGTCGCCCCGGCCCCGGCGGCGCCCGTCGCTGCGGCCCCGGCATCCGCCCCGGCAACGCCCGCCCCCGTGACCGCCGTCGCCGCCGCTGCCGCCCCGCCGGTCGCCCCGGGCGCGCCCCCGCTGCCGCCGGGGTGGTCCGCGCCCGCGCCGGCCGCACCCCCTCCCCCGGCCCCGGCCTCCGCGCCGGCGGGCGCGCCGGCGGGCGCGGGGAACACCGGCCCCTCGCTGCTCGCCGAACCCGTCCGGCGGATCAACGAGGCCGTGGGGATGGGGCGGATCGAGTCGGCGGCGGCCATGGCCGAGCAGAGCATCGCCTCGGCGGTGCGCACCCTGGGCGCAGAACACGCCGAGGTGCTGCAACTGCGCGAACTCGCCGCCTACATCGCCTACTTGGCGGGGGATGCACCCCGCTCGTTCGCCCTGTCCATGGAGTTGGCGCGGGTGCGGCGCCGCGGGAACGACGCGGTGCGGGCCTTCGCCTGCGTGCAGAGCGCGGCGGCGGCCTGGCGTGCGCTGCGCAGCCCGGCCGAAGGGCTGGCCCTGGGGCACGAACTGGTCACCCTGTGGGACGACCTGGCCGCGGCGGGCGGGCCGGCCGCGGCCGAGCGCGCCCAACTCGACGCGGCCCGGGCCCGGATGGGCCGACTGGCCGAGCAGGTCGGGGCCGGAACGGACCCGCGGCCGGTGCCGGGGCCGTGATCCTGGCGGGGGGGGGGGGGGGGGGCCCCCCCCCCCCCCCACCGGGGGGGGGGGGGGGGGGGGGGCGCCGCCCCGGCCCCCGGGGGGGGGGGGGGGTATTTTTTGATAAAAAAGTTTTTATTGAGTGGGTGGGGGGGGGATTGTTA
>NZ_JBEOWM010000102.1:0-8362 GCF_040296045.1 Streptomyces sp. NPDC002490 | reverse complement strand
CCGCCCCCCACCGGCCGCCCCCCCCGGCGCCCCCCGCCCACCCGGCCCCCCGGGCCCCGCCGCCCGCGGCGGCGCCCCCGCCGGCCGCCCCGGCCGCGGTGCCGCCGCCGACGAGCGCGGCGACCTTGCCGTAGCCGGCGGCGCCGAACCAACCGATGACGGCGACCGGTACGACCGCCGGGATGCCGCCGGCGACCTCCTTGATCTGCCCGGCCGCGATGCGGCACTTGGCGCACTCCTCCAGGTGCTTGCGCAGGCCCCGTTCGGCCCGTGTCCGCAGGCCGCCGCGGGCGAACGCGCCGAGCCGGTCCGCGTAGCGGGCGCACTCCTCGCTGGTGGTCAGCGCGGTGCTCACATGGGCCTGGAGGTACGCCTGCTTGAGCCCCTCCCGGGCCCGGCTGGCCAGGACCCGGGTGCCGTTGGCGTCGAGCCCGAAGAGCGTGGCGACCTCGCTCGGGGACTCGTTCTCGACCTCGGTGTGCCACAGCACGGCCTGCCAGCGCTCGGGCAGGCTGCGGAACGCCCGCATGGCCATGGACCGTTCGGCCTCGTGCATGGCGCGGACGTCGGCGCCCTCGTCGACGGCGGTGTCGTCCGCCAGCTCGGAGCCGCGGGCCGCCTGCGCGGCGAAGAGGGCGAAGTCATCGATGAGTTGTTCGCGTTTGGCGGATTTCGTCCAGTGCGCGGCGACCCGGCGGACCGTGGTGAGCAGGTACGCCCGCACGGCGTGCTCCGGCCCCGCGCCGCGGCGCACCGCCTGGAGCATCCGGGCGAAGACCTCGGCCGTCAGGTCGTCCGCGGTGTGCCGGTCCCGGCAGCAGGTGCGCGCGTACCGGTGCACCGCCGGGGCGTGCCGGCGGTACAGCGCTTCGTACGCGGAGTCGTCGCCGGCCCGCATGCGCCCGATCAACTCGGCGTCGGGGGGCGGGAGACCGGGGGACGGAGGCGGGTCCCCGGCGGTCGGTCCGCCGGGTGCCGGGGCGGGCGGCGGCGGGACGAGGCGGTGCCGCTGTTGGGGGACGGCGGTCCGCGGGTCGACCGTCGGACCGCCGGTGCCGGGCGGTGCGTCGGGAGCGCTCGGCGGCTTCGGTCCGACCGTGCGGGCCGGGCCCGGTTGGCCGGGCACCTGGTGCGCCGGGGAACCGTCGGCTGTGCCGGTCGCGGGGCCCTTCGGCTCCTCCGGTCCGTCCACGTCCATCACGCAAAGCACCCGCCCGCACACTCTACGACCACCGGGCAAGCGTGCCACACCGGGATGGCGGCCTTGAGGCGTACTTCGCTCAGCCACTCATCCGAGGCACCTTTTTCCGGCCATCGACTTCAAGACGCCGACGAGCAACTGCATGTAATGTGCAGGAAGTTGGCGGCGATGTGGCCGATTCGGGCTCTTTCCGGCGGGTCGAACTTTTGGCCGATTTGATCTCATTGATCTCGGAAGGGACCCGGCCCTCCGACGGGAACGGGCGTCGCCCGGCAGCCGGCACGGCCCCGGGCGACGCCCCCGCGCACTCAGGACGGGCGGGACCGCAGTCCCTCCAACAGGATGTCCAGCAGCCGGGCCGACGCCGCGGCCTGCTGGTCCGCATCGGGCAGCGAGGGCGCCGCCGTGGCGATCACCAACAGCACGTCCGACACCGTCACGTCACGCCGCAACTCACCCGCGGAGCGGGCCCGTTCCACCAACCGTCCGACCACGTCGAGCAGGGCGTCCACCCCGGCGTCCCCGTCCCACCCGGCCGCCGCACCGGGCTCCGCGCCCGCCTCCACGGCTCCGCCCGCACCGGCCTCCTCGCCCGGGGCCGGGCCGGCCACCGGCGCCGCGAGGGCCGCCGCCTCACCGCCCCCGGCGCTCCGCTGCTGCGGTACCCGGGGCTCCCCGGACGGAACGCCCTCGACGCCGTCCACGAGCGCGGCGCCCTCGTCGGGCACCCCCACCCGCAGCATGTGGGGCGGCAACAGCCGGCCCGCCCCGGACGCCACGGAGGTGCGCAGGAAACGCGACAGGGCCGACCACGGCTGCTCCTCCTGCCCCAACGCGGCCCGCGCCTGCTCCGTCAACCGGGAGGTCTCCTCCTCGGCGATCCGGCGCACCAACACGTCCTTGCTGGGGAACCGGCGGTACACCGTGCCGACCCCCACCCGGGCCCGGCGCGCCACGTCCTCCATCGGCGCTCCGTACCCCAACTCCCCGAACACCTCGCGCGCGGCACGCAACACGTGCTCCAGATTGCGCTGGGCGTCCACCCGCAAGGGCGCGGAACGCGCCGCCTGGGGCTGGTCGTGCCCGGGCGCGTTGGTCGTCGCGCCGGGCACCGCATGGGCCGTCACACCGTGTGCGGTCGGCCACTGCTGATTCTGCGTATGCATATGTGTTCCCCCGGATTCAAGACGTCTCCCCCCGGAGACGCTCCCCGCCGTCGGCAGATCGGAGCAGGAGGGACTTGGCGCGCGGGACGGGCTCCCGTGGGTGAGCCCGTCGAGTGTGTCCCCCGACACTCCGACGTGACACGAACATAGTTGAGCAGGGGTGGATTCAGAAGGGGCGCGTTCCGCCACAGGGACCCCCGATCGGAGTACGCCCCGATTGCACCCCTAATGGGCGGCTGACCGTGGGCCCGCTCCCACGCACTGACCTGCGCCTCCACGAGGTTTCCCAACGATATGGCGGCGGTTCCGCCCGTTCCCCGGGCACCGCGGTCCGCCGAATTCCGGTCACACAAATTGCTCAGGCTGTGGACAAACTCCGGAGCCCGTTGCGTCATGGGTGGGTGAAGGCCGCCAACGCCCCGGGAACACCACCCGGCCCGACACCCGCCGTCCGCGTCCTCGTGATCGGCGGCGGATACGTCGGGACGTACACCGCCCTGCGCCTCCAGCGGAACCTCGCCGCGTCCATCGCCCGCGGCGAGACGGAGATCGTCCTGGTCACCCCCGACCCCTACATGACGTACCGTCCCCTCCTCCCCGAAGCCGCCGCCGGTTCGATCGACCCCCGGCACGTCGTCGTCCCGCTCCGCCGGCTCCTCGACCGCTGCCGCATCGTCATCGGCGAGGCGCACGCCGTCGACCACGCCAAGCGGACCGCCACCGTCAGCACGCTCGCCACCGCGGACGAGGGCACCGGCACCACCACCATCGCCTACGACGAACTCGTCCTCGCCCCCGGAACGGTCTCCCGCACCCTCCCCGTGCCCGGGCTCGCCGAACACGGCATCGGCTTCCGCACCCTCGAAGAGGCCATCGGACTGCGCAACCACGTCATCGAACAGCTCGACCTCGCCTCCTCCACCCGCGACCCCGAGCTGCGCGCCGCCGCCCTCACCTTCGTCTTCGTCGGCGGCGGGTACGCCGGCGTCGAAGCCCTCGCGGAACTGGAGGACATGGCCCGCTACGCGGTGCGCCACTACCACAACGTCGGCCCCGAGGACATGAGGTGGGTGCTCGTCGAAGCGGCCGACCGGGTCCTCGCCGACGTCGCCCCCGACCTCGGCGCCTACACCGTCAGCGAACTGCGCCGCCGCGGGGTCGACGTCCGCCTGAACACCCGGCTCGCCCGCTGCACCGACCGGGTCGCCCACCTCAGCGACGGCTCACGGCTGCCCACCCGCACCCTCGTGTGGACCACCGGCACCGCGCCCCACCCGCTGCTCACCGCGACCGACCTCCCGCTGACCGACACCGGCCGGCTCGCCTGCACCGCCCGACTCGCCGTCGACGGCGCACCCCACGCCTGGGGCGCCGGCGACGCCGCCGCCGTCCCCGACCTCACCCGCCCCGGCGAACACACCGCCCCCCACGCCCAGCACGCCCTGCGCCAGGCCCGACTCCTCGGCGACAACATCGCCGCCGCCCTCGAAGGCCGGCCCCTGAAGGACTACGTCCACCGCTCCGCGACCTGCGTCGCCTCGCTCGGCCTCCACAAGGGCGTCGCCCACGTCCGGGGACGCCCGGTCAAGGGCTACCCCGCCTGGTTCCTGCACCGCGTCCGCCATCTGCGCGGGGTGCCCACCGTCCGCCGCAAGGTCCGCGTCCTCGCCGAGTGGACCCTCGCCGGGCTCTTCAGCCGGGAGATCGTCTCCCTGGGCTCCCTCGAACACCCCCGGGCCGCATTCGAACAAGCGGCGGGGGACACCGCCCCCGATGACCCGAAGGGGTCGACCTGACCCCGGTGCGGAACTCCTCCCGCCCACCCGGCGTCTGACGGACGACGCACCACGGACGACGGATGTCGGACCCATCGGCCAGACTGGCTCACGCGACCCCCGGGCGGCCCGCCCGCCCCTCGACCCCACGAGGCTTCCACCCAGTGAACTTCACGCGCTGGAGCGCCCGGCTCCCCGGAACGCAGCGCCGCGCCGCCGCTCGATCCGCACACAGCACCCCGCCGGCCCCGCGCGGCCCGGGCCCCGTGCCCACCGCCCGGGCCGAACGCCGCACGGACGACACCGCCCGGGAGGCGCTCGACCGGCTGCGGGTCCCCGAGGTCCTCGACCGCGTCCCCGCCCTCGTCGCCCTGCTGCACGGCCCCGAGCACCGGCTCGTCCACGCCAACGAGGCGTGGACCACCGCCTTCGGCACCCGCACCCCCGAGCACGCCCCCGACGGGCAGGACCTCCCCGAACTGGACGCCCTCAACCTGCCCACCCTCCTCGACCAGGTGCTGCGCAGCGGGAAGCCCCGCACCATCAAGTCCCGCAAGGGCCCCGACGGCCGCTCCTACACCGTCACCTGCACCCCGTTGGACGACGCCCCGGACGGCAGCGGCGGGAGCGACGTCCTGGTGTTCGCCGTCGACGTCACCGACCACGCCGACGCCGCCGAACGCCTGCGCGCCGGAGAGCGCAGCCAACGGGAGACCGCCGTCACCCTCCAGCGCTCCCTGCTCCCGCAGGAACTCGAATCCCCCGACGACCTGCGCGTCGCCGCCACCTACCACCCCGGCGGCACCGAAACCGCGGTCGGCGGCGACTGGTACGACGTCATCACCCTCGGCGGTGGACGCACCGCCCTCGTCATCGGCGACGTCATGGGCCGGGGGGTGCGCGCCGCCGCCATCATGGGCCAGTTGCGCACCGCCGTCCGTGCCTACGCCCGCCTCGACCTGCCGCCGCACGAGGTCCTCCAGCTCCTCGACGGGCTCGCCGCGGACATCGACGCCAACCAGATCGCGACCTGCGCCTACGCCGTCCACGACCCCAACGAGGGCAGCCTCGTCTACGCCTCCGCCGGACACCTGCCGATCCTCGTCCGGGACGAACACGGCACCGTCCACCGCGCCGCCGACGCGACCGGCCCTCCGCTGGGCACCGGCGGCTGGGACCACACCTCCGGCAGCATCCCGTTGGGCCCCGGCTCCACGGCCGTCCTCTACACGGACGGCCTGGTCGAGCGGCGCGGGGAGGACCTCGACGAGGGGATCACCACGCTCGAACACGCCCTCGCCGGCGCCACCGGCACCCCCCAGGTCGTCTGCGACCGCCTGATCCGCACCGCGGGCGTCACCGCCGACCACGACGACGACGTCGCCGTCCTGGTCCTCCAGCACCCCGCCCGCACCGGCCCCGAGGGCGAGCTCTTCCGCAACGCCGCCCTGGACCTCCTCGGCGGGGTGGAAGCCGCGCCCCGGGCCCGGGCCTTCGCCTCCGGGGTGCTCACCAGCTGGCGCTTCCCCGCTGACCTCCACGACCTCGGGGTCCTCGCCACCAGCGAACTCGTCGCGAACTCCCTCCAGCACGGCACCCCGCCCATGCGGCTGCGGCTGCGCCGCACGGACCGCCGCCTGACCATCGAGGTCACCGACGGCAACGACCACCTGCCGCGCCGCCGCCGCGCCGAACTCGCCGACGAGACGGGACGCGGCATCGCCATCGTCGCCGCCATCGCCGCGTCCTGGGGCGCCCGCCGCACCCTCGACGGCGGCAAGGCCGTCTGGTGCGAGTTCGCGCTGCCCCAGGGGTCCGGGGCCCGGCCGGAGGAGTGACTAGACCCCGGCCGTGGCCTGCTCGGGCTTGCCCAGCGCCACCACCCGCGGTGCGACCAGCGAGGGCTGGTTCTGCTCGGGGGTCAGCTCCCGGCCCAGCCGCACCGCCAGATAGGTGATGCCCAGGGAGAACAACAGGAAGGTCACCACGTACGGGGCGTGCCAGGAGGCGCCCATCGGGCCGCCCACCGCCGGGCCCACGGCCAGTGCCAACTGCTTGACCAGCGCGAAGGCAGAGTTGTACTGACCCACCATCCCGCTCGGCGCGAGATCGGCGACCAGCGGCGCCACCGTCGGCGACAGCAGTGCCTCGCCCAGTCCGAACAGCGCGTAGGTGGAGATGAAGGCCGCGGTCGCCATGGCCTGGCTCCCGTTGCCCAGCCCCGCGTAGGCCGCCGCCGCCCAGGCCACGGCCCAGATCAGCCCGACCGAGGCGATCACCCGGGAACGCTTGCGGTACTCGACGAACCGCAGCACCGCGAACTGGGCGATCACGATCACCGCCGTGTTGGCCGCCAGCGCGATGCCCAGCGTCGAGGGCGAGATGCCCGCGGCCTCCACGCCGTACGCGGAGAGCCCCGACTCGAACTGTCCGTAGCAGGCGAAGAACAGCACGAAGCCGAGCACCATCAGCTGCACCATCGCCCGGTGCCCCAGCAGGGCCCGCAGTCCGCCGCCGGACCCGCCGGCGCGCACCGCCCCGGCGGCGACCGGCTCGACCTTCGGCATCCGCACCCCGACCGCGATCGCGGCGAGCACCAGGAACATCACGGACTCGATGAGGAACAGCGTGGTGAAGCTGCCCGGCCGGTGCTCGTCGACGATCTGTCCGCCGATGAGGCCGCCGACGCCCAGTCCCAGGTTCTGGAGGAAGAACTGGGTGGCGAACGCCCGGGTCCGCCCCGCGGGCTCCGAGCACCACACGATCATGGTGGCCAGCGCGGGCTGCATCACCGCGGTGCCCGCACCCAGCACCGCCGCGGACAGCACCGCGGTCGCGGCCGTCCCCGACACTCCGAGCGCCAGCGCGCCCAGCGAGGCGGTGACCGAGGCGCCGACGAGCACCGGAAGGGGGCCCCGCCGGTCGATGACCCGGCCCACGAAGGGCAGGGCGATCAGCGCGGCCACCGCGAACGCGGCGAGCACCAGCCCCGCGGTGGTCGGCCCCAGCTCGCGCACGCGCGCCACGTAGACGTAGAGGAAGGGCACCGTGAAACCGATGCCGAACGCACTCAATGCGCTACCCGTCTGGATCCGGCGCATCGCGGCGCCCATCGCCCTGGTCACATTCACCTGCCTTAGACATGAAGACTTCAAAGCTAAAGTTCGAGGGTTAACAGTACATGCAGAAGGACTTCAACGCAAAGTCGGTTCGTGCCATACTGCGGCCATGCCTCCCACCCCGGCCGCGGGCGAGCCGAGCCTCGACGAGCAGATCGCCGCCTACCAGCGCGAGTTCCAGGGCCTCGACCCCCAGGTCGAGAAGATCGTGTCGGCCCTCGGCCGCCTCAACCGCCGGATGAACGTCGCCTACGGTCGCCAGACCGCGACCCTCGGGCTCAGCAACGCGGAGTGGGAGGTCCTCAAGGCCCTGGTCCTCTCCGGCGCCCCCTACCAGCTGGGCCCCGGAGACCTCGCCAAGCGCCTCGGCCTCACCCCGGCCGCCATGACCCACCGCATCGACCGCATGGTCGGCGAGGGGCTGGTCACCCGAGACCGGGACGAGACCAACCGCGTCCGCGTCATCATCGAGCTGACGGGGCACGGCCGGGAGAAGTGGCTGGAGGCCATGCAACTGGCCACCGTCTTCGAGGAGGACCTGCTCCAGGACCTCTCGACGGACGAGCGCACCGTCCTCGGCGAGGTCCTCACCCGTCTGCTCCGCCGGGTGGAGCACGCCCAGCCGGACGCGGGCGGTCGGCTCACCGATCTCGACTGAAAAGAACTTGACCTGCGGCGGTTGACAGTGGTTCGACCGCCCCGTAGTGTTCTCCGGGTTGCCGCCGAGCCTGAACGGTTCTGCGTCGACGACCTCCCGCCGCAGCAGCGGCAACCAAAACTCTTCGCACGGCCCCCAACGGGATGGAATTCGGCGTGCCCGAATTCGCTTTCCAGGGCCCGCAGCACTCGATTATGAGTCTCCGGGAAAACCCGCTAGAGTTTTGAACGTCGGAACGGCCGCGAGGCGGGGAAGACGAAGCAGGAACCCCGCTGACTGGGGGTCAGGCACCGAAAAGGATCTGATACAGTCGGAACCGCCGGAAAGGAAAGCGAGCGAATCGCTCTTCTGGAAAGCACCGAGGAAATCGGATCGGGAAACGGTCTGATAGAGTCGGAAACACCGAAGGGAAGCGCCCGGAGGAAAGCCTGCACCGAATGGTG
>NZ_JBEOWM010000101.1:0-8449 GCF_040296045.1 Streptomyces sp. NPDC002490 | reverse complement strand
CCACCACCAACGACTGCGCAAAACCCCCCGTCAACGCCACCACACCCGCACGCCCCACCAACTCCCGCATCACCGGCGTCAACGGCACCACACCCGCTCCCGGGACGGCCGGAGGCTGCCGGTGCGCCGAACCGGAGAGGTCCCCGGCCACCCGGGACAAGCGGGCCGGGGTCCTGTTCTCGAACACTTCCCGGGAGGACACCGTCACCCCGGCACGGCGGGCCCGTGCCACCAGGAGCATGGAGGTGATCGAGTCGCCGCCGAGTTCGAAGAAGGAGTCCTCGGCACCGGCCCGCTCCAGGCCCAGCACTTCGGCGAAGAGTCGGCAGAACAGTTCCTCGGTGGGCGTCCCGGGACCGCGTCCGGTGGCGGCCGGCCCTTCCGGTGCGGGGAGCGCCCGCCGGTCGAGCTTCCCGTTCGCCGTCACCGGCAGGGCGTCGAGGGTCACGAACGCGGAGGGCACCATGTACTGCGGCAACCGTTCCGCCGCATGGGCCCGTAGCGCGTCGAGCCCCGCCGGGCCCGGCACCGCCGGGACCACGTAGGCCACCAGGCGCTTCGCACCGGCCCGGTCGTCCGTCCGCACCACCACGGCGACCTGCCCGACCGCGTGGTGGTCGGCGAGGACCGCCTCCACTTCCGCGGGCTCGACCCGGAAGCCCCGGACCTTCACCTGGTCGTCGGCCCGACCGGCGAACAGCAGCACCCCGTCCGCCGTCCAGCGGGCCAGGTCGCCCGTCCGGTACATCCGCCCAACGCCGTACGGGCACGCCACGAACCGCTCCGACGTCAGCCCCGGGTGCCCGTCGTAGCCACGGGCCACGCCCTCACCGGCCAGATACAGCTCACCCGTCACGCCCGGCGGCACCGGGCGGAGGAACCCGTCCAGCACGTGCGCCCGGCTGTTGTCCATCGGGCGCCCCAACGGCACGCTCGCGGGCACCGCGTCCCCCACCGCGAACACCTGCCGCGTGGTGAAGGCCGTCGTCTCGGTCGGGCCGTAGTTCGCGACCACCGGCACGCCCGTGCCCAGCACCGCACGCACCGCCGAGGCCGACACCACGTCCCCGCCCGTCGCCACCTCACGCACCCCGGCGAAGACCTCCGGCGACACCTCCCCCCACACCCGGAACGCACCCGCCGTGACGTGCACGCTCCGCACCCCGTGCTCGGCGATCAACCGGCCCGCGCCTTCGGCGTCCAGTTCGCCTGCGGGCGCCACCACCAACCGGCCGCCCCGCACCAAGGGCACCCACAACTCGTAGGTCGAGGCGTCGAAGGCGTGGTTGGCGTGCACCAGAACGCTCTCCACGACCTCGTCGCGCCAGGCCCGGTCCGACACGAAGGCCGCCACGTTGCGGTGCGTGACCGCCACACCCTTCGGTTCACCCGACGACCCCGACGTGAACATCACATACGCCAACGACTCCCCCGACACCACGGTCGGGGTCGTCAGCGGATCAGCAGCGAACAGCTCCTCCAGAGGGACCGTCTCCAAGCCCTCCACCACCCGATCCGCCACCACCACATCCAGCCCCGCCCCGTTCACGACCGACCGCAACCGCTCCACCGGATGACCCGCATCCAACGGCACGAACGCCGCACCCGCCTTCCACACCCCCAACAACACCGCCACCAACCACGGAGACCGACCCACCACCACACCCACCCGACCCCCCACACCCACACCACACCCCACCAACCACCCCGCCACCCGACCAGACCAGAGATCCAACTCCCCGTACGACCACGACACACCACCACCCACCACCGCCACCCCACCCGGAGACCGACCCACCCACCCCTCAAACAACTCCACCACCGACCCAGCCGACACCTCACACCCCGTGTCGTTCCATCCGTGCACCACCAGCTCGTGTTCGGCGGAGCCCAGCAGTTCGACCGCACCCAGTCGGAGCCCGGGATCGGCGGCGAACTGTGCCAGGACGTGCATCAGACGCGCGGGCAGGGAGCGAACGGTGTCCTCGTCGTCGAGGAGGTCCGGTGCGTGGTCGAGGCGGATCTCCAGGCGGTCGCCCGGGATGACGCCCAGGGCCAGGGGGTAGTGGGCGGCGTCGACGCCGGTGAGGGGGCCGGCGGTGACTCCGTCGAGACGGAGCGGCCCCTCGGGGTGACGGGGGTAGTTCTCGTAGGCGAGGAGGGTGTCGAAGACGGCTCCGGGGCCGGCCGCTCGTTGGACCTCGCTCAGGCCGAGGTGGTGGTGGGCCAGCAACTCGCTCTGCTGGAGCTGGAGTCGGGTGAGGAGTTCGGCGACCGTGCGGGTGGGGTCCAGTTGCACCCGCACCGGGACGGTGTTCATCAGCAGGCCCACCATGCGCTCGGCGTGCGGGAGTTCGGCGGGCCGGCCGGCCACCGTGGCGCCGAACACCACGTCGGTGCGGTCGGTGAGCATGCCCACCAGGAGCCCCCAGGCGCCTTGGACGAAGGTGTTGACGGTGAGCCCCAGGGCACCGGCGGCCTCGCGCAGGGCGGTGGCGAGTCGCGGCTCCGAGCGGACGATGACGGTGTGCGGGGTGACGGGCCGGTCGAGGGAGGCTTCCGGGGCGACCAGGGTGGGTTCGACGGTGCCGGCCAGGGCGGTGCGCCAGGCGTCGGCGGAGGCCGCGCGGTCCTGTCGGCCGAGCCAGGCGAGGTAGTCGCGGTAGGGGACGACGGGGCGCAGGGGCCGGGGGTCGCCGCCGTTCGCGTACAGCTCGGAGACCTCGCCGAGGAGGATCGGGACGGACCAGCCGTCGAGGACGATGTGGTGCAGGGTGAGGTGGAGCCGGTGGCGGCGCCCGGCCAGCTTCACCAGCAGGATGCGCAGGTGGGGCGGGGCGGCGAGGTCGAAGCGGGTGCGGTCCTCGGCGGCGAGCCCGTGGGCTTCGTGTTCCGGGTCGGGGTGGTCGGTGAGGTCGGCCTCGCGCCAGGGCAGGGCGGCCCCTTCGAGGACGGCTTGGACGGCCCGGTCCTGCCCGGTGGGCCGCAGGAAGGCGGTGCGGAGGTTGGGGTGCCGGTCGACCACGGTCTGCCAGGCGGTGCGGAGTCGGGCCGGGTCGAGGGGGCCGTCGAGGTCGACGGCGGTCTGCTCGACGTAGACGTCCCGGGCTTGCTGGTCGTACCAGGCGTGGAAGAGCAGGCCGTCCTGGAGCGGGGACGGCGGCCACACGTCGACGAGGCCGGGGAACCGGGTGTCGAGTTCGTGGACGTCGTCCTGGTCGAGGGCGACGAGGGGGAAGTCCGAGGGGGTGTGGCCACCGCTGTCCTCGTCGCGGCCGTGGTGGGCGATGCCGGTGAGCGCGGCGGCCCAGGAGTCGGCGAGGGCGCGGAGGGCGTCCTCGCCGAGGAGTCGGGCGGGGGCGACCAGGGTGAGGGTGAGTCGGGGACCGTCCGGGTGGTCGTGGACGGCCCCTCCGACTTCGAGGGCGTGGGCGAGGGCCATCCGCGGGTCGGGGTGGAGGCCGAGTCCCGTTCCGCGGGCGGGTCGCCAGGCGGCGGGCGTGCGGTCGGGTTCGGTGACGGTGGACCGGCCCAGGTAGTTGAAGCCGATCCGGGCCCGGGGCGCGTCGGCGAAGGCGGGGGCGGACTCGGGGTCGAGATGGCGCAGCAGGCCGTAGCCGAGGCCGTCTCCGGGGATCGCCCGGATCTGTTCCTTGACGGCCTTCAGGAGGTGTCCGGCCGCGGGGCCGCCGGCCCGGACCTCGGCGGGGTCGGTGGTGCCGGGGTCGATCCGGCGCGGGGAGGTGCTGGTGAACCAGCCGACGGTGCTGGTGAGGTCCATGTCCTCGGCGAGGGGGGTCCGCCCGTGGCCCTCGACGTCGACCAGGAATCCGCCGGTGACGTCCCGGCCCCGGTCCCGTACCGCGGCGGCGAGGCCGGCGAGCAGCACCTCGTCGATCCCGGTGTGGAAGGCGGTGGGCACCCGGGTGAGGAGGTCCGCGGTGACCGTGGTGGGCAGGGTGCGTGCGGTCCGGTGGGTTCCGGCGCCTTCGGTGTCGCGGGCCGGGTCCAGGGCGGGCGCGTCCAGCGGATCGGCGGGGGCGTCCACCAGCGCGAGCCAGTGGGGTAGTTCGGCGCGCCGTTCGGCGCTGGTGGCCCGGGCGGCGAGGGTGCGCGCCCAGTGCGCGAAGGGGGTGCCGGTGGGGGGCTCGGCGGGGTGCGGGTGGGCGTAGGCGGCGGCGAGTTCGGGGACGAGGGCGTGCCAGGAGACGGCGTCGACCACGAGGTGGTGGGCGACCAGCAGCAGGGCGCCCGGGTGGTCGTCGGGGGCGTCGAAGTGGACGACGCGCAGCATGCGGCCGGTGGCGGGGTCGAGGTCGCGGGCGGCGGCGTCGGCTTCGGTGCGAGGGTCGTCGGTGCGGGCGCGGGTGACGCGGTCGGCGGCGTTCGGGGCGGGGTCGTCGGGGCCGGGAACGAGGAGGCGGGGGCCGTGGTCGGTGTGGTCGAGGCGCGCTCGTAGCAGGGGATGGCGGGTGAGGAGGGTGTGGACGGCGGCGGTCAACCGGTCCGGGTCGAGTGCGGTGGGGGTCTCCAGCAGCACGGACTGGGCGAGGGTGCCGGTGAGGGCGGCGGGGCCGGCGCGTTCGGCGAGTTCCCGCATGGCGGGGGTGAGGGGGACGGGGCCGGTGGTGGTTTCCGCGACGGTCGCCCGGGGGCGGGGGGCGGCGGTGGCGACGCGGGCGAGTCCGGCGGGGGTGCGGTGTTCGAAGACCTGTCGGGCGGTGATCAGGACGCCGGCGCGGCGGGCACGGGCCACCACCAGCATGGACGTGATCGAGTCGCCGCCGCGGGCGAAGAAGGAGTCCTCGGCGCCGACGCGGGCCACCCCGAGGGCTTCCGCGAAGAGCGTGCAGAGCACGGTTTCGGTGGGGGTGGCCGGGGCCCTGCCCTCGGCGGTGGTGAAGGCGGGGGCGGGCAGCCCGGCCCGGTCGACCTTGCCGTGGGGGGTGACCGGGAGGGAGTCGAGGACGAGGACGGCGGCGGGCACCATGTAGTCGGGGAGGGCGGCGGCGACGGCGGTGCGCAGCGCTTCGGGGTCCGGCGCGGGGGCGGGGGCGCCGGAGCGGGTGGGGGCCGGGACGACGTAGGCGACCAGGCGTTTGGTGCCGGGCTGGTCCTCGCGGGCGATCACCGCGGTGCGGCCCACTCCGTCCTGGGCGGCGAGCACGGCTTCGACCTCGCGGGGTTCGATGCGGAAGCCGCGGATCTTCACCTGGTCGTCGGCCCGGCCCTCGAACAGCAGTTTGCCGTCCGTCGTCCAGCGCGCCAGGTCGCCGGTGCGGTACATCCGGGCGCCGGCGGGGTCGAAGGGGCAGGCGGTGAAGCGTTCCGCGGTGAGTGCGGGGCGGCCGGCGTATCCCCGGGCGAGGCCGGTCCCGGCGAGGTACAACTCGCCGATGACGCCGGGCGGGACGGGGCGGAGGTGCTCGTCGAGGACGTAGGTGCGGCTGTTGTCCAGGGGACGGCCGATGGGCACGGTGTCGGGGACGGCGTCGGCGGCGGTGTAGGCGAGGTGGGTGGTGAAGGCGGTGGCCTCGGTCGGTCCGTAGGTGGTGCGCACGGTGAGCCCGGGGTGGGCGGTGAGCAGGGCGCGGACCGCGGCGGCGGACACCACGTCACCGCCGGTGGACACTTCGCGGACCCCGGCGAACATCCGCGGGGCCTCCTCGGCGAGTGCGGCGAAGAGCCCGGCGGTGGCGTGCACGTTGGTGACGGCGTGGGCGGCGATCAGCCGGGCGCGTGCGGCGGCGTCCACCTCGCCGGGCGGGACGACCACCAGGGCGCCGCCGCGGACCAGGGGCACCCACAGTTCGTAGGTGGAGGCGTCGAAGGCGTGGTTGGCCTGGAGGAGGACCCGTTCGGCGAGGCCGCCGTCCCAGGCGCGGTCGAGGACGAAGCCGACGACGTTGCGGTGGGTGACGGCGACGCCCTTGGGCACCCCGGTGGAGCCGGAGGTGTGCATCAGCTGGGCGAGGGCGTCGGGCGGGACCGGGACGTCGGGGGCGGTGTCGGGGAGTGCGGGGTCGACGAGTGCGGTGAACGGGACGGTGGTGAGGCCGGGCACCGGACGGTCGGCGAGGGTCAGCGCGAGTCGGGCCCCGGCGGTGACCGCGCGCAGTCGCTCGGTGGGGTGCCCACGGTCCAACGGTACGTACGCGGCGCCGGACTTGAGGATGCCGAGGAGGACGGCGACGAGGTCGGCGGACCGGTCCGCGGCCACGCCCACCCGGTCCTCGGGTCGGATGCCGCGGGCGATCAGGGCGTGGGCGATCCGGTTGGCGCGCCGGTCGAGTTCGGCGTGGGTCCGGGTGCCGGTGGCGTCGATGACCGCGGGGGCGTCGGGGGTGCGGGCCGCCTGTCCGGCGACGAGGTGGTGCACGGTGGTGTCGGGCAGCGGACGGGCGGTGTCGTTCCAGGCGTGGACCACGCTCCGCCGCTCGGCGGCGTCCAGCACGTCGAGCTCGCCGAGCCTCAGGTGCGGGTCGGCGGCGATCCGGTCGAGGACCCGGGCGAGCCGTTCGGCGAGACCCCGCGCGTTCACGGCGTCGAACAGGTCGGTGCGGTAGGAGAGGTCGCCGTCGATGCCCGCCGGGGCGCCCTCGGGGTCGCGGCGTTCGGTGAGGGTGAACGACAGGTCGAAGCGGGCGGGCGGGGCGGCTGCCTCCCGGGCCCGGACGGTCAGCCCGGGCAGCTCCCAGGACGGGGCGGGCAGGTTCTGGAGGAGCAGCATCACCTGGAACAGGGGGTGCCGGGCGAGGGAGCGGGTGGGGTTGAGGTCCTCCACCAGGCGCTCGAACGGCACCTCCTGGTGGGCGTGGGCGGTGAGGTCCGCCTCCCGGGTGCGGGCCAGGACCTCGGTGAACGTGGGGTCGCCGCTCACGTCGGTGCGCAGCACCAGGGTGTTGACGAAGAAGCCCACCAGTCGTTCCAGCGCGGCGTCCTGGCGCCCCGCCACCACGGTGCCGATCGGCAGGTCGCGGCCGGCCCCCAGCCGGGCCAACAGCATCGCCAGCGCCGCCTGCACCACCATGAACAGGGTCGCCGAGCCCGCCCGGGCGAGGGCGACGAGGGCCGCGTGGGTCTCCGGCCCGATGTCGATCGGCACCGATCCGGGGGTGAAGGCGGGGACGGCGGGCCGGGGCCGGTCCGCGGGCAGCGGCACCTCCTCGGGCAGGTCGGCGAGGGCGGCGCGCCAGTGGGCGAGTTGGGCGGCGATCAGACTGTGCGGGTCGTCGGGGTCGCCGAGGGTCTCCTGCTGCCAGAGGGCGTAGTCGGCGTACTGGACGGGCAACGCGGGCCAGTCGGGTGCCGCACCGTCGAGGCGGGCGGCATAGGCGGTGCGCAGGTCCTCGGCGAGCACGCCCATCGACCAGCCGTCGACGGCGATGTGGTGGGCGACCAGCATCAGCACGTGCTCGGTCTCGGACAGCACCAACAGGTGCGTGCGCCAGGGGAGTTCTCCAGCGAGGTCGAAGCGGTGCCCGGCGAGGGCGGCCAGTGCCTCGGGCACCTCGTCCACGGGCACCGCGCGCACGGGGAGGGACGGGCGGGCCGCGGGGCCGTCGAGGACGTGCTGCCGGGGCGTCCCGTCCGTGGTGGGGAAGCGGGTGCGCAGGGTCTCGTGGCGGTCGGCGAGGTCGCCGAGGGCGGCCTCCAGTGCCCCGAGGTCGAGGCCGCCGGACATCCACAGGGCGAGCGGCACGTTGTAGCCGGCTCCGCCGCCGGAGTCTTCGAGCCCGTTGAGGAACCACATGCGTTGCTGTCCGGCGGAGAGGGGCAGCGGGTCGGGGCGGTCGGCCGCGACGAGCGCGGGCCGGGCGGTGCCCCGCTGCCCGGCGGCGCGGCGGGCGACGCCCGCCGGGGAGGGGTCGGCGAACAGGTCCCGGACGGTGATCTCCGCCCCCAGGGCCTGCCGAACGCGGACGACCAGCCGCATGGCCAGCAGCGAATCCCCACCGAGGTCGAAGAACGATGCCTCGGGGCCCACCCGGTCGTGGTTCAGCGCCTCGGCGAAGAGGCCGCACAGCACCTCCTCCTCCGGGGTGGTGGGGGTGCGGTCGGTGTCGTTCGCGGGGCCGGTGGCCCTGGGTGCGGGGAGCGCGGCCCGGTCGAGCTTGCCGTGCGCCGTCAACGGCAGAGCCTCCAGCACCACCACCACCGACGGCACCATGTGCTCGGGAAGCACACGGGCGACGTGCGCACGCAACACGTCACCATCAACCAGCCGACCACCCCCACCAGCAGGGACGACATAGCCGATCAGACGCTTGACGCCAGGCCGGTCCTCCCGCGCCACCACCACCGCCCGAGACACTCCCTCATCCGCCAACAACACCGCCTCCACCTCGCCCGGTTCGACCCGGAACCCCCGCACCTTCACCTGATCATCAACCCGACCCACCCACACCAACTCACCACCCGACGTCCACCGCACCAGATCACCCGTCCG
>NZ_JBEOWM010000100.1:0-8480 GCF_040296045.1 Streptomyces sp. NPDC002490 | reverse complement strand
ACCTCCCACCCCCTCGGCTTCTATTTTTGCTGGTCTGGTCATCCGGGCGAACCACCCCCCCCGCGCCCCCCCCCCCCCGGGGGGGGGGGCCCCCCCCCCCCCGCCGCCCGGTGTCAGGGGGTGCGGGGCCGCTCGGCCGCGGGCGTCCCGTCGAGGGCCTCGCGGGTGGCGTTGGACGGGGGACGGCGGGTGCGCAGCTCCCGGGCGACCGCCTCCGCATCGGCCAGCACCCGCACCGCGTTGGACCAGGTCAGCTTGGCCAGGTCGGCGGTGGACCAGCCGCGGGTGCGCAGTTCCACCAGCAGGTTGGGGTACCCGGACACGTCCGCGAGCCCGTCCGGGGTGAACGCGGTGCCGTCGTAGTCGCCGCCGAGCCCGAGGTGGTCGACGCCCGCGACCTCCCGCATGTGGTCCAGGTGGTCGGCGACGTCGGCGACCCTCGCGACCGGGCGGGGCCGCTCCGCCTCGAAGGCGCGGTGCGCCCGCATCGCGGCCGGCGAGGTGTCCAGCGGGTGGAAGCCGTGCGCGCGGAGGTTCTCGTCGGCCGCCGCGGTCCACTCGACGGCCGCCGGGAGGACGAACTTGGGCACGAAGGTCGCCATCGCCACGCCCCCGTTGGCCGGCAGCCGCTCCAGGACGTCGTCGGGGACGTTGCGGGGGTGGTCGCAGACCGCCCGGGCCGAGGAGTGGGAGAAGATCACCGGGGCGTCGCTGGTGTCCAGTGCGTCCCGCATGGTGGTCGCCGCGGTGTGCGAGAGGTCGACCAGCATCCCGAGCCGGTTCATCTCGCGGACCACCTCGTGCCCGAAGGGGCTGAGCCCGCCGGCCGCGGGCACGTCCGTCGCCGAGTCCGCCCAGGGCACGTTGTCGTTGTGGGTGAGCGTCAGATAGCGCACGCCCAGGGCGTACAGGGCGCGCAGGGTGGCCAGCGAACCGTTGATGGAGTGGCCGCCCTCCGCCCCCATCAGCGAGGCGATCCGGCCCTCGCCGCGGGCCCGCTCCAGGTCGGCGGCGGAGGCGGCCGGCGCCAGGTCGGCGGGGTAGCGGTCCAGCAACTGCCGTACGCAGTCGATCTGTTCGAGGGTGGCGCTGACGGCCTCGTCGCCCGCGAGGTCGCTGCGCACGTACACCGACCAGTACTGGGCGCCCACCCCGCCGGCCCGCAGTCGGGGCAGGTCGGTGTGCAGGTGGGCGCTCTGGTCGGCGGTCAGGTCCCGCGCGGCGAGGTCGTAGCGGACCTGTTGGCGCAGGGCCCACGGGAGGTCGTTGTGGCCGTCGACGACCGGATGGTCGGCGAGCAGGGCGCGGACCTCCGCCCGCGCCCCCTCCCGGGTGGTCGGACCGCCGGTCACGAACCCGCCGCGAAGCCGAAGCCCCCGCCGGCCGTCTCGACCTTGGCCCGCAGCCGCTTGCCCTTCTCGGTGGCCTGGTCGTTCAGGTGCTGCTGGAACTCCCGCATCCGGGCCAGGAGTTCCTCGTCGTGCGCGGCGAGGGTGCGGGCCGCGAGCAGCCCGGCGTTGCGGGCGCCGCCCACGGAGACCGTGGCGACGGGCACCCCGGCCGGCATCTGGACGATGGACAGCAGGCTGTCCATCCCGTCGAGGTACTTCAGCGGCACCGGGACGCCGATCACGGGCAACGGCGTCACCGACGCCAGCATGCCCGGCAGGTGCGCGGCGCCGCCCGCCCCGGCGACGATCACCTTCAGGCCGCGGTCCGCGGCCTGCTCGCCGTACGCGATCATCTCGCGCGGCATGCGGTGCGCGGAGACCACGCCCACCTCGTAGGGCACCTCGAACTCGTCGAGGGCCTGGGCGGCGGCCTCCATCACGGGCCAGTCGGAGTCGGAGCCCATCACGATGCCCACGAGCGGGGACGCGGCCGGGCGGCTGAGGGTGGCGGTGGGCGACGGGCTCATGACGTGATCGTTCCTCTGAGGTAGCCGGCTGCGTGACGGGCGCGTTCCAGCACGTCGGCCAGGTCGTCGCCGTAGGTGTTGACGTGACCGACCTTGCGGCCGGGCTTCACGTCCTTGCCGTACATGTGGATCTTCAGGGCCGGGTCGTGGGCCATGCAGTGCAGGTACGCGGAGTACATGTCCGGGTAGTCGCCGCCCAGGACGTTGCACATCACGGTCCAGGGCGCGCGCGGGCGCGGGTCGCCCAGCGGCAGGTCCAGCACCGCGCGCACGTGGTTGGCGAACTGGGAGGTGACCGCGCCGTCCTGGGTCCAGTGCCCGGAGTTGTGGGGGCGCATGGCCAGCTCGTTGACGAGGATCCGGCCGTCGGCGGTCTCGAACAGCTCCACCGCCAGGTGGCCGACCACGTCGAGTTCCCGGGCGATCCGCAGCGCCATCTCCTCGGCGCCCAGCGCGAGGCGCGGGTCCAGGTCCGGGGCGGGCGCGATGACGGTGTCGCAGACCCCGTCGACCTGCTGGGACTCCACCACCGGGTAGGCGACCGCCTGGCCGTGCGGGGAGCGCACCACGTTCGCGGCCAGCTCCCGGACGAAGGCGACCTTCTCCTCCGCGAGCACCGGCACCCCGGCGCGGAACGGCTCCGCCGCCTCCTCGGCGCTGCGGACCACCCACACGCCCTTGCCGTCGTAGCCGCCGCGCACCGTCTTGAGGACGACGGGGAAGCCGTCCGGGGACCCGGGGGTGGCGCCCTCGGCGGCGAAGGCGGCCACGTCCGCTGGGTCCGCCACGATCCGGTGCCGCGGGCAGGGCACGCCGATCTCGGTGAGCCGGGCCCGCATCACCCCCTTGTCCTGGGCGTGCACCAGGGCGTCCGGCCCGGGGCGCACGGGGATGCCGTCCGCCTCCAGGGCCCGCAGGTGCTCGGTGGGGACGTGCTCGTGGTCGAAGGTGATCACGTCACAGCCGCGCGCGAAGTCACGCAGCGTGTCCAGGTCGCGGTAGTCGCCGATGACGACGTCGCCGACGACCTGGGCCGCGGAATCCTGCGGGGTGTCGCTGAGGAGCTTGAACTTGATGCCGAGCGGGATGCCTGCTTCGTGGGTCATGCGCGCGAGCTGGCCCCCGCCGACCATGCCGACTACCGGGAATGTCACGCCCCCAGGGTATCCGCGCCGCGGCGGCGGTCGTCCGGGGGCGGGGGCGGACGGGCCCAGAGCGCCCCCGGGCGGGCGGCGGAGGGCCTGGTTAGCATGGTGGGGTTGACGAGATCCGGGACCGGATCGGGACCGGACCGACGAGCGGGGACTGGGCGGCACCATGGACAACGGTGGTACTCGTGGGGCCCGAGGGACGTCCGTGGCCTCGCTGCGGCGTCAGGTCCGGCAGCTGTGGCGGGAGGTGCTGAAGTTCGGCGCCGTCGGCGGCGCCGGCATCGTGGTCAACCTCCTGGTCTTCAACCTGGTGCGCACGGTGTCCGACCTGCCGGTGGTGCGGGCCGGCATCATCGCGACGATGGTCGCGATCGCCTTCAACTACGTGGGGTTCCGCTACTTCACCTACCGCGACCGCGACAAGAGCGGACGGACCCGGGAGATGGGGCTGTTCCTGCTGTTCAGCGCGGTGGGGCTGGTCATCGAGAACGGCATCCTGTACACGGCCACCTACGGTTTCGGCTGGGACACCCCGCTCCAGAGCAACTTCTTCAAGTTCTTCGGGATCGGGGTCGCGACCCTGTTCCGCTTCTGGTCGTACCGCACCTGGGTGTTCCGGACCCTGCCCGGCCCGGCCGCCGAGGCGGAACGATTCCTTGAGCAGCGGACCGAGCGCCAGCACCCGCAGCCCGTCCCCGGCACCCGCGAGGCGCACGGGGTGCGGGGCGCCGGCGCCACCTCCCTGTCGGGGCAGCGGACGCGTTGACCCGTCTCATCTGACCTGGCGGTCACCACCGCCCCGGGGCACCTGGGGTCCCGGGGTGCGGGACAGGAACAGCCCGAACACCGGCGGCCTGAGCTGGAGCATCTCCAAGCGTCCGCCGTCCGCCTCGGCCAGGTCCCGGGCGACCGCGAGGCCGATGCCGGTGGAGTTGTGCCCGCTGATGGTCCGCTCGAAGATCCGCGACCCGAGGTGCGGCGGCACCCCGGGACCCTCGTCGGACACCTCGATCACCGTCTGGTTCCCGGTGACCCGGGTGCGCAGCGCGACGGTCCCCTCCCCGTGCACCAGCGAGTTCTCGATCAGCGCGGCCAGCACCTGGGCCACCGCGCCCGGGGTGCCCACCGCCCGCAGCCGGCGCTTGCCGGAGCTGACGATCGCCCGGCCCACCGCCCGGTACGCGGGCCGCCACTCGGCCAGCTGCTGGGTGATCACCTCGTCCAGGTCGAAGGAGACGGCGGAGCCGGTGCGCGGGTCCCGGGAGTTGGTGAGCAGCCGCTCCACGACATCCGTCAACCGTTCCACCTGGGCCAACGCGATGGACGCCTCCTCGCGCGCGGTGGTGAGGTCGTCGGTGACGGTGATCTCCTCCAGCCGCATCGACAGCGCGGTCAGCGGGGTCCGCAACTGGTGCGAGGCGTCGGCCGCGAGCCGGCGCTCGGCCGTCAGCATCCGTGCGATGCGCTCCGCGCTGCGGTCCAGCACGTCGGCGACCCGGTCCAGCTCCGGCACCCCGTAGCGGCGGTGGCGGGGCCGCGGGTCCCCCGAGCCGAGGCGCTCCGCGGTCTCCGCGAGGTCGGTGAACGGCGAGGTCAGCCGGTTGGCCTGGCGGACCGCGAGGAGCACCGCGGCGAGGATGGCGAGCAGGGCCACCACGGCGATGATCGAGAGCGTGCGGCCCATCTCCCGGGTCACCTCCGAGCGGGGCTCCTCCACGGTGACCTTCTCGCCCTGGTCACCGTGGGTGACGACACGGGTCACCTCGCCCTCGGGCCGCTTCCCGATCTCCACCCGGCCCCGCCCGGGGAGGTCGATCCGGGCGTAGTGCCCCGAGCTCACCTGCCCGCGCAGCGCCTCCGGGGTGATGCGCTGCTGGCCGAGGAGCCGACTGTCCACGATGCTCGCGATCTGGACCGCCTCCGACCGGACGCGGTCGTGGGCGCTCTCGCTGATGGTGCGGGTCTCCACCACGACCAGGGAGACGCCGAACACCCCGATGACCACGAGGACCACCGCGAGGGTGGAGTGGATCAGCCTTCTTCGCATGGGGTCAACGTAGCCGCGAGAGGCCCTAGCTCTTCTCGAAGCGGAAGCCGACGCCGCGCACCGTGGCGATGTACCGGGGGTTGGCCGCGTCGTCGCCGAGCTTCTTGCGCAGCCAGGAGATGTGCATGTCCAGCGTCTTGGTGGACGACCACCAGGTGGTGTCCCAGACCTCCCGCATCAACTGGTCCCGGGTGACCACCCGGCCCGCGTCCCGGACCAGGACCCGCAGCAGGTCGAACTCCTTGGCGGTGAGCTGGAGTTCCTCCTCGCCCATCCAGGCCCGGTGCGACTCGACGTCGATCCGCACCCCGTGCGTCGCGGGCGCCTGCTGGGGCTCGGCGGCGCCCCGCCGCAGCAGGGCCCGGACCCGGGCGAGCAGTTCGGCGAGGCGGAACGGCTTGGTGACGTAGTCGTCGGCACCGGCGTCGAGCCCGACCACCGTGTCGACCTCGTCGGCCCGGGCGGTGAGGATCAGGATGGGCACCGTGTGGCCCTCGGCCCGCAGCCGACGGGCGACCTCCAGCCCGTCCATGCCGGGCAGCCCCAGGTCCAGGACGACGAGGTCCACGCCGCCCTCCAACCCGGCGTCCAGCGCGGTCGGGCCGTCCTGACGCACCTCGACCTCGTAACCCTCCCGGCGCAGTGCGCGGGCCAGCGGCTCCGAGATGGACGCGTCGTCCTCGGCGAGCAGTACACGGGTCATGGACCGATGGTAGTCCGGCCGGGGCCCGCCCCGGGAGGCGATCGGGGTGCCCGCACCCCGGCGATTTCCCGTCCGTGGCACGCTGAGGGAATCGCGGCGCGGACCTTTGATTCACTGTCGACAGGGTAGCCGGACCTGTGTTCCATCTCTCAGGGCGGAGCATAGGCTTCCAATCTCCCGCATGTCGTGTCGTATGGTGAGAGAACGCCTGTAGCACTGACGAGGACCCCGTGGCCGCTCCGGCGCGCCCGGGGTCCTTCGTCGTGCGGGTCGACGACCGTCGGCCTCGAAAGGAATGACCTGTGGCCGGGCCCCGCCGCGACGAACGTGCGCGGGGCGTGGATCCCGGTGTCCGCCGCCCCCCGGCGCCGTGCGTCCCCGCGCCGGCACGGGTCCCCCCTCGGGCGTAAGGGCGGGCGGTGCGACGCCGGTGCCGGCCAACCCCCCACCGGGCGCGCTCACGCACCACGCCGCGCGTCCCGAACAACGAGGATCGACCCATGGCGTCCAGCCTGACGAAGGACTCGCCCGGACTCTCCGGCGAGAAGACCTTCTTCGGCCACCCCCGCGGCCTGGCCACCCTGTTCATGACCGAGATGTGGGAGCGCTTCAGCTTCTACGGCATGAGGGCCCTGCTCCCGCTCTACCTGGTCGCGCCCGGCGGTCTGCACCTCAGTGCGACCACGGCCACCGCGATCTACTCGATCTACCTGGCGATGGTGTACCTCCTCGCCATGCCCGGCGGCTGGTTCGGCGACCGCGTCTGGGGTCCCCGCAAGACCGTCGCCGTCGCCGCCTCGGTGATCATGGCCGGGCACCTCACCCTGGCCCTGCCCGGACAGGCCCCGTTCTTCGCGGGCCTCGCGCTGGTGGCGGTCGGCTCCGGGCTGCTGAAGGCCAACATCTCGACGATGGTCGGCCACCTGTACGCGGGTCCGGACGACCCGCGTCGGGACGGCGGCTTCACCATCTTCTACATGGGCATCAACCTCGGTGCCTTCGCCGCGCCGCTGATCATCGGCACCCTGGGCGAGAGCGTCAACTGGCACCTGGGCTTCGCGCTCGCCGCGCTGGGCATGGCGCTGGGCCTGGTCCAGTTCCTGCTGGGCACCCGTCACCTGAGCGAGCGCTCCAGCGTGGTGCCGACCCCGCTGACCGCCGTCGAGCGCCGCTCCACGCTGCGCAAGGGCCTGATCTTCCTCGCCGTCGCGGTGGTGTTCTACGGCGTCGTCGGCGGCGCCGGCCTGTACACCCTGAACTGGGCGCTGGTCCCGATCACCCTCGCCGGTCTGATCATCCCGATCCTGGTGCTGACCCGGATCAAGCGGGACAAGGACCTCAGCGACGCCGAGCAGTCCCGGATGACCGGCTTCATCTGGTTCTTCGCCGCCGCCGCGGTGTTCTGGATGATCTACGACCAGGGCGGCTCGACGCTGGCGCTGTTCGCGAGCGAGTCCACCAACACGGTGGTCCTCGGCTTCGACTTCCCGGTCTCCTGGTTCCAGTCGATCAACCCGGTGCTGGTGATGGCGCTGGCCCCGGTCCTCGCATGGCTGTGGCTCGCGCTGAACCGGCGGGGCAAGGAGCCGAGCACGGTCGTCAAGTTCTCGTCCGCGCTGCTGCTGATCGGCGCCTCGTTCCTGGTCTTCCTGATCCCGCTGACGATGTCGGGCGACGGGACGAAGGTCGCGGTGTGGTGGATGGTCGCGATCTACTTCGCACAGACCCTGGGCGAGCTGTGCCTGTCGCCGGTGGGCCTGTCGGTGACCACGAAGATGGCGCCGGAGAAGTACGGCTCCCAGATGATGGGCGTCTGGTTCCTGGCGGTCACCGCGGGCGACTGCACCACCGGCCTGCTGTCCATCGCCGGGGTCGACCTCAACAAGTCCGGGGTCGTCGCCCTGGAGGCGATGCTCGCGATCCTCGCCGGCATCGGCTTCTTCCTGTACCGCAGGCAGGTCAAGACCCTGCTGGGCGGCGTGCGGTAGCTCCGCTGCGCGCCCGGGGGCGCGTCGGGTCGGGAACCAGGTGTTCCGATCCGGCGCGCACCGGCGTTTCGGGCGCGGACCCTCAGGCGGGGGCGGCCAGTTCCGCCCACACGGTCTTGCCGGGGACGCCGGGCACCCGGACCACGCCCCAGTCCAGGCAGAGGCGTTGGACGATGAACATGCCGTGGCCGCCGGGGCGTCCGGCCCGGTGCGGGGTACGGGGCGCGGGCGAGCCGGCGCCCCGGTCGGTGACCTCGACGCGCAGCGCCTTGCCGGCGTGGCCGATCGTCATCTCCTCGGGCCCCTCGGCGTGCAGGCACGCGTTGGTGACCAGCTCCGAGACCACCAGCAGCACGTCCTCGGCGGCGGCCCGGCGGTCGGCGCCGGCGGCGGGCAGCCAACCCCAGTCGTACAGGGCCTGCCGGGCGAAGTCCCGGGCGAGCGGAACGACCCCGGGCGCGTCGCGCAGCACGATCCGCCGCGCGGGCGGTGGCCCGGCGTCGGGCGGCGCGGCGGGCGCGCCGCTGCCGGGGGCGGTGCCGGACGGCGGGGCCGGGGCGGCCCCGGGCCCGGCGGCGCCGGCGTGGCGCCGGTGCGGGGCGCGGTGGCCCCGCGGGGGGGGGGGGGTGGTGGGCAAAACCGGGTAACAACACCGCATGATGGGAAGAGGACA
>NZ_JBEOWM010000099.1:0-8747 GCF_040296045.1 Streptomyces sp. NPDC002490 | reverse complement strand
CAAGACGCTCGGCTGGGATACCCCAGCCGAGCGTCTACATGATCTACTCACCACCTGAAACCAAGTGGTGTTGCGACGACCCCTTGAACCCAAGGCAGTCGTACGGGCCCTTCGTCGTGCCCGCGGTTCAGCCCCGTCCGTCGGGGGGCTCGGGGTCCCGCGCCGGCGGCGGGGCGGGTTCGGCGGTCGTCGGGAGCACCGGGGCGACGCCGTGCGCGGTGGCGCCGTGCGGGGCGGGCGAGCCGCGCAGGGCGTACTCCCCCGAGTAGGCGCGCAGATAGCCGACGACCGTGTTGGTGACGGCGACCAGCGGCACCGCGACCACCGCACCGCCGATCCCGGCGAACAGTCCGCCGGTGGCCACCGCGAGCACCACCGCCAGGGGGTGCACCCGCACGGCCCGGCCCAGGATGAAGGGTTGCAGCACGTGCCCCTCGATCTGCTGCACCGCGAGCACCACCACCAGCGTCATCACGGCGGTGAACACGCCCTGGGTGACCAGGGCGACGACCACCGCGAGCGCTCCCGACACCACCGCGCCGACCAGCGGGATGAACGCGAACAGGAAGATGAACACGGCGAGCGGCACCGCCATCGGCACCCCGAGGAAGTAGATGCCGAGGCCGATGAAGACGGCGTCGATCAGGGCGACCACCACCGTGCCCCGCACGTAGGCGGTGAGCGTCCGCCAGGCGCGCGGCCCGGCACCGGCGATGCCCTCGCGGGCGGCGCCGGGCACCAGTCGCAACAGCCACTCCCAGATCCGTCGGCCGTCGTAGAGCAGGAACAGGGTGGAGAACACGGTCAGCAGCACACCGGTGAGGACCTCCACGATGACGGTGACCCCGGCCAGGCCCGCGGACGTTATCGAGTCGGTGTTGGCGCCGATCGCGTCCCGCAGGGTCTTGGCGATGTCGTTGATCTGGTCCTCGGTGACGTGGAAGGGGCTGTTGAGGAGCCACTTGCGCAGTTCCTCGATGCCGTCCTGCACCTGGCTGGACAGGTGGTCGACGTTCTCCAACACCTGCCACACCACGAACCAGCCGACCAGCCCGAGGAAGACGAAGCCGAGGACCGCGGTGAGCGCGGTGGCCAGTCCCCGGGGCACTCCGTGGCGCTTCAGCTTGGCCACCGTGGGTTGCAGCAGTGCGGTGATGAGCAGCGAGGCGACGAAGGCGAGCACCACCAGTCGGACGGCGCTGATGACCCGCATCAGCACCCAGACCGTGCCGGCGAGCACCAGCAGCCGCCATCCCGCCTCGGCGGCTACCCGCAGTCCCCAGGGCACGGCCCGGGCCGGGTCGGGTCGGGCGGACACGGCGGGCAGGTAGGTGACGGGGGTGGCGGGGCCCTCCGCCACGGGGTCCGGTGCGGGGGGCGGTGTCGTGAACGCGGGCCGGTCGCGCGGGGGTTCGCGGGGCGGCGGGTCGTCGGGGTCGCGGCGTCGTTCCGCCGCGGCGCGCCGCGCCTCCCAACGCTCGCCCAGGCGGGTCAGCCCGGCTCCCCACCGGCCCAGCCAGCCCGGTACTCGCGACATGATCCGCACCCTTTTCCGCCGTCCGCCGTGCCGCTCGCGTCCGACGGGTGCCTCGCGTTCGCCGCTCACGACTCCCCCCGGTGTCCCGGAGCCCCCCAACGGTACATGCCGAAGGCCCCTCGCCGAAGGACGGTGAGGGGCTCGGAAAGGTTGAGCTGCCGCGGTGCGGGGCGGAGCCCCGCCGGCCGGCGGGACGGCTCAGTACCAGCGGTTGGCCTGCCAGAAGTCCCAGGCGCCGCAGGGGCTGCCGTAGCGGCCCTCCATGTAGCTGAGGCCCCACTTGATCTGGGTGGCCGGGTTGGTCTGCCAGTCGGAGCCCGCGGAGGACATCTTGGAGGCGGGCAGCGCCTGGAAGAGGCCGTACGCGCCCGAGGACGGGTTGACGGCCTTGTAGTTCCAGTCGGACTCGTGGTCCACGATGTTGCTGAAGCACTGGAACTGGTCGGCGGGGACCACGGCCCGGGCCATCGCCTGGATCTCGGCGATGGTGTACGAGCCCTTGGCGGGCGTGGTGGGGAGACTGCCGGAGGCGGAGGCGGTACGGGTGGCGGACCGGCTGGCGGCCTCCTCCTTCTCCTTCTTCTCCGCGCGCTCCTTGGCCTCCTGCTCGGCCTTGGCCTTGGCCTTCGCCTCGGCCTCCTTGGCGGCCTTCGCCTCCTGTTGCTTGGCGACGGCGTCCTTGGCGGCCTGGATGCGGGCCGTCTCCTCGGCGCTCTTCTTCGCCACGGAGTCGGCGGCGATCGCCTGGGCGTCGGCCTGCTGCGTCAACGAGGCGGTCATGACCTGGGCCTGCTGGCCCGCGGGAATGTCCGCGAGGAGCGTCGAGTCACCCGCCGTCGCCTCGAAGTCGTTCGAGGACTCCTGCGGGGTGCCCGAGGCGACGCCCACGACGGCGCCGACGGTGGTGACCGCAGTGGCAGAGGCCACCGCGAACCCGCGGACGGAGATCCGGCTCACACGTTTTCCTTCCAGCATCGCCCGCACGGGTGACCCTCGCGGACGCGATCGTGCCCCTGGCGCTGGCCTCCGGTACTGCGACGTCACGGGAGGCACGGACCCGATGGGCAACTCCCCTGACGGGAGGGCCCGGTGGCGCTCGGGCGGCATACGACGGGCGTTATGGAATTCTCGTGTACGGCAGTGTGCCACGGCACCGATGGAGGCTTGGCGACCGTGCGGCACGGTGTGTCGTATGCAGGGCCTGACAGGACAGAGACTCTGCCGCAGCCGTACACCGCAAGGCAATTCCGGGTTGAGTGGGATAGGTCACACCTCGCCCGTTCCCGTGCTTCCCGCCGAACTCCCCCACACGGCGGCGTCGCCCGGCTAGGATTCCCGGCCCCTTCGGACCAGGACCCCGGCCGAGCGACGCCCAACACCCCCCGAAAGGTGCACCGTCGAGCACTTCACCCGCTTGACGGACGAACGTTCCCCCACCGGCCCATTCCGCCTACACCGGTCATACCGGGGGAACGCGCGCCGCCCTACACCACGGCGTCCTCCAGCAACTCGGTCACCAGCGCCGCGATCGGCGAACGCTCCGAACGGGTCAACGTGACGTGTGCGAAGAGGGGATGCCCCTTCAGCTTCTCCACCACCGCCACCACCCCGTCGTACCGTCCGACCCGCAGGTTGTCCCGCTGCGCCACGTCGTGGGTGAGCACCACCCGGGAGCCCGCGCCGATCCGGGACAACACCGTCAGCAGGACGTTGCGTTCCAACGACTGGGCCTCGTCCACGATGACGAACGCGTCGTGCAGCGAACGCCCCCGGATGTGGGTGAGCGGCAACACCTCCAGCATGCCCCGCGCGGTGATCTCCTCGATCACCTCACGACTGGTCACCGCCGACAGCGTGTCGAACACCGCCTGCGCCCACGGGCTCATCTTCTCGGCCTCGGTGCCCGGCAGGTAGCCCAACTCCTGGCCGCCCACCGCGTACAGCGGTCGGAACACCATCACCTTCTGGTGCTGCCGGCGCTCCAGGACGGCCTCCAGGCCCGCGCAGAGCGCCAGCGCCGACTTGCCGGTGCCGGCCCGGCCCCCCATCGAGACGATGCCCACCTCCGGGTCGAGCAACAGGTCCAGGGCCACCCGCTGCTCCGCGCTGCGCCCCTTGAGCCCGAACGCCTCCCGGTCCCCGCGCACCAACCGCACCCGACCGTCGGCGGCGACCCGGCCCAGGGCCCGGCCCCGCTCCGACTGGATGGTCAGCCCCGTGTGCACCGGCAGCTCGGCCGCCTCGGGGACGTACAGCGCGTCCTCCTCGAAGAGCAGGTCCACCTGTTCGGCAGGGAGCGACAGCTCCGTCATCCCGGTCCACCCGGAGTCCGTGATCGCCAGCTCCGCCCGGTACTCCTCCGCGAGCAGGCCGACGGAGGACGCCTTGATCCGCAGCGGCAGGTCCTTGGAGACGACGGTGACGTCGTACCCCTCGGCCTGGAGGTTGCGGGCGACCGCCAGGATGCGCGAGTCGTTGTCCCCCAGCCGGTACCCCACCGGGAGGACGCCCGGGTCGGAGTGGTTCAGCTCGACCCGCAGCGTGCCCCCCAGCTCCCCCACCGGGAGCGGGGCGTCCAACCGCCCGTGCCGGACGCGGTAGTCGTCCAGCAGCCGCAGGGCCTGCCGGGCGAAGTAGCCCAGCTCCGGATGGTTCCGCTTGGCCTCCAGTTCCGTGACCACGACGACCGGCAGGACGACTTCGTGTTCGTCGAAGCGGGTCATCGCGTTGGGGTCGGCCAGCAGGACGCTGGTGTCGAGGACGTAAGTGCGCCGGTCTGGCGTGCGGCGCTTCGAGCTGGTCACCACGGAAGGACGTACCCCCTCGGATGAGGTCGGGGGGCGACCGGGCGGCAGGAGGCCCCGGCCACCACCCCACAGGGAAGGAACGAACCGGGTTCGGGCCGCGGGGCGCGGGCCGGACTCCGGCCCTCCGCCTCGTCCGCACGACACGTGCGGTGCACCTGGTGCAAAGAGCCTCCCGGGCGGACGGGCATGCCGTCCGCTGCGATCCGGCATCCCTCCCGGTACCGCCGACCGATACCGTTCGGATGCCGACCTGGGTGGCTTATTCCCTCCAAAACCCACCGTCATGCCACACCAGTTGACGGCGCGTGGCGGAACGGCCGATGACGACCGGGGGGACGGTCGGGGGACGGGGCCCTGCGTCAGCCGCCGTAGCGCCGGTGCCGGGCCGCGTAGTCGCGCAGCGCGCGCAGGAAGTCGACCTTGCGGAACGCGGGCCAGAAGACCTCGCAGAAGTAGTACTCGGAGTGCGCCGACTGCCAGAGCATGAACCCGGAGAGCCGCTGCTCACCGCTGGTCCTGATGACCAGGTCCGGGTCGGGCTGGCCGCGCGTGTAGAGGTGCTCGGAGATCACGTCGATGTCGACCAGTTCGGCGAGTTCCTCGAAGCTGGTGCCCCGTCGGGCGTGGTCCAGCAGCAGGGAGCGCACCGCGTCGGCGATCTCCTGCCGCCCCCCGTACCCCACGGCCACGTTCACGAGTATGCCCGGATTGTCGGCGGTGGCCTGTTCCGCCTCCTTCAGCACCAGCTGGGTCCGGTCGGGCAGCAGGTCCATCGTGCCCACGTGGTGGACCCGCCAGCGGCCGTCCCGGGCCAGACCGCGCACCGCGTCCTCGATGATCCCGAGCAGTGGGACCAGTTCCTCCTGCGGACGGTCGAAGTTGTCCGTGGACAGCATCCACAGGGTGACCACCTCGACCTCGGTCTCGGCGCACCACCCGAGGAACTCGGAGATCTTGTCGGCCCCGGCCCGGTGGCCCTGCGCGGTGGTCTCCCCCGAAGCCTTCGCCCAGCGCCGGTTCCCGTCCAGGATGACCCCGATGTGCTTGGGCACCTGAGCGTGGTCGAGGCGTCCCTCCACCCGGCGTGCGTAGAGTCGGTACACCAGGTCGCGCAGGTTCACGTCTGTTCAGCCCCTAGGTGGAAATAGCCGTCCCCGAGGGGCGCCACCCTACCGGTGTGCGTGGGATGCGCCGAGCCGGGGGCGATGCCCGGCTGAAGTAGTTTCGGGTGCATGAACGACACCACTTTCTACCGAGCGCGACCGGACCGTTACGACTCCATGGAGTACCGGCGTTCCGGCCGAAGCGGGCTGAAACTGCCCGCGATCTCCCTGGGCCTGTGGCACAACTTCGGCGACGACCGCACGTTGGACTCCCAGCGGGCGATCCTGCGCCGCGCCTTCGACCTGGGCGTCACCCACTTCGACCTGGCCAACAACTACGGCCCCCCGCCCGGCTCGGCCGAGCTGAACTTCGGCAAGCTGCTGCGGCAGGACTTCGCCCCGTACCGCGACGAGCTGGTGATCTCCACCAAGGCCGGCTACCTGATGCACCCCGGCCCGTACGGCGAGTGGGGCTCCCGCAAGTACCTGCTGTCCTCCCTGGACGCCTCCCTGAGCCGGATGGGGCTGGACTACGTCGACGTCTTCTACTCGCACCGGTTCGACCCGGACACCCCGCTGGAGGAGACCATGGGCGCCCTGGCGTCCGCGGTCCAGCAGGGCAAGGCCCTGTACGTCGGCGTGTCCTCGTACAGCAGCGAGCAGACCGCCGAGGCCGCCCGGTTGCTGCGGGAGATGGGGGTGCACCCGCTGATCCACCAGCCCTCGTACTCGATGATCAACCGCTGGACCGAGGACGACCGGCTCCTGGACGCCCTGGAGCGGGAGGGCATGGGCTGCATCGCGTACGTGCCGCTGGCCCAGGGCCTGCTGACGGACCGGTACCTGAACGGCGTGCCCACGGACTCCCGGGCCGCCCAGGGCAAGTCCCTGGACCCGGGCCTGCTGAGCGAGGAGGTGCTGCACCGGCTGCACGCCCTCGACGCCATCGCCCGGCGGCGGGGCCAGAGCCTGGCACAGCTCGCCCTGAGCTGGGTGCTGCGCGACCCGCGGATGACGTCCGCGCTGATCGGCGCGTCGAGCGTGCGGCAACTGGAGGAGAACGTGGCCGCCCTGGACGGCCCCCCGTTGACCGCGGAGGAGTTGGCGGAGATCGACACGTACGCGGTGTCGACGCCCGGCGCGAACATCTGGGCCGCCCGGGGCTGAGGTGAGGCGCCGGGGCCGACGGCGGTTCCCCCGCCACCTCCTCGGGGAGGGGGCGCACCGGGACCGCCGCCGGTCCGCCGAGGCGGTTCCTCCGGCCGGGCCGATACGGAAAACGGGCCGGTCCGTGGGGGGGGGGGGGGATACGGACCGGCCCGAGGGGGGGCTTCCACCATAACCCTTCGTATGCGCTCCTGCACGCATCACGCGCCGATCGCTACTCTCCGCAGTCCTCTGGGGTTCACCCCTGCCCTCCTCCCACACGCCCCTGACGGCCCGGAGAACCCGGAGCAGGGGTCGGAAACAGCTGGTACGCAGGGGTTTGCGGCCACATTCGAAGGGCCGTGGACCCTCCGGGCCTCGGCGGCCCCTCCCGGGGTTCCCCACCCCGCATCCCCCGGGTGGGTGAAGGGCGCCCTCGGCGCGTGTTGACGCCCACCGGGGGCGGGGGCGCACCCGCGGGGGCCCGGTGCCGCGCAGCCCCCTCCACTGCGCGGTACCGCCCCGCGCAGCTTTGCTCACGCGAATTTACCTTGGTCTGAACTTACGTGAATTTTATCTTCAGGGCGAGCCGACGTCGATAACGATGTGGAGAACCTGCCGGGCCCGGGACCCCGCACGGGCGTCGGAGCGTGGGCGGGCCGGCCGGCCGCGCCCACGGCTCACCTGACGGGTGACCGCCGGTGAGCCGGGGACCGCGGGCCCTCAGGGCGAGGCCGAGCCGGCGGGCTTGTTCCCGCTCTCCGTGCCCTTGCCCGTCTCGGCCGGGTCCGCACCGGGGCGGGGGAAGGACACCTCGACCCGGCGGTTCTTCCGGCGGCCCTGTTCGGAGGAGTTGTCCGCGATCGGGTAGTCCTCGCTGTAGCCGCGCACCTCGTAGGTCACCTCGGGGCCCAGGTGGGAGGCGAGGGCGTCGTGGACGGAGTCCGCGCGCCGCTTGCTCAACAGCTTGCCGTGCTCGTAGGAACCGAGGTCGTCGGTGAAGCCGAAGACCCGGACGGTCGTCGCCTTCTGCGCCTCGACCTCGTCGGCGATCGCCTCGATCCGGGACAACGCCTCCGGGTTGAGCTTCGGGCTGTTCTTGGGGAACAGCACCTCCGCCTGGAGCGCGAACTTCACATCGGTGTTGGTGTCCTCGCGACGCTCCTGGCCGCCGAGTTCCTCGACCACCGACTTGATGTCCAACACCTTGACCGGCGCCAGGCTCGCCCCGCCGGCCAGGCGCAGCCCCGGACTGCCGGCGTCCACCTCCGGCGGCGGAGCCGCCTCGGAGACGCTGCCGGGCGGGGCGCTCGGATCCTCCGGGGCGGCCTCGGCGGGGGTGCCGGTGAGCAGCAGGGCCAGCAGGGCGGTGAGGGCCGCGGAGCCCGTGCCCGCACGTCGGCCGGGTGTGCGGCGGGCAGGGCCTTCGGGGGCCCGCTCGGTGGCTTCGGGGGTGGGGGCGGAGTCGGTCATCGGCTACTCTCCCCCGCTGATCTCGATGGCGGCGGGGGGCATGGAGCCCACCTGGAAGTCGACCTCGGTGGTGCCTTCGGGCGGGGCGGGGAACTGGGCGAACCAATCCACGGTCTCACCGGATCCGACCCCGCCGGTGAACCGGGTGCACAGGCAGCGACCCTCGGTGTCACGGAGGACCAGGTACTTCTTCTTTCCCGTGTTGTCCACCAGACTGGCTCCGGCGATGGAGCCTCCGTTCTTGACCAACTCGCTCTCATCTCCTCGCCACTCACCAGCCGACCAAGGCTCGCCGGAGCCATTCACCACCCTGCCTTGCACGGTGACGAATCCGCCCTGGCCACGGACCGCGGAAGTGACGGTGAGCGTCAGCCCTCCTCCCTTGACTTCAGCCAGGTCCTCCTTCGCGGATTCCCCCGAGATTGGGGTTCCGCCCTCGTCGGGGTCGTCCCCCTGCCGCGGGCTGGCAGCGGGCTGGCTCGCCGGCGCCTTTCCGTCCCCGGTCTTCTCACCCCCGTCTCCTCCACCGCAGCCACTCACAGCGAAGGTCAGCAGAGTCGTGGGGGGGGGGCGGGGGGGGGGGGGGGGCCCCCGCCCCGGCCCGCGGGGGGGGGGGGGGGGTGTGGGGGGGGGTGGAGGCAGGGGGCAGGGGAGGGGGGAAAGGGGAGGCAGGGGGGAGGA
>NZ_JBEOWM010000098.1:0-8826 GCF_040296045.1 Streptomyces sp. NPDC002490 | reverse complement strand
CGAACTCGTCATCGGGAGCGCGTGCCCGGTGCGCTCGTCGTGCGTCGAGGGGGGCGGTCCGGAGGGTGCGCCCGGGCGGTGCCGGCCCGCGCGGTGCCGGGGTGCAGCCCGGCACCGCGCCAACTCTCGGATACGATCGAGGAGATGATCATCGACACACCCCCTCCGGGGCGGGTGCGGGGGTGTCGCCCGCCCTACCTGCTCCGGTGCCTCGCCGCGTCCACCGCCCTCGTCGCCCTGACCGTCAACGCTCCGCCCGCCGCCGCGCAACCGGTGCTCGACAGCGGTGCCCCCGGCGGGGGCGAGGTCCTCGGCACGCCTCCGGACCGGGTGACCCTGACCTTCACCACCCCCCTGAGCCGGGAGTACGCCCAACTCGCCGTCTCCACCCGGCAGGGCGGCACCCTGGCCACCAGCACCCCGCACGTCCACGGCCGGCGGGTGACGGCCTCCTTGGTGGGCGAGGCCCCGGCCGGGCGCTACCGGGTCGGCTACCGGGTGTTGACCGCCGACGGCCGTCCGGTCTCGGGTTCCTACGCCTTCACCGTGCGCGCCGCCCGCCCCGGTCCCGGTGCCACCACGCCCGGCGGCCCGGCCACCCGGGCGGTGCGGGCGTCCGTACGGGTCGAGGCGCGGAGCGGGGGGCCCGGCCCCGCCCACCACGTCTCCCTGGCGGCCGTGGGCGCGGGGCTGGTGGCCGGGGCGGCGATGGTCGCCCGGGCGGTACGGCGGCGCAGGCCCCGGCCGTCCGGCCCGCCGCTGCGCTGAGCGCGCTCGGGGGGCCGGGGATGTCCGACAACAGCCGGCCGACTATGCCCCGTTGACCTCTCCTCACTCCGCCTGCCAGCGTCGCACCGAGCGCGGAGCGCCGCCGTGGTGTTCCGCTCCCGGGAGGAGACTCGATGAGGACACGCAGGTCCGGGTGGATTCCGGCGGTGGCGATGCTCGCCTCCGTGGCGACCCTCGCCGTCGGCGCGCTGGGTTCCGCGGCGCAGGCCGTCGACTCCCGCACGGCCGGGGCCACCGCGCCCCGGGCGGTCGTGGTCGTCCACCAGAGCGATCCGACACCGGAGGAACAGCAGCGGCTGCGCGAGATCGCGGGCGCCATCTGGACGCCCGACCTGGCCGCGGGATGGAACATGAACGCCGAGGTCGCGGGCGTGCTCTCGCAGGCGACCGAGCGCATCCTCACCTGTTCCGCGGCGTTCGCCCTGGTGCCGAGGCCGCCGGGGTTCATTCCGGGACTCGGCTACCTGGTGCAGTACTGGAAGAACCTCCGGGACTACTTCCTGGTCGTCAAGGACAACCGCACCTACCGCGCCTGCGTCGTGTCGACGGCCGCGTACTACCGGTCCATCATCGAGATGGCCTCCGCCGGCATCTGACCGTGCGCCCCGGCCCCGGTGCGCGAACGCAGCCGGGGCCGACCCGCCCGGGACGGGGGCTACTTGACGGCGACGATCATCGATTCGGGCCCGGACAGGGGGTGCACGCTGCTGCGGGCGAAGCCGGTGGCGGTCAGCCACTGCTGACACTCCGGGCCGGTGTACTCGAAGCCGCCCGGGGTCTCCAGCAGCATGGTCAGGCTCATCAGCAGTCCGCTGACGTTCTCCCGCCGTTCGTCGTCGAGCAGGGACTCGTAGACGATGAGGCTGCCCCCCTCCGGCAGCGCCTCGTACGCCTTGTCCAGCAGGGTGCGGGCCCGCGAACGGGAGAACCCGCTGATGATGTGACCCATGATCAGCACGTCCGCCGGGGGCAGGGGGTCGGCGAAGAAGTCGCCGGCCCGGAAGGCGAGCCGTCCGGCCAGCCCCGACCCGTCGAGCCGGCGCTGGAAGCAGGGACCCACCGCGGGCAGGTCGAAGCCGGTGCCGTGCAGATGCGGATGGCGGTGCAGCAGATGGGTGAGCACCGCACCCTCCGCGCATCCGACGTCGGCCACCGTGCGGTACCCCGACCAGTCGAAGGCTTCGGCGAGGGCGTGCGCGGAGCCCATGGACAGCCCGGTCATGGCCTCCTGGAAGACCGTCAGCCGTTCGGGGTCCGCGTAGAGGTCGGCGTACATGCCGTCGTCGTCCTCGGCGCTCCCGTTCTGGGGCGCTCCGGTGCGCAGCGCCGTTTCGAGGTCCGCCCACAGTCCGTACATCCGACGGTCGTTCATCTCCAGGAAGCCCCCCGCGAAGGCGGGTCTGCCGCGGACCAGGTAGTAGTCGGCGGCCGGGGTGTTGCGGTAGCCCTCCGGACCGCGGTCCAGGGCGCCGAGCGCGACCAGGGCGTCGAAGAAGTCCCGCGCCGACCGCGGGTGCAGGCCCAGCCGGTCCCGCAACGCCTCGCCGCCCAGCGGTCCTGCGCGCAGTTCGGTGAAGAGGTCGATGCGGGCGGCGACGAGCAACACCTTGGCGGCCATGAACCCGGAGGCGAGTTCCATGAGGTGGTCGATCGGAGGGGCGTCCGCGGGATCGGCCGGGGCGTGGGGCACGGGTGACTCCTCGTGAGGGGTGTGGTGTGTGCCACATCGGTGCACACGCCCTTGCCTACCCGGTCGCCGGTCGGGCCAGGCGCACCGGACGGCCGTCCTTGGTGCATTCGGGGAGCTCGCGCGCCCGGGGGTGGGCCGTGGGCGCCGATCGCGGCTGCGCCCGGCGGGTGCCCGCGTGCGCGGGGGGGGGGCGTCCCGAGGGGGTGACGTCGTCGCTGCTCACGAGGGGCAACGGGTTTGACTTTACTGTGCCTTTACGATTGTCTGCGGATCTCACGATCACGACCCCGGGGGTTCCACCATGCGTCGCTCCATCCGCTCCACGGCCCTGGCCGCCGTCACCGTCGCCGGCCTGACGTTCGGGCTCACCGCCTGTTCGGAGGCGACGGAAGCGGTCAAGGACAAGGCGGTCGAAGAGGTCGACAAGAAGGTGAACGAGGAGTACGAGGTCACCTACGAGATCACCGGCGAGAGCGTCGACTCCATCACCTACGCCTCCGGCGGCGGCACCGCGACCGAGCCGAAGCTGACCACCGAGGACAAGCCCACCCTGCCGTGGAAGAAGACCGTCACCCTGCGCGGGATCATGCCCCCCTCGGTGGTGCCGGTGGCCGTCGACGCCGGTGCGGCCAGCGTCAGCTGCAAGATCGTCTACAAGGGCAAGACCATCGCGGAGGAGTCCGGCGAGGGCGTGGCCACCGCCACCGGCTGCACCGCGGTCTCGCCCATCGTCTGACCCGCACCCGTCGTCACCGGGTCGGACGCCGCCCGCGGGCGGCGTCCGGCGCCGGGCCAGGGCCTGGCGTGGCGCGTGCCACGTCCCCCCGTACAACCCTTTGCGGGGGTCAACGGTCTAGCAGATGATCACGCTGACTAGGAGACCGTCATCACCGCCATACGCAAAACCCTCACCGCCACCGCCGTCGTCACCCTCGTGCTCACCGGGTCCGCCGCCTGCGGCACGATGGAGAACCTGTCGGCGGCGCAGAAGCTCGACCGGGCCTTCGACGACTTGGGCAAGGAGAAGACCCTCTCCTTCGAGCTCGGGCTGGACACCGACGCCGCCTCGCTGCGGGCCCTGGACGCGGACGCCGCGCCCGGCGAAAAGATCCCCGACGAGGCCGTCGACGCGCTGACCAGCGGTCGCATCACGGTCTCCCTGGCGTCGAAGAAGCCCTTCGCCGAATCCAAGGAGAAGGACTTCACCGGCCAGGCCGTGAAGATCAGCACCGCGGACGGCGACCTGATCGAGTTCCGGACGGTCGGCGACCACGCCTACGGTCGGGTCGACGTCGAGGCGATCTCCGCCCTGGCCGGCACCCCCGCGCCGTCCCTGGACGAGCTGACCGGCGGCGGCGAGGTGCCCGCCGAGCTCAAGCCGATGGAGAAGCTCTTCAAGGGCGAGTGGGTCAAGGTCTCCACCAAGGAACTGGAGGAGATCGGCCAGGAGGCGCCCGTTCCCGGCGGCTCCGCCGGCATGCCGGACTTCAGCGCCGCGACGCAGAAGAAGCTCGTCACGGCGGTGCGCAACGTCCTCACCGACCAGGTCGAATTCGAGACCACGAAGGAGGACGGGGACACCGAGCGCATCACCGCCACCGCCTCCCTCCGCGACCTCGCCACCGCGCTGGTCGACGAGGTGCGCCCGTTCTTCAAGGACCTGAAGCTCCCCGCGGACGCCAAGCTCCCCACGGCCAAGGAGCTCAAGGAGGTCCCCGCGAAGAAGGGTTCCGCCGAGTTCACCCTGAAGAACGGCGACCTGTCCGAGCTGTCCTTCGACCTCACCCAGCTCGACAAGAAGCTCAAGGGCAAGAAGCTGGGCATCGCGCTGCGCGTGGTCGACGGGGAGGCCCCGACGGCCCCCGCCAACGCCACCGAGCTGAAGCTGGACGGCCTGATGGGCGGCGGCTTCGGGCCCGGAGAGGCGCCGACCGAGATGAGCTGATCGGCGCCCGCCGTTCCCGCTCCGCCGCGGGCCCGCACCGGAGGCTTCCGCCTCCGGTGCGGGCCCGCGGGCGTTCGCACGGCCCGGTGACGCACGCACGGGGGTTCGGGCGCGCCTGCGGTCGGCGCGACGGGGGGTGGGACATCGTGTCCCCGAACCGGGAACCCGGTCCCCCGCTCCCCAGGAGGCCCCCCATGCGCCGTGTCGCGCTCCTCGTCGCCGCTGCCGCGCTCACCACCGGCCCGGCCGTCGCGTCCGCCCCCGCGTCCGCCGCGCCCGCGGCCCTGCGCCACTTCTCCGGCTCCCACTGTCCCCCGGACAGCCTCTGCCTGTACCGCGACCACCACTTCGGCGGTGGCGGCGTCGCCGTCCGGGCGGGGGACTACATCGGCTTCCTCGGCGACTACGGCGTCAACGACCAGATGTCCTCCTGGTCCAACGACACCGGCACCATCTGCACCTGGTGGTCGGACGCCCACCAGGGCGGCGCCGCCCACTCGATGTACAGCGCCTACCGGGTCAACGTCCTGCCGAGCGAGAACGACACCGCCTCCTCCGTCCGCTGCTGAGTCACGCCTCCTGCGGCCGGGCGGGTTCCGCTCCGGCGGCGGGCTCCCCGTGGGGCGACTGGTACCGGAAGTGGTGCTCGTACAGCCGACGGTAGGCGCCGTCGCGGGCCAACAGGGTGGTGTGGTCGCCCTCCTCGACGATCCGACCGTCCTCGACGACCAGGACGCGGTCCGCCCGGCGGACCGTGGGCAACCGGTGCGCGACCACCAGGGCCGTCCGGGTGGCGGCGAGGGCGTCCAAGCCCTCCTGGAGCTGTGCCTCGGTCAGGGGGTCCACGCTGGCCGTGGCCTCGTCGAGGATCAGCACCGGTGCGTCCTGGAGGAACACCCGGGCCAGCGCCACCAGTTGGCGTTGACCGGTCGAGAGGTTGCCGCCGCCCTCGTCGGTGGGGGTGTCGAGCCCCCGGGGGAGCCGGGCCAGCCAGTCGCCCCCCGCCACCGCCCGGGCGGCGGCGGCGACCTCGTCCGGCCCCGCCCCCGGCCTGCCGCGGGCGATGTTCTCGGCGACGGTGCCGGAGAACAGGAACGGGTTCTGGGGGACGATGCCCAGCCGGCGCCGGTACTCCTCGACGTCGAGGGTGCGCACGTCTTGGCCGTCCACCGTGAGCTCCCCGTGCGAGAACTCGTACGACCGGGCGACCAACCGGACCAGGCTGGACTTGCCGGCCCCGGTCCGGCCGACCAGTGCCACCGTCTCCCCGGCCCGTACCGTCAGGTCGACGCCCCGGAGCACCGGACGGTCGCGGCCGTAGCCGAAGTGGACGTCGCGCAGCACGATGTCGCCGCGCAGCCGGGGCACCGGCTGCCGGGCGTGCTGTCGTAGCGAGGGTGCCCGGTCGATCAGCGCGAACACCCGTTCGCCCGCGGCCAGTCCTTGCTGGAGTTGGCTCCAGAAGGACGCGATGCCGCTGAGCGGTGACCAGAACAGCGCCAGCGCTTCCAGGAACAGCACCCACTCGCCCGGGGAGAGGCGGCCCTCGGAGACGAGCCGCCCGCCGAGCAGCACCACGGCCACCGTACCCAGCCCGGTGAGCGTGATGAGCAGTGGGAAGACGCCGCTGAACATGCGGTTGAGGCGGACGCTCGCGGCGAACCAGCGTTCGTCGGCCGCGTGCAGTTCCGCCTGGGCGGCCTGCTGGCGCCGGTGGCTCCGGGTCACCGCGATGCCCCGCAGGGTCTCCTGCACATGGCCGTTGACGTCGGCCAGGGCCCGCTGCTGATGCCGGGAGGCATCCCGGGCGGCCCGCCGGAAGCCGAGGCTCACCAGGACGATGACCGCGGCCACCAGGACGGTGACCAGGGCGAGCACGACGTCGATCAGGAACAGCGCGGTCAGCAGGAGCAGGACCATCAGCACCTGACCGAGCAGCGAGAGCACCAGGGCGGTCAGGGCGGCGAACGCCTGGGTGTCCTGGGTGACGCGGCTGACCACCGTGCCGCTGGGGCGGGTGTCGTGGAAGGCCAGGTCCTGGCGCACCGCGGCGTCGAACACGCGCTCGCGCAGTCGCAGGACCACGTCGCCGACCACCGCGGCGGTCCGCCGCTCCTGGAGGAGCGTGCACGCCCAGGACGCCGTCCCGAGGACCAGGACGGCCGCCACCCACAGCGCCCAGCGGCGGTCGCCGTCGGCTGCCAGCACCGAGTCCACGGTCCGTGCCAACAGGACGGGCACCGCGCTGCCGGTGACCGATGCGGCCACCACCGCCAGGGTCACCCACACCACCGAGGTCCCCTCGCCGCGGAAGTACGGGGTGATGCGTCGGACGAGTTCCCGGTCGCCGTAGCGGCGGTCGGTCCCGCCGCCGGGGGCGTCCACGGGGTCCGCGAGGTCGTCGATGCCGTCGAGCAACTGTGCCATCAGGGGGTCTCCTCCTCCGTGCGCGGGGCCGGCGGGCCGGGGGGTGCCGCACCGCGCCGGGGGTGCGGATGCCGGTGGTCGGGGTCGAGGTGGGCGGCGAAGATCCGGCGGTAAAGCGGGCAGTCGCGCAGGAGTGCGTCATGGGCGCCCTGGCCGACGAGACGTCCCGCATCGAGGACGAGGACGTGGTCGGCGCTGCGGATGCGGGCCAGCCGCGAGGTGACGAGGAAGGTGGTGCGCCCTGCCGAGGTGCGGCCGAGGGCGCGGTGGAGCTCGTGTTCGGTGGCGCCGTCCAGGGCGCTGGTGGCGTCGTCCAGGACGAGGATCCGCGGATCGGACAGCAGGGCCCGTGCGAGGGCCAGGCGTTGGCGCTGGCCGCCGGAGAGGGCGACCCCGCGTTCGCCGACGACGGTGTCGTACCCGCGGTCGGTGCCCATGACGAAGTCGTGGGCGAGTGCGGTGCGGGCGGCGGCTTCCATCCGGGTCCGGCCGGCCGGGGTGCCGGTGTCGGCGCCGAGGTTCTCGGCGATCGAGCGGGAGAAGAGGACCACGTCCTGCTCGACGAGGGAGATCTGGGAGCGGAGCGAGTCGGTGTCCCACGCGGTGGTGCTCACCCCGTCGACCAGCACCCGCCCCCGGTCCGGTGCGTGGGTGCGGTTGAGGAGGTGCAGCAGGGTGGACTTGCCGCTGCCGGTGGCGCCGACGACCGCCACCGTTGACCCGGCGGGGACCCGGAAGGACACGTCGTGCAGCACCGGACGGTCCGCGGCGTAGCCGAAGCCGACGTGCTCCATCGCGACCTCGCCGGTGATCGGCGCGGTGTGCCGGCCGCCCCGCTCGTCCTGGTCATCGGGGTCGTCGACGACCTCCAGGATGCGCCGGGCGCCCGCCGCCCCGAGGTGGATCAGTCCCAGGCTGAACGAGGCCAGCTGGGTGGGCGCCCGCAGGGTGGCCATCAGCCCGAGGACGGCGACGAGTTCGCCGGTGGTCAGGGAGCCCTCGCGCAGCAGGACCACGGAGTGCACCAGGGCGCCGGCGGTGGCGAGGGTGAGCAACAGGGGTGGCAGGGACAGCGCCTGGGCGCGGGCCCGGCGGACGGTCGCCGCGCGGTGGTCGGCCGCACGGGCGACGAACCGGGCCCGTTCCCGGTCGGCTCCGCCGGTCGACTCGACCACCTCGATGCCGGCGATGCTCTCGGTGGCCTGTGCGGTCATCGCCCCGAACGACTCGCGGGTCAACTCGGAGACGGGTTCCAGTCGCCGACCGTGCTCGACCAGGGCCAGGACGAACAGCACCACGAACACCACGGGGGAGAGCAGGAGTCGGGGGTCGACCAGGGCGATGAAGACGATCGGCAGGAGGAGGTTGAGCGTGAGGTCCACGGCCATGTCGAACCCGGGGGACACCATCAGGTTGAGCGATTCGGCGTCACCGGTGGCGCGGGCGGACAGGTCCCCGATCCGCCGCCGGTCGAAGTAGCCCTGGCCCTTGCGGAGCAGGCTGGCGAAGACCTGGGCGCGGGCGCGGCGTTCCAACCCGCTGGCGAAGGACTCCAGCGCGTAGGTGGAGGCGATGCCGGCGATGCCGCGGACCAGGACGAGGGCCCACAGCACCCAGACGACCCGGTGCAGCGAGGCGAGCCCGCCGCCCTCGGGCGCCAGCACCGCGTCGAAGGCGAGTCCGATGGTCAGCGGGATCGCCGCGGTGATGCCCTGCCACACCAGGCTGCCCCCCAGGTGCACCAGCAGGAAGCGGCGGAACGGCCTCGCCTGGGCGAGCAGCCAGCGGAGCGCACCGGCGCGCCCGCGCCCGGCGCGGGGGTGCGCGGCCCGGTCGGCGGGGTCCGGCACGCAGGCGCGGCCGGTCTCGGTGGTCATGGGTCTCCGTAAGTTGTTAGGCGGCCCGGGAGGGCCGGGTGTGGCTTATGGTTCTCTGCCTTCAGTGGCTTCGAAGGAGTGGCCGCCCGGCTCTCCGG
>NZ_JBEOWM010000097.1:0-9277 GCF_040296045.1 Streptomyces sp. NPDC002490 | reverse complement strand
AGGAGGAGGCGTTGTTGGGGGTCGGTGGCGATGGCCTCGCGGGGGGAGATCCCGAAGAACTCGGCGTCGAACTCCGCCGCGTCGTGCAGGAAGCCGCCCTCGGCGGTGTGGCTGGTGTTCGGCCGGCTCCCGGTGCCGTCGCAGATCTCCGCGATGTCCCAGCCGCGGTCCTCGGGGAACGCCGTGATCCCGTCGCGGCCCTCGACCAGCAGTTCCCACAGCCCCTCCGGGCTGGTGATGCCGCTGGGGAAGCGGCAGCCCATGCCGACGATCGCGATGGGCTCGTCGGCACTCGGGCCGGCCGGACCGGCCGGGGCGGTGTCCGCCGGTTCGTCTCCGCCGCCGAGTTCGGAGCCCAGGAACTGTGCCAGGGCGACCGGTGTCGGGTGGTCGAAGACCAGGGTGACCGGCAACCTGATGCCGACGGCCGTGCCCAGGCGGTTGCGCAGCGCCACGGAGGCGAGCGAGTCGAAGCCCAGGTCCTTGAAGGCGCGGTCCGGGGCGACCGCCGCCATCGCCTCGTGCCCGAGGATGCCGGCGACATGGGTGCGTACCAGGTCGACCAGGAAGCGGTGACGTTCGGACCCCGGCATCCGGGCCAGTCGACGGGCGAACGTGTCGGCGCCCTCCGCGGCGGCGGACGCCACCGCGCGCCGTGCCCTGGGTCGCACCAGGGCGCTGAGCAGGGGCGGCAAGGCGTCCTGGCGTCGGCGCAGCGCATCGAGGTCGAGCCGGATGGGCAGCAGCACCGGGGCGCTGCCCGAGATCGCGCGGTCGAAGAGTGCCGCGCCCTCCTCGGCGGAAAGGGCCCGGACGCCGGAGCGTGCCATCCGCTCGACGTCCGAGTCGGTCAGATGGGTGGTCATGGCGGACTTCCGTGCCCACAGGCCCCAGGCGAGGGAGTGGGCGGGGAGGCCGTTTGCCGTGCGGTGGTGGGCGAGGGCGTCGAGGAAGGCGTTGGCGGCGGCGTAGTTGGCCTGTCCCGCTCCGTCCAGGGTGGCGGCGGCGCTGGAGTAGAGGACGAAGTGGGTGAGGTCGAGGTGGGTGGTTGCGTGGTGGAGGTGCCAGGCGGCGTCTGCTTTGGGGGTGAGGGTGGTGTGGAGGTGGGTGGGTGTTTGGTTGGTGAGGGTGGCGTCGTGGAGGGTGCCTGCGGTGTGGATGATGCCTTTGAGGTGGGGGAGGGTGTTGATGAGTTGGGTGACGTGGGTGGGGTTGCCCATGTCGCAGGTGTGGAGGGTGATGTGGGCGCCGAGGTGGGTGAGGTGTTGGGTGAGTTGGGTGGCGTTGGGTGCGTGGGGTCCTTGGCGGCTGGCGAGGGCGAGGTGTTTGATGCCGTGTTGGGTGATGAGGTGTTCGGCGATGAGGGTGGCGAGTCCGCCGGTGCCGCCGGTGATGAGGAGGGTGTCTTGGGGGCCCCACGACTCGAACCCCGTCATCGGTGCGGGGTCCGGTGCCCCGCGGACGAGCCGGGGCACGTGCGCGAGGCCGTCGCGCAGCGCGAGTTCGGGTTCCCCGCTCGTCAGCGCCAGCGCGGCCAGTCGGCCGGCGGACTCGGGGGTGCCGTCCGTGTCGACGAGCACGAAGCAGTCCGGCAGCTCGGCCTGCGCCGAGCGCACCAGCCCCCACACCGACGCTCCGACCAGGTCCACCGGCATGCCGTCGGGGCCCGCGGCGCCCCGGGTGACCACGGCGAGCCGGGACGCCGCGGGGCGTTCCCCGGACGACCACTCCTGGAGCGCGGCCAGCACGGTGCCGAGCACCTCCCGCAGCAGTTGCGGCACCCGCTCGGCGTCCGTGACGTCGACCGGCGGAACCGGAAGCACCAGCAGCTCCGGGGCGGTGGCGTCGTCCGCCGGCTCGCCCGCGGGCAGCAGCGCGGTGCGGGCGGCGGGTTCGGTGGCGCCGTGGCCGGGCAGCGGGGCCCAGGGCGTGTGGGCTGCCGGGGCGGCGGCGTCGGGCTTCGGCTGCCACTCGACGCGGAACAGCGAGTCGCGGTGCGGTGCGGGCTCGGCCGACAGTTCGTCGACCGCCACCGGGCGTAGGACCAGCGCGTCGACGGAGGCCACCGGTGCGCCCGCCGGGTCGGACAGGCTCAGGCTCACCGCGTCGTCCCCGGCGGGTGCGACCCGGACCCGTAGCGCCGCGGCGCCCACGGCCCGCAGGCTGACCCCGCTCCAGCTGAAGGGCAGCCGGATCAGTTCGGCGGCTCCGGGAGCGCCTGCGGTGTCGAAGGGGCCGAGGCCCGCCGCGTGCAGGGCCGCGTCGAGCAGCGCGGGGTGCAGGCCGTACGCCGCGGCTTCGGCGCGGACGTCCTCGCCCAGGGCCACCTCGGCGAACACCTCGTCACCACGCTGCCAGGCGGCGGTCAGGCCCTGGAAGACCGGGCCGTAGCCGTAGCCCTCGTCCGCCAGCCGCTCGTAGAGGTCGGTCACGTCGAGGGGCGTCGCGCCTTCCGGCGGCCAGGGGGACGAGGCGCTCTCCACGGGATCGGAGAGGGTCGACTCGGGAACCAGATGGCCGGTGGCGTGTCCGGTCCACCCGTTCCCGTCGTCCTCCTCCGGTTCGGCGTCGGCCGGGCGCGAGTGGATCGTCACCGGGCGGCGGCCGTCCCCGTCGGGCACGCCCACGAACACCTGGAGTTGCACGGCGCCCTTCGGCGGCAGTGACAGCGGCGCCGTCAGGGTGAGTTCGTCAACGCGTCCACAGCCGACCTGGTCACCGGCCCGGATGGCGAGTTCCACCAGCGCCGTCCCCGGCAGCAGCACCGCGCCGCCGGCCGTGTGGTCGGCCAACCACGGATGCGTGTCCAGTCCGATGCGGCCCGTCAACAGGGTGCCGTCGGCGTCGGCGAGACCGATCGCTGCGCTCAGTAGGGGGTGGTCGACGCCGTCGAGCCCGGCGGAAGCCACGTCGGAGCCGCCCGCGTCGGGGCGCGGCCAGTACGAGCGACGCTGGAACGGATAGGTGGGCAGGTCCACCCACGACGGATCGTCGGGGGCGAACGTCGCCCGCCAGTCCACGTCGACACCACGTGTCCACGCCTCCCCGAGCGAGAGGTGGAAGCGGCCCATTCCCCCCTCGTGCCTGCGCAGCGAGCCGATCGCGGAGACGGGGCGCCCGGCGGCCTCCCCGGTCTCCTGGATGCCCACGGCCAACAGCGGGTGCGGGCTCGCCTCCACGAAGACGGTGTGCCCCTCCGTCAACAGTGCCCGGGTGGTCTCCTCGAAGCGCACCGTCTGCCGGAGGTTGCGGTACCAGTACGAGGCGTCCAGTCCGCTGGTGTCGATGACGGAGGCGGTCACCGTCGAGTAGAACGGGATGTGCGAAGCACGCGGGGCGATGTCGGCCAGGATGGCGAGCAACTCGTCCTCGATGGCCTCCACGTGGGCGGAGTGCGAGGCGTAGTCCACCGGTATCCTCCGGGCCCACACGTCGTCCGCCTGGAGCTCCGCGAGCAGTTCGTCGAGCGCGTCGGAGTCGCCGGAGACGGCCACCGAGCCGGAGCCGTTGATCGCTGCCACGGACAGCCGTCCGCCCCAACGGCGCAGCCGCTCCTCGACCCGCTCGGCGGGCGAGGACACCGACATCATGCCGCCGGGCCCCGTCAGGCGCCGCGCGATGGCCTGGCTGCGGAGGGTGACCACCCGGGCCGCGTCCTCCAGGGAGAGGGCGCCCGCGACGCAGGCCGCGGCGATCTCGCCCTGGGAGTGGCCGACGACCGCGGCGGGCCGCACCCCGTGCGACTGCCACAGCTCGGCCAGCGACACCATGACGGCGAACAGCACGGGCTGCACCACGTCGACGCGCTCCAGGGTGGGCGCGTCGGGATCGCCGCGCAGCACCGCCAGCAGATCCCAGTCGGTGAACGCGCCCAGCGCCCGCGCGCACTCCTGGAGGCGCTCGGCGAACACGGGGGCGGAGTCCAGGAGTTCCAGCGCCATTCCGGCCCACTGGGACCCCTGACCGGGGAAGACGAAGGCCACCTTGGCCCGGGTCGCGGCCGTGCCGCCGACCAGGGTGTCGGGCGGGTCGCCGGCCGCGGTGGCCCGCAGCCCCGCGAGCAGGCCGTCGCGGTCGTCCGCGACCAGGACGGCACGGTGCTCCCACGCGGCACGGGTGGTGGCCAGGGAATGGCCGAGGTCGGCGAGGCGGAGGCCGAGGTCGCCCGCGATCCGCTCGGCGAGCCGTCCCGCCTGGGCACGCAGCGCCGCCTCGCTCTTCGCCGTGAGGAGGAACGGGCGCGCCGTCGCCGTCTCGGGCGCGGTGGGCGCGGGCGCGCCGCCCCCCGGTGCCTGCTCGATGATCACGTGCGCGTTGGTACCGCTGAGCCCGAAGGACGAGACCGCGGCACGACGCGGACGGTCGCGCCGCCACGGCAGCGGTTCGGTGAGCAGCCGCACCGCGCCGTCTTCCCAGTCGATCTTGGTGGAGGGCGCGTCCACGTGCAGGGTCCTCGGCAGCACCCCGTGCCGCAGCGCCATCACCGACTTGATCACTCCGGCGACGCCGGCGGCGGCTTGGGTGTGGCCGATGTTCGACTTGACGGAGCCGAGCCAGAGGGGGTCGTCCGCGGGGCGGTCGCGGCCGTAGGTGGCGAGGAGCGCCTGGGCTTCGATGGGGTCGCCGAGGACGGTGCCGGTGCCGTGCGCCTCCACCACGTCCACGTCCGCGGCGACCAGACCGGCGTCGGCGAGGGCCTGGCGGATCACCCGCTGCTGGGACGGGCCGTTGGGGGCGGTCAGGCCGTTGCTCGCGCCGTCCTGGTTCAGGGCCGAGCCCCGCACCACCGCGAGGACGCGGCGGCCGTTGCGCTGCGCGTCCGACAGCCTCTCCAGGACCAGCATGCCGACGCCCTCGCCCCACCCCGTACCGGCGGCGGCGTCGGCGAAGGACCGGCAGCGCCCGTCGAGCGCCAGCCCGCGCTGCCGGCTGAACTCCACGAACGTGCGGGCGGTGGACATCACGGTGACGCCGCCCGCGAGGGCGAGCCCGCACTCGCCCTTGCGCAGCGCCTGCACCGCCAGGTGGAGCGCCACCAGCGAGGAGGAGCACGCCGTGTCGACCGACAGCGAGGGCCCTTCGAGACCGAGGGTGTAGGAGACGCGGCCCGAGACGATGCTGCCGTCGGTCCCGGTGACCATGAAGCCCTCGGCGCCCTCCGGCACCGTGCCCACCCGCACCGGGTAGTCGGTGGCCATCACTCCCGCGTAGACCCCGGTCCTGGTGCCCGCGAGGGACCGCGGGTCGATGCCGGCCCGCTCGAACGCCTCCCAGGAGACCTCCAGGAGCAGCCGCTGCTGGGGGTCGGTGGCGGTGGCCTCGTGCGGGCTCATCCCGAAGAACGCCGCGTCGAACTCCGGCGCCCGGTGCAGGAACCCGCCCTGCCCGGTGTAGCTGGTGTGCGGACGGACACCCTCCGGGTCGACCACCCCGTCGAGGTCCCAACCCCGGTTGCCGGGGAAGTCGGTGATGGCGTCGGTGCCCGAGTCGACGAGCGACCACAGGTCCTCCGGGGACTCCACGTCCCCCGGGAAACGGCAGCTCATGCCCACGATCGCCACGGGTTCGGCGGCGGCGGCCGCGGCCTCGTCATAGCGTCGGCGCAGCCGCTCGTTCTCCAGTAGCGATGTGCGCAGCGCATCGGCGATCTTCTGCACGGTCGTGCCGTTTGTGTCCACGGTCGTCACTCGCATTCCTGCTCGCTCTTATGACTGGAGTCGCCTTACGACGGGGCGGGGGCCCGGGGCCGGGCCCCCGCCGGGGTCACTCAGGCCGTTCTGCGTCACTGCGCTCGAACGCCTCGCGCACGAGGTCGTCGATGTCCATCGCCAGGATCGCGCCGCTCTGGTCGGCCCCGTCGCCGTGCCCCGCGACGGCGTCCGGACCGTCCGCCGCTGCGGGGACGTCCGGGCCGCGGTCCTCGCCCGGTGCCGCGCCGCCCGCCGCGGGCCCGGCCGGAGCCAGGGCGAGCAGCGCGTCGAGCAGCCCCGCTTCCCTGACCCGGTCCAACGGGACGGAGGCGATGATCCGTCGGAGCACGGCCTCGTCCGCCGCCGGCACGCCCCCGGCCCCGACGCTCGCGGTGATCTCCTCGATCGCGGGCCGCACCTCCTCCAACAGGTACTTCGCCAGGGCCTGTGGGGTCGGATAGTCGAAGACCAGGGTGGCGGACAGCCGCTGCCCCGTCGTCTTCTTCAGCCGGTTGCGCAGTTCCACCGCGGTCAGCGAGTCGAACCCGGAGTCCTGGAACGTCCTCCCCGGGTCGAGCGCGGAGGCGTCGGCGTGCCCGAGCACCGCGGCCACCTCGACGCAGATGACGTCCTCCAGCAGCCGCAGCTGCTCCTCCTCGTCCAGCGGCGCCAACCGTTGTTCGAGGGTCGACGGGTCGACGGTGACGTCGTTCGGCGCCCCGGTGTGCGCGGTGGGCCTGGACGGGGCGGGCGATGCCGTGAGCGGAAGGCCGTCGGTCAGGGGCGGAACGGGACGCCGAGGATTGATCCTGACGGGGAGGAGCACGGGACGGGCGGTGGCCAGGGCGGCGTCGAACAGGGCGAGGTTCTGTGCGGCGGTCAGGGGCAGCAGGTGCCCGTTGTTCAGCCGCTCCAGGTCGCTCCTGGTGAGGGCGGCGGCCATGCCCCGGCCGGTGTTCCACAGGCCCCAGGCGAGGGAGTGGGCGGGTTGGCCGTTTGCCGTGCGGTGGTGGGCGAGGGCGTCGAGGAAGGCGTTGGCGGCGGCGTAGTTGGCTTGGCCTGCGTTGTCGAGGGTGGAGGTGGCGCTGGAGTAGAGGACGAAGTGGGTGAGGTCGAGGTGGGTGGTTGCGTGGTGGAGGTGCCAGGCGGCGTCTGCTTTGGGGGTGAGGGTGGTGTGGAGGTGGGTGGGTGTTTGGTTGGTGAGGGTGGCGTCGTGGAGGGTGCCTGCGGTGTGGATGATGCCTTTGAGGTGGGGGAGGTTGTTGATGAGTTGGGTGACGTGGGTGGGGTTGCCCATGTCGCAGGTGTGGAGGGTGATGTGGGCGCCGAGGTGGGTGAGGTGTTGGGTGAGTTGGGTGGCGTTGGGTGCGTGGGGTCCTTGGCGGCTGGCGAGGGCGAGGTGTTTGATGCCGTGTTGGGTGATGAGGTGTTCGGCGATGAGGGTGGCGAGTCCGCCGGTGCCGCCGGTGATGAGGAGGGTGTCCTGGGGGCCCCACGACTCGAACCCCGTCACCCGGTTCTCGGGTACGGCGACCTCCGCCAGCCGCGCCGCGTACACGCCGTCCGACGTGACGGACACCCGCGGCTCGCCACTGGCGACCGCCGCGGCGAGGTGCCGGAGCGAATCCGGCGCACCGTCCCAGCCCGCCAACACGAAGCAGCCGGGGTTCTCCTCCTGGGCCGCCCGGACCAGCCCCCCGACCGCCGCGTCGACCAGTTCGGCGGGGCCGCCGTCGCCGCGGGTCAGCACGACGAGCCGGGACGACGAGAGCCGTTCCTCGGCCAGCCACCGCTGGAGCGTGTCCAACACCTCGCCCAGGGCCGCGCGGAGCAGCCCGGGCAGCGTCTCCCGCCCGTCCGGGTCCGCCGCGTCGAACGCGGGGACCGGGCACGGCAGCACCACCACCGGCGGAACGGCGTCCCCGAGCGAGGCCAGGTCGCGGCAGGTCCTCAGGCCCGTCCAGGACCAGGTGTCCGCCTCCGGGCCGAGCACCACCCAGTCGCCGGGGACCTCCTCCGCGGCCACCGGCGTCGGGGCCGGCACCCACTCCACGTGGTAGAGCGGTAGGGAACCGCCGCGCGCCGCCGTGATCTGCTCGGCCGACACCGGACGCGCCGCCATCGAACGCACGCTCGCCACCGGGGTGCCCGCCGGATCGGCCAGATCGAGCGAGACCGTCTCCGTGTCGCCGCCGACCGCCGAGAGCCTGACCCGCAGGGCGGTCGCCCCCGAGGCGTACAGCACGACGTCGCTCCACGCGAACGGCAGGTGCGTACCGCGCCCGGACTCCCCGGAACCGCCGCCCAACAGCTCGCTCGCGTGCAGGGCGGCGTCCAACAGCACCGGGTGGAGGCCGAAGCCGCCGGCGGTGCCGTGCGCCTCCTCGGGCAGGTGCACCTCGGCGAAGACCTCCTCGCCACGACGCCAGGCGGCGCGCAGGCCCCGGAAGGCCGGGCCGTAGTCGAGCCCCCCGGCGGCCAGTTCCTCGTAGAGCCCGCTCACCTCGACGGAGGTCGCGCCCTCCGGCGGCCATACCGTGAGGTCGACCCCGGCGGTGGCCACTCCCGGGTCGGCGGCGAGGAAGCCACTGGCGTGCCTGGTCCAGGTGTCCGGCGGGGAGTCCAGGTCCCGCGAGTGCACGCCGACCGTACGCCGCCCCGTCGCATCCGGCTCGCCCACGGACACCCGCAGGTCACGGGCACCGTTCTCGGGGAGCACGAAGGGTGCTTCGAGGGTGAGTTCCTCCAGCAGTCCGCAGTTCACGTGGTCGCCCGCTCGCAAGGCGAGTTCGACGAGTGCGGCCCCCGGCAGGATCGCAGCCCCCATGACCACGTGGTCCGCCAGCCAGGCATGGGTGCGAAGGCCGACCCGCCCCGTCAGCACCACACCGCTCGACTCCGGCAGGGTGACCGCCGCACCGAGGAGCGGGTGCTCCGCCGCGATCAGACCGGCGGTGGTGACGTCGGTGTGCGGGGTGGTGGCGTTGAGCCAGTAGTGCTGGTGTTGGAAGGGGTAGGTGGGCAGGTCTACGGGACGGGTGTGGGTGTGGGGGGTGTGGGTGGTCCAGGTGATGGGGTGGCCGAGGGTCCAGAGGTGGGCGAGCGCGGTGAGGGCTTGTTGTGCTTCGGGTGCGGTGTGGCGGAGGAGGGGGATGCACTGGACGCCCTGGGCATCAGCGCGGGCGTCGGCGGTGATGGCGGTGAGGACGGCGTCGGGTCCGACTTCCAGGAACCGGGTCACGCCGTCTCGGGCCAGGGTGTTGACGGCGTCGTGGAAGCGGACGGCTTCGCGGATGTGGGCGGTCCAGTACCGGGCTGTGGCCAGTTCGGCGGGGTCGGCGAGGGCGCCGGTCAGGGTGGACACGAACGGGAGGGTGGGTTCTGTGTAGTTCAGGCGGTCGGCCATGGTGGTGAACTCGTCGAGGACGGGGTTCATGAGGGGTGAGTGGAAGGCGTGGGACACCTTCAGGTAGGTCGCCTTACGGCCCTGGGCCTTGAGCGCGTCGACGATGGTGCCCACGGTGGTGGTGGTGCCGGAGACGACGAGGGAGTTCGGTCCGTTGATCGCGGCGATGGACGCGTCCGTG
>NZ_JBEOWM010000096.1:0-9618 GCF_040296045.1 Streptomyces sp. NPDC002490 | reverse complement strand
GCGGGCCCCCCCCCCCCCCCGGGGGCGGGGCCGCCCCCCCGGGGGCCCGGGCCGGGCCCCGAGGAGGAGCGGCAGCGCGCCGGTGGCGAGGGTCAGCACGGCCGCGCACGCCAGCGGGGTGCGGGGGGCGTCGCGCAGCAGGTGCGGCACCAGGGCCGCGCACAGGGTCAGAGTTCCGCGCACCGGGTGCCCTCCTCTCCCCGCGCCGTGTCCGCGGGCGCGGGCACCGGCGCGCCCAGCAGTCGGGCCGCCCGTGCGGTGCTGGTGCGTTCGTCGACGAGTGCGGGCCAGGACGCCCGCAGCCGGGCGCCGACCTCGTCGGCGGGCCGGTCCAGCAGGTCCAGGACGACCCGTACGGCGGGGGCGTCGACGGAGAGGAATTCGGCCGAGCCCAGGGTGGTGAGGCCGATGCCGCCGCCGAAGCTGCGCCGGTGCAGGGAACGCAGGGCGTTGGCGGTCTGCCCGGTGGCCTGTGCGGCGAGCCACAGGGTGGTCACGGCGCGGGCGCCGCACAGCCGGCCCGACCGGGGCGGTGCATCGGGGCGGCGGGGGCCGCCGACCACCCGGTCGGCGAAGCGCACCGCGAAGGAGAGCACTGCGTCCTCGCCCATGGCGTCGGTGTCCCACCGGGTGCCGACGGTGACCGCGCCGGGCGTGCCGTGCCGGGCGTCGTCCCGTGCCCAGGCCGCGAGCGGCGCCGGGCGGGCGAAGCCCTCGCCGTGACCGTCGAGGAAGATCCGTTGGCGGACCGCGTAGCGGCCGGTCCGTTCGACGGTCGGCACCCGGGCGAGGACGCCGTCGGTGATCCCCCGCCACCGTGCGGTGCGGGGCAGGAACTCGGGGAACGCGCAGAAGGTGACCCGGTCGACGGTCCGGCAGCGCTGGTGGTCCCCCGGCCGGCGTTCGACGTCCAGCCGGTGGGCCGCCGCGTCGTCGGGCAGGGGCCGGAACTGGGCGGCGCCGACGGCCACGGCGGTGACGGCCAGCAGCGCCAGCGCCGGCCGCAGTGCGCGGGCGCGGGCGCCGGCGCGGACCAGGGCGAACAGCACCAGGGCGCCGGTCACGGCGGCCAGGTAGCCGAGGTGCGTGCCGGCGGGCCGGTGCATCAGCGCGCTGGGCAGCGGGTCCGTCCACTCGTCCGCCACGCCGACCGGCGCCCACCACCGGGTGCCGGGCACCCCCAGCGCGCCGCAGAGCACCAGGGCGGCGAGGAGCAGGACGGCGAGGGGGCCGGCGGCGGCCGACCGGGTGAGGTGGGCGAGGGCCACGCCCGCGCAGCCGGCGAGGAGCACCACGACCGGGCCGGTGGCCAGTTCGGCCGGTGAGGGGCTGCCGACCGCGTCGGGGGAGGCGGCGTACCGGGCGGTGCGGGCGGCGGCCAGCACGGCGGCGAGCGCGGCCGGCGGGAGCGCGGCGAGGAGGTGGGCAGCGGTCCGTCGCCACGGGTGGAGGGCGAGCACCCCGCAGAGCGGCCCGGCCCCGTGCCGGTGCATCCGGGTGGCCGCCAGGTGGGTGCCGACCAGGGCGCCCGCGGCCAGCAGGAGCAGCGGGACCTGGGTGTGGCGGTCCTCGTCCTGGAGCACCGGGTAGGGGCCGTGCGGTCCGCCGTTCCCCTCCTGCCACGCCCACAGGGCGGTGTACAGGAGGAGGGCGGTCAGGAGGGCCGGGTGGCGCAGGGTGCGGGCGGCCTCGACGCGGGCCAGGGCCCACTGGGCGCGCGGGGCCCGTTCGGCGCTCATGCGCTGTTCCGGGAGGTGCGGTGGCGCAGCAGCAGGTAGCCGTCCTCGACGGTGGGGTCGACCGGGGGCGCGCCGGGCGGCGGGTCGCCGACGTTACGGAAGGTTCCGGCGCCGGTGCGCCAGGCGGCGAGTGCGCCGGGGGCGCGCTCCGCGCTGCTCCAGACGTGCCCGCGGGCGAGCCGGGTGAGGTCGGCGGGGCTGCCGTGGAAGGTCACCCGGCCGTGGTCGAGGACGACCACGGCGTGGCACAGGGCGGCCACGTCCTCGGTCTGGTGGGTGGAGAGCAGGACGGTGCGGTCCTCGCCGAGTCGGGCGACCAGTTCGCGCAGCCGCAGCCGTTGTTCGGGGTCGAGGCCCACGGTGGGTTCGTCCAGGACGAGCAGGTCCGGGTGGCCGACGACGGCGGCGGCGAGGGCGACGCGCTGGCGCATGCCGCCCGAGAGCCTCCGGATCCGTCGGCTGCGGTCCTGGGTCAGGCCGACCTCCTCCAGGACCCGGCGGGCCTCCGTGCGCCGGGCCTCCCGGTCGCCGAGCTCCTTGAGGATCGCCACGTAGTCGACGAAGTCGAAGGCGGTGAAGTGGCCGGGCAGTCCCGGGTTCTGCGGGAGGTAGCCGAGGCGGCGGCGCAGGGCCTGCCGGCCGGGGTCGGTGAGCGGGTCGAGGCCCAGCACCGACAGGGTGCCGGTGTCCGGGGCGCTCGCCGTGGCGAGCACCCGCAGCAGGGTGCTCTTGCCGGCGCCGTTGGGTCCGAGCAGCCCCGTCACGCCCGGTCCCAGGGTGAGGGACACCTCGTGCAGTGCGGTCCGGCGCCCGTAGCGGACGCCGACCCCGTCCAGGGTGACCCGGGGGGTGGCGGGCGGGTTCACGCGGTCCTCCCGGTGGCCGTGCGGCGGGGTCGGTCGAGGCCGTCGAAGCCGTCGCGCAGGGCGATCAGCGCGCCGACGGCCAGCAGGGTGACGGCCGCCATGGCCAGTTGGGCGGCGGGCAGCAGCACTCGGGTGCCCGCGGGGAGCTCGGGTTGGTGGCCGACCACGAGCCAGCCGGCCCAGGCGGTGAGGGTCAGGGCGACGGCGCGGGCGACGTCCATCCGGCTCGACAGCGCCAGGCAGACGGCGGTCAGCATCAGGGACGGCACGAGCCAGCCGAACAGGTGCGGGAACGGCAGCGGGAGCCCCGCGGCGGCCACCGCGCCCAGCGGCAGGCCCAGTGCCTGGACCGCCGCGGCGCGCAGCAGGACGGTGCGGAAGCCGCCCCGGGGGGACACGGCCAGCCACACGTACGCCGGGTCGAAGCGCGGGCCGGCGACGGCGGCGACCGCGAGGGCCGACAGGGCGGGCACCAGGGCGAGGAACGGCAGCGGCGCCGAGGGGGAGCTGCTCCAGCGGGCGAGGGCCACGGTCAGCAGGACCAGCAGGGCGGCCCCGCCCCACCAGGACCGGCGCAGGGCGGGCATCGCCGCGCAGAGGCGGGTGAGGTGCTCCGGGACGCCGAGGCGCAGGGCGCACCGCTCCAGCGGGCTGCGGGTGGGCTCGTCGGTGGCGCGGTCGATCCGTTGCCACAGCTCGGACAGGTCGCAGGGGTGGGGTGGTGGCCCGTTCACGGGTCGCTGCCTCTCTTCGGGGCGGGTGCCGAGGTCGACGGCGCCCCCCGTGGACGTCGTCGGCGTTCGGTTCAGGGGGACAGGTGGCGTCGGAGCAGGGTGCGGGCGCGGTGGGCCCGGGACTTGACGGTGCCGGGCGGGATGCCCAGTCGGTCGGCGGTCTCCCGGACCGTGAGTCCTTCGAGTGCGGTGGCCCGGACGACGGACCGCAGTTCGGCGGGGAGGCGGGCGACCGCCGCCAGGGCGCCGCCGCCCAGTTCGGCCAGGAGTTCGTCCTCCGCCGAGTCGGCGGGGCGGCGCGGGAGTCCCCGCAGTCGGCCGAGGAGGCGCCCCCGGCGTTCCCGGGCCCGTAGCGCGTCGACCAGTCGCCGCTGTCCCACCCGCCACAGCCAGCCGCTCACGTCGTCGAACGGGCGGGCCGCCGGTGCGCCGTTCGCGCCGGCGCCAGACCTCGACGAAGACGTCCTGGACGACCTCGTCCACCAGGACGGGGTCGGCGCAGCGCCGGCGCAGTCGGGTCCTCAGCCAGGGGGCGGGGGCGCGGAAGAGTTCCTCGAACGCGCGCCGGTCCCCTTCGGCCACTGCGGCCAGCAGTTCGGCGTCGGTGCGTGCGTCCTCCGGTTCGTCCCTCACGCCCCCTCGTCGTTCCGGGCGGGCCGGCCGGTTCGCGGGCGGGTCGTGATCCGCGCCACAGCGGGGGTAGGAGTCGCGGGAGGTGACCGGGGGACCCCAGCGACGGAGATCACCGGCGGGCTGGCTACAGCCCGGGGCGATAACTGGGTACCCTCAGACAGACCCCATAAGTTACCGCTTAGTAATCTGTATTCGCAGGCCCGAGGAGCCGCCATGCAACTCGCCGCGATCATCGTGTCGTTGGTGCTCGCCACCGTCGGCGTCGCCCTGTTCGCCCGGGCCGTCGGCCAGATCTACCGTTATGTGCGCCTGGGCCAGGACGTCCCCGCCGGCACCCGGACGAACGATCCGAAGCAGCGGACGTTGACGGTGGCCCGGGAGTTCCTCGGGCACACCCGGATGAACCGGTGGGGCGTCGTCGGCGTGGCCCACTGGTTCGTCTCGATCGGCTTCTTCACCCTCGTCCTCACCCTGGTGCACGCCTTCGGGCAGCTGTTCCGGGCGGACTGGACCCTGCCGCTCATCGGGACCTGGGCGCCCTACGAGGTCTTCACCGAACTGATCGGCGCCCTCACCGTCCTCGGCATCCTCGTGCTGATGGCGATCCGTCAGCTCTCGCTGCCGGGCCGGGCCGGCCGCAAGTCCCGCTTCGCGGGCTCCAACATGGGCCAGGCGTACTTCGTCGAGTACGTCATCCTGATCATCGGCCTCGCCATCCTGGTGCTGCGCGGACTGGAGGGCGCCCTGCACCACGTGGACGGGTACACCGCCGCGTTCCTGGTGTCGTACCCGCTGGTCGCCGCCTTCCGCGGACTGGACGTCACCACCCAGCAGAACCTCGTCTACCTGTTCGCGACGATCAAGATCTCCACCTCGTTCATCTGGATGATCACGGTCGCGCTCCGCACCGACATGGGCGTGGCCTGGCACCGCTTCCTCGCCTTCCCCAACATCTGGTTCAAGCGCCGCGCCGAGGGCGGCACCGCGCTCGGCGAACTGTTGCCGATGACCTCCGGCGGCGTGCCGATCGACTTCGAGGACCCGGGCGAGGACGACGTCTACGGCGTCAGCCAGGTCGAGCACTTCTCCTGGAAGGGCCTGCTCGACTTCTCCACCTGCACCGAGTGCGGACGCTGCCAGTCGCAGTGCCCCGCCTGGAACACCGGCAAGCCGCTCTCTCCCAAGCTGCTGGTGATGGCGCTGCGCGACCACGGGCACGCCAAGGCGCCCTATCTGCTGGCCGGCGGCGGCACGACGACGGAGGGCGAGGAGAAGGCGAGCGCCGAGGCCCTGGCAAACGTGCCGGCCGCCGCACTCGCGGAGGCCGGACGGCCCCTGATCGGCACCGCCGAGGAGCAGGGCGTCATCGACCCGGACGTGCTCTGGTCCTGCACCACCTGCGGCGCCTGCGTCGAGCAGTGCCCCGTCGACATCGAGCACATCGACCACATCGTCGACATGCGCCGCTACCAGGTGATGATCGAGAGCGCCTTCCCCTCCGAGGCCGGCACGATGCTCAAGAACCTGGAGAAGAAGGGCAACCCCTGGGGCCTGGCGAAGAAGCAGCGCCTGGAGTGGGTCAAGGAGGTCGACTTCGAGGTCCCGGTCGTCGGCGAGGACCTGGAGGACCTGAGCGAGGTCGACTACCTGTACTGGGTGGGGTGCGCCGGCGCACTGGAGGACCGGGCGAAGAAGACCACCAAGGCGTTCGCCGAGCTGCTCCACATGGCCGGGGTCTCGTTCGCCATCATGGGCGGCGAGGAGAAGTGCACCGGCGACTCCGCCCGGCGCCTCGGCAACGAGCCGCTGTTCCAGCAACTCGGCCAGGAGAACGTGGCCATGCTGAACATGGCCTTCGGCGAGGACGACGAGGACGAGAGCACCCGCAAGCCCGCCTCCGCCAAGCGGATCGTCTCCACCTGCCCGCACTGCTTCAACACCATCGCCAACGAGTACCCGCAACTCGGCGGCGACTACGAGGTCATCCACCACACCCAGCTGCTGCAACACCTCATCGACGAGGGACGGCTGGTCCCGGTCACCCCCGTCGAGGGCCTGATCACCTACCACGACCCCTGCTACCTCGGCCGGCACAACAAGGTCTACACGCCTCCGCGCGAGATCATGGACAAGGTCCCGGGCCTGCGGCAGCAGGAGATGCACCGCCACAAGGAACGCGGCTTCTGCTGCGGCGCCGGCGGCGCCCGGATGTGGATGGAGGAGCGGATCGGCAAGCGCATCAACGACGAACGGGTCGACGAGGCGCTCTCCCTGAACCCGGACATCGTCTCCACCGCCTGCCCGTTCTGCCTGGTGATGCTCACCGACTCGGTCAACGGCAAGAAGAACGACGGCCGGGCCAAGGAGTCGCTCCAGGTGGTGGACGTCGCCCAACTCCTGCTGGAATCGGTGCGGACGCCCGCCGACGAGCCGCCGGCCGGCGGCCCCGCCGAGGCCGGCGCCCCCGAACCGGAGCCCGCGGCCTGACCCGTACCGCTGCGCACGCCCTCCGGGCCCGGTCCACCCGGCGCGGTGGACCGGGCCCCGCGTTTTCCCCGCCGCCCCGCCCCGGAAACCCGCGGCCGGACGTATCGGGCGTACGCCGGGCGACTCCCCGCGCCTCCCCCGTCCCGCCCCCTGACGTACGACCGGTACCGCCAACGCCGTACGCGCACCGGGGTGTCGTGCAACCCTTCCGGCGGGCCCCCAGTCGAACAGAGGCCGGACGGGACCGGGCCCCGCCACCACCCCCGCCCGCCCGGACACCCATCCTCCACAGGAGCTGTACGTGCGCAACAAACGATCGGCCACCGCTCTCGCCGCGGCCTCGTTCCTCCTCGCGGCCGGGGCGGGCCTCACCGTGGCGACCCCGGCCCACGCGGGGACCCCCGGCGGGACGTACGCCCACGACCGCAACAGCGACTTCGACGGCGACGGCCACGAGGACACCGTGATCGCCGCACCCGAAGCCACCGTCCACGGGGCCCGCAGCGCCGGCCACGTCACCGTCCGCTACGGCTCCGAGCGCGGCCCGGCCGCCGCCCGCTCCGTCCGGATCAGCCAGGCCACCCCCGGCATACCGGGCGAACCCGAGCGCGGCGACCGCTTCGGCGCCGCCCTCGCCACCGGCGACCTCAACGGCGACCTCCACGACGAACTGGTCGTCGCCGCCCCCGGCGAGGACCTGAGCGGCCGCCGGGACGCGGGCGGCGTCACCGTGCTGTGGGGCGGCCCGGAGGGACTCACCGGCTCCGCCACCTGGGTCCGGGCCCGCGAACTGCGCCCCGGCGCCCGGTTCGGCACCGCCCTCGCCGCCGCCCGCTTCAGCGCCGCCCACCCCGGTGACCTGCTGGTCGTGGGCTCCGGGACCGGCGGCCTGGAACGCCTCACCTGGGCCCCGGTGCCCCCGCCCGTCGACGGCGGCCCGCCCGGCGGCGACACCCCGGGCGGCATCGCCCCGATGGGCACCGCCGGCACTCACGCCGCCGTGCGCGCCGGCGCGAAGCCGATCGAACGCGCCCCGCTCGCCGGCGGCCGGGCCCTCCTCCCGCGCGCCCTCACCACCGGCGACTACAACCGCGACGACCTCGCCGACCTCGTCGTCACCGGGGTGCGCGGCGACGGCTCGCCCGCCCACCCGCGCTCCGCCTACTACACCGGCGGCGCCCGGGGCCCCGTGTTCGCCCGCGAGCTGACCGGCGGTCAGCTCGCCGCCTCCGGCGACATCGACGGCGACGGCTACGACGACCTGGTCTCCGGACACCCCGCCCACACGGGCGGCCCGCTGCGGCACGGCGGCGGCATCACCGTCCGCTACGGCGGACCGGACGGCCCCTCCGCCCGCCCCCAGTGGTGGACCCAGGACTCCCCCGGCGTCGCCGGCGTCGACGAGGCCGGCGACGGCTTCGGCAGCGACGTGTCCGTGGCCGACGCGGACGGCGACGGCTACGCCGACGTCGCGGTCGGCGCGGCCGGCGAGGACGTGGGCGCCACCGCCGACGCGGGCGCGGTGTGGGTACTGCGCGGCTCCGCCACCGGACTCACCGGCCTCGGCAGCTCCCACTGGACCCAGGACTCCCGGCACCTGCCCGGCCGGGCCGAGCGCGGCGACGCCTGGGGCGAGCAGCTCCGCTTCACCGGCCCCGACCGGCGCGGACAGTACGCCCTGCTGGTCGCCGCGCCCGGCGAGGACCGGGACGCCGGGCGGGTGTGGCTGCTGCCCGCGGCCCTCGGCGGCGTCACCGCCGAGGGCGCCACCGCCTTCGGCGCGGGCCGCCCCGCCTCCGACGCCGGCCGCTTCGGCGCCGTCATCGACGAGTAAGCCGGCGCACCGAGTACCCGGGGGCGTCCCCCTCGGGTACTACGCCCCCCGAAGGAGCGCCCGCGCCCCCTTCACCCGCCCGAACGAGCCCCGTTCCCGGCCCCCTTAGGGGATGTCACAGCTCGGCCGCAAACCCCCCTGCCGGGGCCCCGCTCCGGCACGCCGCCACGCCGGACCGGGTACGTTCGAGGACGTGGCTGGATTCAGGATCGGACGCGGCCGGGACAACAACCGCGCACCCCAGGGGCGGGGGCAGCAGCCCCCGCAGCAGCAGCCGTACGGACAGCAGGCCCCCCGGCCCCCGTACGGCGGCCCGCCCGCGCCCGGCCCGGGCGGCGGCCCCCACGGTCAGGCACCGTACGGGCAGCCCCAGCAGTACGGGGGCCAACCCCCGTACCAGGACCACGGGCGGCCCGCCGGGCCCGGCGGGGGCTGGCCCCAGCCCCAGGGCCACGGCCCGGGCGGCCACGGCGAACCCGAGTACTTCGGCGACGGCCACCACCAGCAACAGCAACAGCACGGCGGACCCGACCCGTACGCCGCCAACAACCCCGGCCACACCCAGGCGTTCGCCGTCGGCGAGGACCCCTACCAGCAGGGCGGGACCTACCGCGCCGGACAGGCCGCGGCGCCCCCGGCCGGCCCCCCGCTGCCCTGGAAGGAACTGTTGACGGGCATCGTCACCCGCCCCTCCGCGACCTTCCTGCGGATGCGGGACTACGCGGTGTGGGGCCCGGCCCTGGTCGTCGCCTTCCTCTACGGCATGCTCGCGGTCTTCGGCTTCGACGAGGCCCGCACCGACGTGCTCGACTCGACGCTGTCCTCGGCGGTGCCGTACGTCCTGATCACCGGGGTCGTCATGGTGATCGGCTCCTTCGTGCTCGGCGCGGTCACCCACACCCTGGCCCGGCAGCTCGGCGGCGACGGCGCCTGGCAGCCCACGGTCGGCCTCTCCATGCTGATCATGGCCATCACCGACACCCCGCGCCTGCTGTTCGCCATGTTCCTGGGCGGCGACGCGCCCTTCGTGCAGATCGTCGGCTGGGCGACCTGGATCGCGGCCGGCGCGCTGTTCACGCTGATGGTGAGCAAGTCGCACGACCTGCCCTGGCCGAAGGCCCTGGGCGCCTCGGCGATCCAGCTGGTCGCCCTGCTGTCGATCATCAAGCTGGGCACCTTCTGACCCGACCGGACGACGACGGTACGGCGACGGCCCGGGCGGAAGTGATCCGCCCGGGCCGTCGCCGTAGCGTCGACCGGGGGCCCGAGATCGCCGCGCGGGGCGGGGGGACGGGGGCGCCCCTCGGGGGGACGGGGGGGGGGAC
>NZ_JBEOWM010000095.1:0-10026 GCF_040296045.1 Streptomyces sp. NPDC002490 | reverse complement strand
CTCAAGAATGGGACACGGTTCGTAGAAATGGATTTTGCCCTCGCCAGCACTGACCATCTGTGGCTGGGAGAGGCCAAGATAAATAACTCGCTGGCTCCGGACCGCCCCCCTCGACGCACGACGAGCGCACCGGGCACGCGCTCCCGATGACGAGTTCGCGCCAAATACGCCCGCCCGGGGCGCACCCCCCGGCAGGTGGGGCAGGCGATGGGCCGTAGGGGCGCACACGTAGCAGAGCACGCCCTTTGTTCGCGCCCTTGTGCATCCAGTCGTCCGCCCGCTCACCACGAACGGGGAATGTCCGGTGTACGCCGCTGATGTGCTGGATGCGGTTGATCCACGAGCGCGGCCACGCTGCCGCGGTGTTCGACGGGAATTGGCGTTGAGGAGCAGCTCATGACGAAGGTTCTGCTGGTGCACGCGGTCTCCCTGTGGCGTGCCTCCTTGGTTTCCCTGCTCGGCAAGGACGACGGACTGCACGTCCGGGCCGAGGAGCCGGCCGGAGTGGCCACGGCCCTGGAGGAATCGGCGCAGGACATCCTGGTGACGGATCTGGACTGTCCGGATTCCCGGGAGGTCCTCAGAGTGGTGGAAACCCTGCGCGCCCCCTCCGATCGGGGCGGGGCGGTGATCGCCCTGGCCGTCCTCGCCCAGCGCAACCGCACCGGTGACCTGCGCCGGGCGTACGAGGCGGGTGCGACCGGCTACATCGACAAATGCGGTCCGGTCGACCACCTCTGCGAGGTGGTGCACAAGGTGGCGGCCGGCGGCCGGCACATCGACGAGTCCCTGGCCTTCAGCCTCCTCCAGGCGACCGACGTTCCGCTCTCGGCCAGGGAGTTACGCGTCCTCTCGCTGGCCGCGGACGGGGAGTCGGTGGCGTCCATCGCACGGTCGCTCTGTCTGGCCAGCGGCACGGTGCGCAACTACCTCGCCGCGGCGATCCGCAAGACGGGGGCGCGCAACCGGCTGGACGCGATACGGCTGTCCCGGGAGTTCGGCTGGTTGTGAGCCCGCCCGGCGCCCTCACCCGTCGGCGGGGCGGGTGGCCGTCCAGTGTCCGGCCAGCTCCCGGTAGAGGGGGGAACGGGCGAACACCTCCCCTGGGGTGCCGCAGAGGGTCGTTCCGCCGCCCACCACCAGGACCCGGTCGGCGCGCTCGGCGGAGTCCAGGCGGTGGGCGACCACGACCAGGGTGCCCGGGCGGCGGGCCAGGGCCTCCTCCGCCCGGGCCTCGGCCGCCGGGTCCAGTTGGCTGGTGGCCTCGTCCAGGACCAGCAGCGGGGCCGGTGTCAGATGGGCCCGCACCAACGCCAGCAACTGGGCCTCCCCCCGGGAGAGTCGGGCCGGGTCGAGGGTGGCGTCCAGTCCGCCCAACCGGGCCAGGAGCCCTTCGGCGCCCAGGTCGGCCACCGCCCGGTCCAGTGCGCGGTCGGTGGCGTCGGGGCGCAGGTAGCGCAGGTTGTCGCGGACCGTGCCGCCGAACACCCACCCCCGCTGCGGCACCAGTGTGCGTACGGCCGTGGGTTCGGGGCCGCCCGCCTCCGCGGCGGGGCGGCCGAGCCAGCGCACCTCGCCGGCGACGGGATCGAGGGTGCCGGTGAGGAGGGCGGCCAGCGTCGACTTGCCGCTGCCGCTGGGGCCGACCACGGCCAGCCGCTCCCCCGGGCGCAGGGTGAGGTCGAGCCGGTCGACGACCGGGCGGGCGGCCGGGCCGTAGGCGAAGGTGACGGAGCACAGTTGCGCGATGGCCCGGGCGGTGGGCAGCGGGCGACCGTGGGCGGGGTGACGGCTCGGCGGTGCCGGTAGCCGACCGGGGGTGCTGAAGCGGTCGAGGACCACGACGAGGCGTCCGCCCGCGGTGCCCAGGGCGGTGAGCAGCGCGTGCACGGTCGGCGCCAGCGACTGGGTGAGGTAGGTGAACGCTCCCAACAGGCCGCCGGTGGTGAGTCCGTGGCGCAGCAGCCAGGGGCCGGCGGCCAGGAGGAGGAGGGGCGGCAGGGCCCCGCACACGCCCAGCGCGGCGATGCGCACGGCGGTCCAGCGGGCGAGGGAGCGGGCCGCCCCCGCCTGTTGGCGGGTGAGGTGCGCGGCGGTGTCGAGGACGGAGTCGGCACCGCCGGCCGCCGCGATGTCGGTCACCGACGCGGCGGTCGTGCCGGTGTGCGCGGCGAACGCCTCGTCGGTGTCGAGGTAGCCGCGTTGGCGGGCCGCCATGGGGGTGAGGGTGGCGAGGAAGAGCCCCAGTCCGATCAGGATCGGCGGGAGCACCACGAGCAGGAGCCGCGGGGAGAGCACGGCGAGGCCGGCGAGGGCGCCGACCGCGGTGAACACGAACGACCGCAGGGACAGCACGAGTCCGGCCCAGCCGTCGCGGGCGATCTCGCTCTGGTGCGTCAGCCGGGAGACGGCCCGGGTGGCGGTCGTGCCGCTGGGTGCGCTGAGGGCCTCGGCGAGGCCGTGGGTCACGGCGCGTCGGACGAGTCCGTCGCGCAGCGGCTCGACCAGGTCGGCGAGGGAGCCGAACACTCCGCGGGCGGCGAACACCGCGGGCAGGACGGCGAGCGCGCCGACGAGGAGCCAGCAGAGTCCTGTGGTGGGGGCGGCGGCGAGGAAGCCGTCGTCGAGCGCCCGGGCGACCGCGTAGCCGCCGAGGAAGGTCTGCCCGAACTCCAGCAGGGACCAGGCGGCCAGGCGGCCGGCGGCCGGGCGCCGGCCGCGGAGGAACGGCCGTGCCTGACGGCGTACCCGGGCGAACTCCCCCGTGGTGTCGCCGCCGGACGGGCCCCGGCCGCTCATCGGAGGTGCTCGGGTTCCCCCGGGCGGGCGGACCCGGTGGCGGGAACGGTGCGGAAGACGGCCCGGTAGTCGGGGTCGTGCCACAGGTCCGGGTGGCGGCCGTGGGCGCGCACCCGGCCGCCCTCCAGCCAGAGCACGCTGTCCGCGGCGGCGGCCGAGGAGACCCGGTGGGCCACCACGATCCGGGTGCCGTGGTGCCGGCCGCGGGCGAGTGCCCGTTGGACGAGGCGCTCGGTGGCGGTGTCCAGGCTGGAGGTGGCGTCGTCCAGGATCAGCAGCCGACCGGGGTGGGCGAAGGCCCGGGCCAGTCCGAGGCGTTGGCGTTCGCCGCCGGAGAGGGGGGCGCGGTCGAGGGGGGTGTGGTAGCCCTGCGGAAGGAGGGTGATGAAGTCGTCGGCCGCGGCGGCCCGGGCGGCAGCGCTGATCTCCCGGGGGCCCGGTGCGGGGCCGGCTCCGAAGGCGATGGCGTCGGAGACGGTCGGTCCGAACAGGGCGGGCCTCGCGAAGGCGTAGGTGACCTCGGTGCGCAGGGCCGACGGGTCGATGCCGTCGAGGGGGACCCCGTCGAGGGTGACGGTGCCGTGGTCGGGGTCGCGCAGCCGGCCGGCGACGGCGGCCAGCAGGGACTTGCCGCCGCCGGAGGGGCCGACGACGGCGACCGTGGTGCCGCCGGGCACGGTGAGGTCGACGTGGTCGAGGAGGGGGGCGCCGTCCTCGCTCCGGACGCACACGTTCCGCATCCGCAGTTCGCCCGGTCCGCCGGGCGGCGGGGTCAGTCCGCGGTGGGTCCGGGCGGGCAGTCGGCGCAGGGGGGCGAGGCGGGCGGCGGCGGCCCGCCCCCGGGACACGGCGGCCAGCGCCCCGGTGAGCGCGCCGAGTCCGACCGCCAGCACGGCGTAGCGGGCGACGGCGAGCACCTCCCCGGCGGTGAGCGCGCCCCGGGACAGCCGCACCCCGGCCACGGCGAGCACCAGCAGGGTGAGCAGCGGCAGCAGCGCGGCGGCCGCGGCGGCGGCGCGGCCCTGGACGCGCCAGGTGCGGTGGCCGTGCGCGGCGAGCCGGCCCAGGGGTTCGAGGGCGCGGGCGCGTTCGTGGTGGGCGGTTCCGGCGGCCCGCACGGTGTCGATGCCGTCGACGGCCTCGGTGAGCCGGGTGGCGATGGCGGCCTGTTCCCGCTGGTAGTCGGTGGCGGCGCGGGCGGTGTCCCGGACGAGGGCGCGCAGGACGAGGGCGAACAGCGGCACCCCGACGAGCAGGGCCAGCCCGGTCCACGGGTCGACGAGGAACAGGCACAGGATTCCGCCGAGCGGGAGCAACACCGTGCCGGCCGCGGTGGCGAGGGCCACCGGGACCGCGGCGGCCTCGGCGGCGTTGGCGGTGAGCCGGGTGGTGAGGTCCCCGGCCGGGAAGGCGCGGGCCCGGTGCGGGGCGGTGTGCAGCACCCGGTGCAGGGTGTCGGTGCGCAGCCGGGCCGTGTACCGCGCGGTGGCGGTGCCGCCCACCACGGCGACCGCCGCGTCGAGGGCGGTCTCCGTCACGGCGAGGGCGGCCGCTCCGAGGAGGGCGGGCCAGGGCACCCGGCGGTCGGCGAGCACGGTGTCGAGGGTGTGCCCGAGGACGGCGGGCAGGGCGAGCGCGGCCAGGGCGGCGCCCACCGAGCAGAGCAGGACCACGGCGAGCGGCGCCGTGGCGGGGGCGGGGAGCGGTCGGTCGGAGCGGGGAGCGGATCGGCCGGGCACCGGGCTCCTTTCGACGACGGGGGCTCCCGATCGGGGGTGCCTCCGTCCGGCAGCGGGGCGCGCTGCCGGACGGAGGCACCGGTCCGGTCCCGGGCCCGGGGGCCCGGACCCGTGGTTCACGGTCGGGAGTGATGCGGCGCCGGGCCGGGCGGGCCGGTGCGGCGGCTCATCGAGCGGTCTCCCGGACCGGGTGTCACGGGGTGCAGAGGACGACGCTCAGGGAGCTGTACTCGCAGACGAGCAGGCTCACCTGGCTGCCCGAGGCCGGGCCCTCGAACTCCTCTTCGGGGGTGTCCAGGGCCTGGAGGTCGAGAAGTGCCATGGTGGTGATCCTTTCTGGGGACGGATGGATCTCATTGGGGTACGACCCCTGGACGGGGCCGGTCGGTGGGCCGCGTGAGCGGCGGGAGGAAGGGCAGTGCGGCGGGGATGTCCCCGAAGGCGCTGCCGAGGGCGAGCAGGCAGCCGGCGGTGCCGGTCGCCAGGTCCATGGAGCGGCGCAGCATCTGTTCGCCGGGGAAGGCCAGGCCGCCCGCGTGGGGCACGGCGTGCAGGCCGAGGAGGCGGGCGTGCCGGGTCAGGGTGCGACGGCGTTCCTCCGGGTCGCCGTGCGGGGTGCGGGCCAGGTGCAGCACCAGTCCTGCGGTGCCGCGCAGGAGGCCGGGCTGGATGTAGAAGGACGACCGCAGTCCCGGCTCGATGCGGGCGCGGGCGGCGCGCAGCTCCCCGTCCTCGCGGTGGCCGAGGTAGTCGTCGAGGACCATGGCGAGTCCGGCGCTGCCGCCGCCGAGGTAGGGCAGGGTGCGCTTGCCGTCCAGGACGAGGAGGGCGTCGTCGGTGCCGGTGCGGCAGCGGGCGAGGTCCCGGCGCAGTGCGGTGGCGGCCAGGTCGAGGTGGGCGGGGTCCCCGGTGGCCTCGTAGCGGCGCACGAAGAGCAGGGCCAGCCCGGTGGCGCCGTGCAGCAGCCCGGTGCGTCGGGTGGGCGCGCCGTCGAGGACGGCCCGGGCGGCGTGGGCGGTGCAGCGTTCGGCCGTGGTGCGCAGGGCGGCGGCCTCCGCGCCTTCGGCGGCGCCGGCGAGTTCGTCGAGGGCGAGGGCGAGCCCGGCGTGGCCGCTGTGGAGGTCGCTGGGACGGCCGTCGAGCGGTTCGCGGACGATCAGTCGGGCCAGGGCCAGGGCCTGGGCGCGGTGGCCGAGCCGGTGCAGGGTCCAGGCGATGCCGGCGAGGCCGTCGTAGAAGCCGGTGGGGGTGCCGGAGGCGGGGTCCTTCGTCCGGTCCAGGAGCCAGGCGGTCGTCCGGGGGCAGGGCTCGGCACCGGTTTCGTGCAGGGCGTACAGGATCCCGGCGGCCCCGTAGCCGAAGCTCTGGCCACCGGCCGGGGAGTGGAACTGGGCGATGTCACCGGGGTGGCTGCGGTCCTCGCGCTCGGGGGTGCAGGAGGCGGCGAGGGCGCGGACCATCGAGTCGCGGCTGCGCGGCCAGTCGGCCGGGTCGGGCACCGGTTCCCGGTCGGGTTCGCGGGGCGGCCGGCCGGTGGGGGCGGGTTCCCCGGTGGTCCGGAGGATCTCGGCGAGGGCGGGGGCGAGTTCGTCCTCGGTGACGGGGTACAGCCGGGTGATCTCCTGGACCAGGTGCCGGGCCTTGGCGCGGTCGATGCCGAGCAGCACCGTCAGCGGCAGCAGCAGGCACAGCCGCAGGCAGGCGAGGGCGTAGTGGTCGATGTCGGTGCCGCGCCGGTCGGGCGGGGCGACGAAGGAGGGGTTCGCCACGGTCTGGCGTTGCCGTTCGGCGGCGGGCGTGGCCGTTTCGAAGTCGATCAGGGCGACCCGCGAGCCGTCCTCGGAGAGCATGACATTGCTCAGGTGCAGGTCGTTGACGACCAGCCCGCGGCGGTGCACGGCGTGCACCGCATCGGTGACCCGGGCGTGCACCTCGCGGGCCCAGGCGGCGTGTTCGGCCAGTGCGGCGGCGGTGGGCGCGGCGTGCGCCAGGGGGAAGCGGCGGGCCAGGACCGTGTTGAGGGTGGTGCCCGGGAGGTGTTCCAGGGCGAGGAAGCGGTGTCCGTCGACGTCGAAGGAGTCGAGCACCCGGGGCACGCAGTCCAGGCCGGCGAGTCGTTCGAGGGCGGCGCGCTCCCGGTCGAGGCGCTGCACCGCGTCGGCCCCGTCCGCGGCGAGTCCGGCGTGCGGACGGCCCTCCTTGAGGACGACCCGACTGCCGGTGCGGGGGTCCCGGGCCCGGTACACGCCGCCGCCGTTGGAGAAGTGCAGCGCCCCCTCCACGGTGTAGGGCAGTGCGCCGGACGCGGTGCGCGCTTCGAGGTGCGGGGCCAGGAAGGACGGGGGCGTCACCCACGGGGGGAGCCGGAAGGCGGGTCCGCGGAGGTCCGGGACGAGGGTGCCGGCGGGATCGGCGACGGCGGGCGCCGGGCGCCCCTCGGCGTCGAGGCAGAACCTGCGGGCGAAGGCCCCGTAGCGGACGTGGACGGGACCGGCGCCGAGGCGCAGGTCGCTGAGGACGTAGGGGCCGTGTTCGCCGGCGAGGAGGTGGGCCAGTGCGGTGGCCACCACGGGGAACTGTTCCTCGGAGTGCGGGTAGACGGTGATGAACTTGCCGCTGCCGGCGCGGTCCGCGTACTTGGCGTTGCGCAGGAACAGCAGTCCCGGGCCGGGCACGAACTTCAGGGGGAGCCGGCGTTCGACGCAGAGCGCGAGGACGCGTTCGAGGACGCGTTCGGCGTTGTCGGCAGCGGCGGAGACGTGGATCTTCCAGCCCTGCGCGGGCAGGTGCACCCCGGGCGGGTGGAAGGAGAGCCAGTCCCCGTGCCGTTCGCTCCGCCATCCCCCGGGGGCTCCCCCGCGGGCGGCGGCGAACAGCTCCGACCCGGTGGCGGTCTTCTCGGCGCCGCGGTGGGGGGCGTCGTAGAAGTCGGGGTCCGCTTGGCAGTACGCGGCGTACTCCGGGTTCACACACGCTCCTCGCGGCTCCGGCGGCAGGGACGGAAGAAACGTTTCACGGTGGCATCGGGGCGGAACAGTCGCCGTTGTCACCACTGCGTGTCCCCCGAGGTCGTGCGGAGTGCACATGCGGACCGCGTACGGGTCCGGGACACCCCGCCGGGCGCCGGGGGGACGGGTCAGCGCCGACCGCTGCGGTCGACCACCTCGACACCGGGCGCCACCAGCCGGACCACCGCCCGCAACCGGTCGGGGTCGATGCGCCACAGGCACACCGGCCGTGACACCAGGGCGACTTCGGCGGAGGCACCGGACACCAGGGAACCGATGACCGCCCGCCCCACGGGCCCCGTCACGGGGGTGGAGTCCGACCCGAGCAGGAGGCCCACCCGACCCGTCCGCGGGCCCACCGCGTGGTCGAAGAGCACCACGGCCCGCACGTCCCGCCACGGCACCCGGCAGGTCGTCGTGCGGTACCGCAGGGGGTGTCCCCCGAGCAGCACCCCGGCGGCGTCGACCCGGAAGGCCGTTCGACGGGACCCGGCCATCGCGGTCAGGAGCACGGCCGGGAGCGTGAAGCAGAGGAGGCCGGTCCACCGCACGAGCGCGGAGAGTCCGGGGAGGAGGAGACCCAGGCTGAAGAGCGCGCAGCCGATCACCAGCACCGCCGTGCGGCGGTCCCAGCCGAAGCGCTCCTCGTACACCGGACGTCCGTCGATCGCCATCCCCCGATCATGCCCTCCGGTGCGCGGAGGTGTCGGGCGGGATGCTCTTATGGATGTCAAGCAGCGGTTGTGAGGTGGTTCGGGGCCGCTGCGGTGGCGTTCGTGGTGGTGAGGACGTGGTAGATCTCGCGGGCGACGAACCGCTTGAGGCAGCGGATGATCTCCTTCTTGGACATGCCCTCCTTGGTTCGTCGCTCCATGTACTGCTTGGTGCGTTGCTCCCAGCGCAGGCGGCAGAGCACGATCCGGTAGAGGGCCGCGTTCGCGGCCCGGTCACCGCCCCGGTTGAGCCGGTGGCGGTGGGTGCGGCCGGATGACGCGGGTAGCGGGGCGACGCCGCAGAGCATCGCGAACGCCGCCTCGGAGCGGAGCCGGTCGGGGTTGTCGCCCGCGGTGACCAGCAGCTGGCCGGCGACGTCCGGTCCGACGCCGTTCAGCCCGGTCAGGGCCGGGTTGATCTCCTGGGTGAGCGGGGCTATCAGCTCGTCCAGTTCCTCGATCTCCTGGCCCAGGTCGCGGTGGCGGCGGGCGAGGGACCGAAGGGCGATCTTCGTCGCGGTGACCGGATCGCCGACCTGCTCCAGGCTCGGGCGGAAGCCCGCGCAGATGGCCAGGAGGTCCTTGTCCTTCAGGTGCCGCAGCATGGTGCGGACGCCTTCCGGCGCGGTGACGATCAGGTTCTTGATCTGCCGTGTGACGTCGGACCGCTGCTGGACCGCGCTGCGGCGGGCGACCCGCAAGGCCCGCAGGGCCTCGACCCGCCCGTCACGGAACTTCGGCGTTCCGGTGCGGCGTTCTGCGAGCGCGGCCCGGGCCGCCGCCTCGGCGTCGACCGGGTCGGACTTGCCCTGCCACCGGCGCGTCTTGCGGTCCGGGCGGTCGATCTCCACGACTGTCACGTCGTGTTCACGCAGGTGGCGGGCGAGTCCGGCGCCGTAGGCGCCGGTGCCCTCGACCCCGACCATCAGCAGAGTCCCGAAGGACTTCAGCCAGGCCAGGAGCTTGCGGTAGCCGAGCGCGGAGGCGGGGAACTGGGCCGAGCCCAGGACCCGGCCCGCCGAATCGATCGCGGCCGCGGTGTGGGTGTCCTTGTGGGTGTCGACGCAGCCGGTGACCTCGACCTCATGGTGTGCCATCGTGGGGTGTGCCGTCCTGTCCATTCGACCGAGTGGGATGGCACCCGTCGGCCGGGAGGGCGGACAAGACAGTGATGGGGCCTCTGGCCAGGCTCTTATGAAGTCACGTCCCCCAGCCCGACGGATGCGGGCGAACGCCCCCCGGACAGAGCCGACAGATCCCGTTGAGGACCCTGAGTCAGTCAGGCGGTGGGTCAGACCCCGCCGGGGAACGCTCACGTACATCCTCACTGTCAGGCGGCGTGCGGGCCGCGCTGCGCCCCGCTCGCGTGGCGGGACCGTTCCCGGGCCGGAGCCGGGCGGCGCGGGGCCTGCCGGGCGGCCGACCACTCCATGACCAGGCACTGGTACTGCTGCCGCTGCTCGGTGGTGAGTCTGCCGCCCGCCCGGGCCCAGAGGGCGCGGATGTCCTCGTTGACTTCGTCGGCGGTGCGTGCGGCCGGCACGGGCCGGGCGGGGTCGGAGGGCGTGGACATACCGTGAATCATACGGTTATGGGGGTGAGGATCTCGTCAGCTTTTCCTGTGGGCGCACGGCGCCCGGCCCGAGGGCGTGCGGGGGGGGGGCGCCCCGGGGGGGGCCCCCCCCCCCCCCCCAAATAACAGCGGGGGGGGGGCGGGGGGGGGGGGGTGGGGGCCCCCCCCGGCGCCGCCCCCCCCCCCGGGGCGGC
>NZ_JBEOWM010000094.1:0-10219 GCF_040296045.1 Streptomyces sp. NPDC002490 | reverse complement strand
CACCCACGCACCACCCCACCCAACAACCCCACCAACCCCGAACCCACCCCCACCACCACATGACCCACACCACCCCCACCACCAGCACCGGAGGCCGCACCGGAGGCGGGGGCGGCACCAGCACCAGCACCAGCACCAGCACCAGCACCAGCACCAGCACCAGCACCAAGGACGGCAGCAGAACCCACCCCCGACGACGACACCACCAACGACGGCTCCACCAAACCCCCCAACACCCCACCCCACACCACACCCGCCACACCACGATCCCGACCACCCAACCACTCCAAATACTCCCGATACGACCTCACCACCGGCAACACCGACACATCACCCCCCGCCCCATACACCTCAGACAACTCACCAAACAAAACCGGCAAAGACCACCCATCCATCAAAATATGATGCAAAGTCAAAACCAACTCAAAACGCGACTCATCCAACCGCACCAACAACACCCGCAACAACGGCGGAACCCCCACATCAAACCGCCGCCCCCGCTCCTCACCCCGCAACCGACCCACCTCAACACCCACCTCACCCACCGACAACCCCACCAAATCCACCTCACGCCACGGCAACTCCACACCCGAGACCACGACTTGCACGACCTGCTGCATCCCCGCCGGTTGCTGGAAGCCCACCCGGAGGCTGGCGTGCCGGTCGAGGAGCCCCTGGAACGAGGTCCGCAGCACGGCAGGGTCGAGCGGGGCGGCCAGGCCCACCACGAACTGCTCGACGTAGACGTCCTCGGCCTGCTCGTCGTACTGGGAGTGGAACAGCAGCCCCTCCTGGAGGGACGACAGGGGCCACACATCCTCGATACGCACCTGGCTCACTGCGTCACTCACTCCTTCTCACCGGTCAGCTTGCTCTGGAGCGCATCGATCTGGCTCTGCGCCAGGGCGACGAGCGGGGAGTTCGAAGGTGCTCGGTCGGACGTCGGCCTCTCGTGGTCCTCTTCCGGACGGTGTGCGGCGATCCCCGCGAGCATCGCGGCCCAGCCGTCGATCAGTGCCTGGAGCGCGGCCTCGTCGAGGGGGCCGACCGGGCACACCAGGGACACCGTCAGCTCGGGGCCTTCCGGGCGGTCCCGGACGATGCCGCCGGCCTCCAGCAGGTGCGCCGCCGGGGTGTCCGCGTCGGCGGTGCCGCCGAGGACCGAGTCGCCCACGGGCTGCCAGGTGGCGTCGCCCGCGGCGGCGGACCCGCCGGCGGCGAACCGTCCCAGGTAGTTGAAGCCGATCTGCGGGCTCGGCAGCCCGGCCAGCGCCTCCGACGTCCTGGGGTTCAGATGGCGCAGCAGGCCGTGGCCGATGCCGTCGCCGGGAACGGCCCTCAGTTGTTCCCGGGTCCGGCGCAGCAGCAGGCCCGCGGCGGGTCCACCGCTACGGATCGCCGCGTACTCGCTGGTCCCGGGGTCGATGCGTACGGGGTGGCTGCTCGTGAACCAGCCGACCGTGCGGGTGAGGTCCATGGTGTCGGTGAGCGGCTCCCGGCCGTGGCCCTCGACGTCGACCAGCAGGCCACCCACCAGGTTGCGGCCCCTGCGACGACGCCACTCACCGACTGCGGCGACCAGGGCGGCGAGGAGGACGTCGTCGACGCCGATACCGAAGGCGTCCGGCACCCGGGTGAGCAGTTCGCTGGTGATCCGCGCTTGCACGCGGGCCTCGACCTGACGCACTCCGGCAGCGACGGTGTCCACGGCCGGATCGAGCGCGCGCCTGCCGAGGAGGGGGTTGGGTCCCCGCAACAGGCGTTTCCAGGCAGCGAGTTCGCCGACGCGTGCGCTGCTGAGTGCGTCGATCTCCAGCTTCTTCGCCCAGTGCCGGTAGGAGGTGGTGCGCGCCAGCTCGGGCGAGTCGCCGCCCTTCAGCGCCGTCGCCGCGGCAGCCAGGTCGGGCACCAGGACGCGCCAGGAGACTCCGTCGATCACCAAGTGGTGTGCCACCAGCAGCAGGCGTCCCGGGCGGTCGGGGCCGGCGTCGAACCAGACGGCCCGGATCATCTCCCCGGCCCGGGGGTCCAGTCGGTCCACTGCCCGGCGGCCCTCCGCCTGGACCACCTCGGCCGCACGTTCCTCGTCCAGCCCCGTCGTGTCCACCCTCCGGAGGCGGTCGCCCACCGGCACCGGCTCGGGGACCTCCAGGTGGGCGGTGTCGTCGGTGACGACGAGTCGGGCGCGTAGGACGTCGTGGTGGTCCAGTACCGCTTGCAGGGCTGCTTCCAGCACGGACCGTTCCAGGCCGGCCGGGGTTTCGACCAACATCGATTGGGACAGCACCCCGGTCAGCGCCGCCGGTCCGGCGCGTTCGACCAGGTCGAGCATGACCGGGGTCAGCGGGGCCCGTCCCGTGCCGGAGTCCGCCTCCTCGGCTCCCGTACCGGTCTCCCGGTCGTCGACGGCGAGCGCCACGGCGGCGAGCGCGGCCGGCGACTTCCGCTCGAACACCTGCCGGGCGGTGATCACCACTCCGGCTCGCCGGGCCCGGGCCACCACCAGCATCGACATGATCGAGTCGCCGCCGAGCGCGAAGAAGGAGTCTTCCGCACCGACCCGTTCCAGGCCGAGTACCTCGGCGAACAGGGCGCACAGCAGTTCCTCGGTCGGCGTCTCGGGGCCGCGCCCCACCGATGTCGGTGCTTCCGGCACCGGGAGGGCGGCCCGGTCGAGCTTGCCGTTCACCGTCACCGGCAGTGCGTCCAGGGCCGTGAACGCGGCGGGCACCAGGTAGTCGGGCAGTCGACCGGCCAGGTGGTCGCGCAAGGCCGCCGTGTCCAGTTCACCGGGTTCCGCGGGGACGACGTAGGCGACCAGTCGTTTGGTGCCCGGCTGGTCCTCCCGGACGACGACGGCTGCTTGTCCGACCTCGGGGCGTTCGGCGAGGACTGCTTCGACCTCACCCGGCTCGATCCGGAACCCCCGCACCTTCACCTGGTCATCCGCCCGACCGGCGAACTCCAACACCCCGCCCGACGACCACCGGGCCAAGTCACCCGTCCGGTACATCCGCCCGCCATAGGGCGAGGCCACGAACCGCTCCGCCGTCAAGCCCGGACGCCCGTCGTAGCCACGGGCCAGACCGTCACCGGCCACATACAACTCACCCACCACACCCGGGGGAACGAGGCGGAGGAACTCGTCGAGGACGTACGCCCGGGAGTTGTCCATCGGGCGCCCCAACGGCACGCTCGCCGGCACCTCATCGCCAGCGTGGTAGGCGAGTTGGGTGGTGAACGCCGTGGTCTCGGTGGGGCCGTAGGTGGTCCGTACGGTCAGCTCCGGGTAGCGGGTCAGCAGGGCGCGGATCGCCGAGGACGACACCACGTCCCCACCCGTCGACACCTCCCGCACCCCGGCGAAGACCTCCGGCGACTCCTCCGCCAACACCCGAAACAACCCCGCCGTCACATGCACATTCGTCACTCCGTGCTCGGCAATCAACCGACCCCGCTCCGCCGCGTCCAGATCACCCGCCGACGCCACCACCAGAGTGCCGCCGTGCACCAACGGCACCCACAACTCATACGTCGACGCATCGAACGCATGGTTCGCCTGGACGAGCACCCGTGCCACCACGTCCTCGCGCCAGGCACGGTCCGACACGAACGCCGCCACACTCCGATGCGTGACCGCCACACCCTTCGGCACCCCAGTCGACCCCGACGTGAACATCACATACGCCAACGACTCCCCCGACACCGCAACCGGGGACACCAACGGATCAGCAGCGAACAAGTCCTCCAGAGGAACCGTCTCCAAGCCCTCCACCACACGATCCGCCACCACCACATCCAGCCCCGCCTCATCCGCGAGCGACCGCAACCGCTCCACCGGATGACCCGCATCCAAGGGCACGAACGCCGCACCCGCCTTCCACACCCCCAACAACACCGCCACCAACCACACCGACCGATCCACCACCACACCCACCCGACCACCCACACCCACACCACACCCCACCAACCACCCCGCCACCCGATCGGACAAGTGCGCCAACTCCCCATAGGTCCACGACACGTCGTCGCCCACCACCGCCACCCCACCCGGAGACCGACCCACCTGCCCCGCGAACAACTCCACCACCGAACCCGCCGACACCTCACACCCCGTGTCGTTCCACGCCTGCACCACCTTCCACTCCTCGTCGGCGTCCATGACGTCGAGGTCGGCGAGGTGACGGCGCGGGTCGACGGCGATCTGGTCCAGGACCCGGGCGAGGCGGTCGGCCAGGGTTCGTGCCGTCGTCCCGTCGAAGAGGTCGGCGGAGTACTGGAGGCCGCCGCGGAGGCCGTCCGGGCGGCCGTGCTCGTCGTGGTGTTCGGTGAGGTTGATCGACAGGTCGAAGCGGGACGGGAGCGCGGAGTCCGGGAGGACTTCGGAGGCGTGCCGGTGCATGGTCAGTCCGGGCAGGTCCCAGTCGGCGCCGGGGACGTTCTGGAGGACCAGCATGACCTGGAACAGCGGGTGCCGCGCGAGGGTGCGCTCGATGCCGATGTCGTCGACGAGGCGTTCGAAGGGCACGTCCTGGTGGGCGTAGGCGGCGAGGTCGGACTCCCGGACCCGGCCGAGGAGTTCCTCGAAGGAAGGGTTCCCGGTGGTGTCGGTGCGCAGCACCAGGGTGTTGACGAAGAAGCCGGCCAGGTCTTCGAGGACGGGGTCGCCGCGGCCCGCGACGGCGGTGCCGACGGGGATGTCGGTGCCGGCGCCGTGCCGGGTCAGGAGCACGGCGAGGGCGGCCTGGACCACCATGAAGAGGGTTGCGGAGCCTTGGCGGGCGAGGTCGAGGAGTCGGGCGTGGGTGTCGGGGGTGAGGTCGAGGGGGACCGAGCCGCCGGTGAAGCTGGGGATGGCGGGGCGGGTGCGGTCGGTGGGGAGGGCCAGCTCCTCGGGCAGTCCGTCCAGGGCCGTGCGCCAGTGGGCGAGTTGGGCACTGATCAGGCTGTCGGGGTCGTCCGGGTCGCCGAGCACCTCGCGCTGCCAGCCGGCGTAGTCGGCGTACTGGACGGGCAGCGGGGCCCAGTCGGGGGCGGTGCCGCGGCGGCGGGCGGTGTAGGCGGTGCGCAGGTCCCGGGCCAGGATGCCCATGGACCAGCCGTCGACGGCGATGTGGTGGGCGACCAGCATCAGGACGTACTCGCCGGGTTCGCCCTGCGGGGGCGGCGGGTCGGCGGGGTCGGGGGAAGGGTCGGGCCAGGTGGTGGGGTCGGGGTCGGTGACGATCAGGAGTTCGGTGCGCCAGGGCTGGTCGCGGGCGAGGTCGAAGCCGCGGGTGGCGGTGTCGGCCATGGCGTCGGGCAGCAGGACGCGGGTCACCCGGTGGACGCGGAGCGGGGGCGCGGAGCCGAGGAGGCGGGGGCGGGCGCTGCCCGCGGTGGCGGGGAACACGGTGCGTAGGGTTTCGTGCCGGTCGGCGACGTCGTGGAGGGCGGCCGAGAGGGCGTCGGCGTCGAGGACTCCGGAGAAGCGGAGGGCGAGGGGCACGTTGTCGGCGGACTGGACTCCGCTCTCCTGGAGCTGGTTGAGGAACCACATGCGTTGCTGGCCGAACGACAGGGGCAGCACTTCGGGGCGTTCCCGCGGTGTGGGGCGGGGGCGTGCCGGGTCGGTTCCGTCGGCGGTGACGCGTCGGGCGAGGGCGGCGACGGTCGGTGCGGAGAACAGGTCCCGCACGCTGATCTCGGTGTCCAGGGCGGCGCGGACGCGGACGACGAGCCGCATGGCGAGGAGGGAGTCTCCGCCGAGGTCGAAGAAGGAGTCCTCGGCGGAGACCCGTTCCAGGTCCAGCACTTCGGCGTAGAGGGCGCAGAGCGCTTCTTCCTCGGGGGTGGCGGGCGGACGGCTGGCGCGGGTGGTGAACTCGGGGGCGGGCAGGGCGGTCCGGTCGAGCTTGCCGTTGGCGGTGAGGGGGAGGGCGTCCAGTGCGACGACGAGGGGCACCATGGGGTCGGGGAGCCGCTCGGCGGCGAAGTCCCGCAGCCCGGTGAGGTCGGTGCCGGGGCGGGCGACGGCGTAGGCGACGAGTCGGGTGACGCCGGGGGTGTCCTCGCGGGCCAGGACGCCGACCTGGGCGACGGCGGGGTGGCGGGCCAGGACGGCTTCGACCTCTCCGGGCTCGACGCGGAAGCCGCGGACCTTCACCTGGTCGTCGGAGCGACCGAGGTAGTCCAGGGTGCCGTCGGGGCGCCAGCGCACGATGTCGCCGGTGCGGTACATGCGGGCGCCCGGGCCGGTGGCGAAGGGGTCGGGGACGAACCGTTCGGCGGTGCGGGCGACCTGGCCGAGGTAGCCGCGGGCGAGTCCGGCGCCGGCGACGTACAGCTCGCCGGGGACCTGCTCGGGGACGGGCCGCAGGGCGCTGTCGAGGACGTAGGTGCGGGTGTTGGCCATGGGGCGGCCGATGGGCACGCTGTCGGGCACGTCGTGGGACGCGGTGAGGGGGTGGGCGGTGGCGAAGGTGGTGGTCTCGGTGGGTCCGTAGCCGTCGACGACGGTGGTGCCGGGGCACGCTTCGAGGACCCGGCGCACGGCGGTGGCGGGGACGGCCTCGCCGCCGGTCCACACCTCGCGCACGCCGCGGAGGCAGTGGGGGGATTCCTCGGCGAGCAGGCGGAACAGGCCGGCGGTGAGCCAGAGGGCGGTGACGTTCCGGTCGGGGACGATCCGTTGCAGGGTGCGGGCGTCGGTGTCGCGGGGTGCGAGGACGAGGGTGCCGCCGCCGAGGAGGGGCACCCACAGTTCGTAGGTGGAGGCGTCGAAGTGCTGGGGGGAGTGGACGAGCACCCGCCCGTGGCTGCCGGTGCCGGTCCAGCACGGGTCGAGGGCGAGGGCGGTGACGGCGCGGTGGGTGACGGCGACGCCCTTGGGGGTGCCGGTGGAGCCGGAGGTGAACATCACGTAGGCGAGCCGGTCGGGGTGCCCGTGGTGCCGCGTGGGGAGGGGAGGTGCCGGGTCGGTGGTGTGGTCGGTGTCGGTATCGGTATCGGCATCGGCATCGGCATCGGCATCGGCATCGGTGAGGACGAGGGTGTCGGCGTGTCGGGTGGCGGGGTGGGTGACCAGTGTGCTGTCGGTGAGCAGGAGGGTGGCGTCGGCCGCGGCGAGGACGCGTCGGGTGCGGTCGGCGGGGGCGTCGGGGTCCAGGGGGACGTAGGTGCCGCCGGCTTTGAGTACGGCGAGGAGGGAGACGACGAAGGCGGTGGACCGGTGGTGCAGGACGGCGACGCGTTGTTCGGGGGCGAGTCCGAGGGCGAGCAACCGGCGGGCCAGCCGGTCTGCCAGGGCGTCGAGTCGGGCGTAGGTGGTGAGGGTGCCGGCGTCGTCGACGGCGGGTGCGTCGGGAGTGCTCCGGGCGCGCCGGGCGAACAGTTCCGGCAGGGTGGCGGTGTCGGGGAGGGGGTGGGCGGTGTCGTTCCAACGGGTGAGGACGCGTTCCCGGGCGGCACCGGTCAGATGGTTGATCCGGCTGGTGGGGGCGGCGGGTGCGGCGGCCATGTCGGTGAGGATGCGCAGGGTCCGTTCCACGAGGGTCCGCGCGTCCTCCTCGTCGAAGAGGTCGGGTCGGTAGTCGAGGCGCAGTTCGAGCCGTTCGGCCGGGGAGACGATCAGGGTGAGGGGGTAGTGGCTGGCTTCGTCGCCGCTGCCGCCGGTGATGCGCAGTCCGCCCAGCTCCCGCCCCGCACCGGGGTCGTGGGGGTAGTTCTCGTAGACGACGAGGGTGTCGAAGGTCGCTCCGGGGCCGGCGGTGCGCTGGATGTCGGTGAGGCCGGTGTGCTGGTGGGCGATGAGTTCGGCCTGTTCGGCCTGGAGGGTGGTGAGCAGGTCCAGGGTGCTGCGGGCGGGGTCGAGCCGGACCCGGACCGGCACGGTGTTGATGAACAGGCCGAGCATCCGCTCGACGCCGGGGATCTCGGCGGGGCGGCCGGCGACGGTGGTGCCGAAGACGACGTCGTCGCGGCCGGTGAGCAGGGCCACGAGCACGGCCCAGGCGCCCTGGACGACGGTGTTGAGGGTGAGTCCGTGGGCGCGGGCCGTCTCCCGCAGGGTGTGGGTGACCTCGGCGTCCAGCAGGGCGGTGACGTGCCGGGAGCGCAGGGGTTCGGCGTCCCGGTCGAGCCGGGTGACGAGGGTGGGTTCGGTGGTGCCGGCGAGGGCGCGGCGCCAGGCCCGTGCCGAGGCGTCCCGGTCCTGGCCGTGCAGCCAGGCGAGGTAGTCGCGGTACGGGGCGACGGGCGGCAGCGCGGAGGGGTCGCCGTCCGCGGCGTACACCTCGGAGAGTTCCCCGAACAGCAGGGGCAGGGACCAGCCGTCCAGCACGATGTGGTGCATCGTGATCACGAGGCGGTGCCGGTCGGGGCCGGTGCGGAGGAGCAGGAACCGCAGCAGGGGCGGGGTGGTGAGGTCGAACCGGGTGTGCTCCTCGGCGGTGAGCCGCAGGGCTTCGGCTTCGGCCTCGGCGGGGGGCAGCGCAGACAGGTCGACCTCCCGCCAGGGCGGGCGGGCGGTGGCGGCGACGACCTGGACCGGGGCGCCCGTGCCGCCGGGTTGGCGGACACCGGTCCGGAGGTTGGCGTGCCGGTCCACGAGCGCCTGCCAGGAGGCGCGCAGCACGTCGGGGCGGAGGGGGCCTTCGAGGTCGAGGGTGCGCTGTCCCACGTACACGTCGGGGGCGCCCTCGTCGTAGCGGGCGTGGAAGAGCATGCCTTCCTGGAGCGGGGAGAGGGGCCAGACGTCGACGAGGTGGGGGACGGCCGTCTCCAGTTCCTCCACTTCGGGTGGGGCGAGGTCGACGAGCGGGAAGTCGGAGGGGCTGTGCCCGCCGGCGGCGGGGTCGGCGGCGTGCCGGGCCAGACCGGCCAGGACGGCGGCCCAGTCGGTGGCGATGCGGTCCAGCTCCGCCGGGTCGAAGAGCCCGGCGGGGCCACCCAGGGTGAGCACCATCTCGGGTCCTTCGGCCAGGTCCCGGACCAGGCCGCCGGCCTCCAGGGCGTGCAGCAGGGCCATCCGGGGGTCGGCCGCGCCACCGAGCACGCGGTCCGCGTCGGCCTGCCAATTCCCGCCTTCGGGTCGGCTGTTGGTGTGGAAGCGGCCCAGGTAGTTGAAGCCGATCTGGGCGGTGGGCAGGGCGGCGAGGGCGGTGGCCGTCTCGGGGTTGGCGTAGCGCAGCAGCCCGTAGCCGAGTCCGTCGCCGGGCACGTCCCTGATCTGTTCCTTGACCCTCTTCAGCAGCCGTCCCGCCTCGGGGCCGCCGGCACGGGCGTCGGTGACGTCGATGCCGGTGGCGTCCAGGCGCAGGGGGTGCGAACTGGTGAACCAGCCGACGGTGCGGGTGAGGTCCATGGCTTCGGTCAGGGGTTCCCGGCCGTGGCCCTCCACGTCGACCAGGACGGGTCCGGCGGCGGCGCCGTCGCCGCGCCGCTCCTGGAGGGCGGCCACCAGGGCGGCCAGCAGGACGTCCTCGATGCCGGCGTGGAAGGCGGCGGGCACCCGGGTGAGCAGGTCCGCGGTCACCGGAACGGGGATGCGGACCTCGGTCTGGTGGATGCCGGCGGCGACGGTGTCGACGGCCGGGTCCAGGGGCCGGCCGCCGATCGGGGCGCCGGGGCCCGCCAGAAGCCTCTCCCACGCGGGGAGTTCGGCGATCCGCGCGGGGGCGGTCGCTTCGGCCGCGAGGGCCAGCGCCCACTGCCGGAACGGGGTTCCCGCCGGATCGGGCTCCGGGGCCCGTGACGGGTCCGCTGCCCGGTCGTGGGCGGCGGCCAGGTCGGGCAGGAGCACCCGCCAGGACACCCCGTCGACGGCCAGGTGGTGGACCACGATCAGCAGTCGGCCGGGGGTGTCGGGCCCCCGGTCGAGCCAGGCGGTGTGGACCATCCGGCCGGCGACCGGGTCCAGTCCGTCGACCGCGGCGCGTTCCGCTCCGCGGACGAGGGCGCTGAGGTCGTCGGGGTCGACGGCCCCGGTGGCATCGACCCGGTGCACCGGCACGGTCACGGTGCCCTTCTCCGGGACGACGAGCCGTTCGGGCACCCCGTCCACCACCTCCAACCGCGCCCGCAACACGTCATGCCGGTCCATCACCGCACGAACCGCCGCCTCCAACCGCACCCGATCAAGCCCGGCCGGCACCTCCACCACCAACGACTGCGCAAAACCCCCCGTCAACGCCACCACACCCGCACGCCCCACCAACTCCCGCATCACCGGCGTCAACGG
>NZ_JBEOWM010000093.1:0-10513 GCF_040296045.1 Streptomyces sp. NPDC002490 | reverse complement strand
GCTACGACCCCGAGGTCCACCGCGCCAACAACAAGATCAAGCAGGACCCGGACACGCCTCTGGCGGCATAGAGGTTGACTCAGGGAACTCACAGCTCCAGGCCGAGCACCCGGGCGACCTCCTCGTCGCTGGCGCCGGGCACGTCGAGGTCCCCCGTGACGTGCAGGTCCAGGTGGGCGAACTTCGGAGCCAGCGCGGTCAGCGCGTCGAGCGGGGCGCCCTCGCACTCCTCCTCCTCGACGACCAGGTGCCGGATCGCCAGCTCCGTCAGCTGGGGCAGGACGGGGGAGTCCGCGAGGGCGCACAGCACGTCGAACGGGGAGGCGTCGAAGTCGGCCCCGGACAGGTCGAGTTGCCTGAGGCCGGGAAGCGACTCCACGGTCAGCTCGTCCAGTTGCTCCACGGGACAGCAGACGCCGAAGACGTCACCCTCCATGCTGACCTCCAGCGACAGCAGCCCGGGGAGGTCGCCGAGGCCGAAGGTGGAGCCGTCGGAGATCACGGGACCCCGGGCCCGCAGCCGGGTCAGCCGCTCGTGGTCCACGGAGTGGAACAGGAAGGGGCCTTCGAGGTCCAGCGTGCGCAGCCCGGGCAGCGCGCCCCACACGTCGGTCTGGACGAACCCCTCGTCGTGGTGGTCCAGGGGTTCGATCCGGCCACCGGTCGAGGTCCGGCTCGGCTCGTACAGGTGCGCGTACCCGTAGCCGAAGGCCAGCCGCTCCAGCCGCGGCCTGCTGCGGCTCGCCAGTGAGGCCGCGGCCTGCTCGGCCGCGTGGTGGTGGTCGGTGAGGCGGAGTTCGAGGGTGCGTAGCCGCCCGGCGGCGGGGTGGGAGAGGACGGCGTCGATCAGCGCGCCCTCCCACTGCTCGGGGTCGGCCGGGTCGACGGCCACGGTGTGCGGCAGCTCCGCGAGGAGCCGTTGGACGAGGGCCCCGCGCTGCGGCCGGGTCTCCGCGGCGAGGCGGAAGCGGGCCTCGTCGAGGAAGCCGCGGGCCCAGGCGAAGTGCCAGGAGCCGTCCTCCCGCAGCCCGTCGAGGCCGAAGTGGCGTTCCACCTCCCGGTAGGCCGCGGCCACCCGGTCCGGGTCACCGCCCTCGACCTCGACGCGGTGTTCCTGCCGGAGGGCCTCGCCGCGGGGGTCACCCGCCGCCGTAAGCAGGTCCGCGTGGCCGAGCCACGTCTCCCAGTCGTCGCCCTCCGGAGCGTTGGCCGCGGCGAAGGAGTGCATCTCGTCGTCCCCCAGGTCGTGCAGGTCCGCGCACGGTCGGTTCCCGAACGCGCGGTCGTGAGAGGCACTCTAGGCGTGGGCTCCGACAACGGGCCCCGGCGCCGGGGGCACCGAAAACCCGAGCACCTGGTGTCCGGGCGACGTAGGCTCCGGCGTTGTGGATCTGCGAGCCTTCGCCTTCGACGACCGGCCCGATCTGCACGCCCGGGCGGAAGCGGTCTTCACCGCGGGCTGGCCCGAGTTCGTCTTCCACGATCCGGTCGCCGACCGGCACATGGACCGGGTCCGGCAGTGGTTCGGGGAGTGGCACCTCCTGTTGGTCGACGGTGCGGACCGGATCGTGGCCGGCGGGTGGGGTGTGCCGGTGCGGTGGGACGGGACGCCCGGTGACCTGCCCGGCGGCTATGACGACGCGTTGGTGCGGGCGGTCGGGCTCCACGAGGCCGGCGGCCGGGCCGACACCCTGGTCATCGCCGCCGCCCAGGTCCGGGAGGAGTGCCAGGGGCGCGGCCTGGCCACCGAGGTGCTCGGGCGGCTCGTCTCGGTCGGAGAACGAGCCGGCCTGGTAAGGGTGATCGCCCCCGTGCGGCCGACCCTCAAGGCGCGCTACCCGCTGACCCCCATGGCCGACTTCGTGCGCTGGACGCGGGCGGACGGTGCTCCGCTGGACCCGTGGCTGCGGACGCACCACCGGATGGGGGCACGGGTGCTGTGCGCGGCCGAGCGGTCCATGGTCCTGGAGGGCTCGGTCGCCGAGTGGGAGGGGTGGGTCGGCCTCGACCTGCCGGCCTCCGGCAGATACGTGGTGCCGGGGGCCCTCGCGCCCCTCACGGTCGACCGCGCGGCGGACCGGGGGGAGTTGGTGGAGCCGAACGTCTGGGTCCGGCACCGCTGAACGGCCGCCCCGCCCGACCGGGGGACGGGGCGGGGCGGCGGCCCGGGTGTTCAGACCGTCGGTCGGAGCCAGACGGTGGCCAGCGGGGGCAGGGTCAGCACGACGCTGGTGGCGCGGCCGTGGGCGGGTACGGGCTCGGCGCGGACGGGGGAGGGGTTGCCCACGCCGCTGCCGCCGTAGCGCACGGCGTCGGTGTTGAGGGCCTCCTGCCAGGCGGGCACGGAGTCCGGCACGCCGAGGCGGTAGTCCCGGCGGACCACGGGGGAGAAGTGGGAGACCGCGAGCAGCGGGGCGCCGTCCGCGTCGAAGCGGAGGAAGGCGAAGACGTTGTCCTCGGCGGCGTCCCCCGCCACCCAGGCGAAGCCCGCCGGGTCGGTGTCCCGCTGCCACAGGGCGGGGGCGTCGCGGTACACCCGGTTCAGCTCCCGCACCAGGTCCCGCACGCCCCGGTGGTCGGGTTCGGCGGCGTAGGAGGGGTCGAGCAGCCACCAGTCCGGGCCGTGCGCCTCCGACCACTCGGCGCCCTGGGCGAACTCCTGGCCCATGAAGAGGAGCTGTTTGCCGGGGTGGGCCCACATGAAGCCCAGGTAGGCGCGGTGCCCGGCGCGCTGCTGCCACCAGTCGCCGGGCATCTTGGACACCAACGCCCGCTTGCCGTGCACGACTTCGTCGTGGGAGATCGGCAGCACGTAGTTCTCGCTGTACGCGTACACCATGGAGAACGTCATCTCGTGGTGGTGGTACTTGCGGTGCACCGGCTCGTGGGCGACGTAGCCGAGCGAGTCGTGCATCCACCCCATGTTCCACTTCAGCCCGAAGCCGAGGCCGCCGAAGCCGCCCGCGCCCACCCGGTCGGTGGGCCGGGTGACCCCGTCCCAGGCGGTGGACTCCTCGGCGATGGTGACGACCCCGGGCACCCGCCGGTACACGGTCGCGTTGAGTTCCTGGAGGAAGGCCACCGCGTCCAGGTTCTCCCGGCCGCCGTACTGGTTGGGCGTCCACCGGCCGTACTCGCGGGAGTAGTCGAGGTAGAGCATGGAGGCGACGGCGTCCACCCGCAGCCCGTCGATGTGGAACTCCTCGCACCAGTAGACGGCGTTGGCGACGAGGAAGTTGCGCACCTCGCGGCGGCCGTAGTCGAACTCCAGGGTGCCCCAGTCGGGGTGGGCGGCCCGGTCCGGGTCGGGGTGCTCGTACAGGGGGCGTCCGTCGAACTCGGCGAGTGCCCAGGCGTCCCGCGGGAAGTGGGCGGGCACCCAGTCCATGAGCACCCCGATGCCCGCCCGGTGCAGTGCGTCGACGAGGTGCTTGAAGTCGTCGGGGGAGCCCATCCGGGAGGTCGGGGCGTAGAAGCCGGTCACCTGGTAGCCCCAGGAACCGCCGAAGGGGTGCTCGGCCATCGGCATCAGTTCCACGTGGGTGAAGCCGAGTTCGCCGACGTACGCGGGGAGCTGGTCTGCCAATTGACGGTACGTCAGGCCGGGTCGCCAGGACGGCAGGTGCACCTCGTACACCGAGAACGGCGCCTCGTGGACGGGGCGCTCCCCGCGACGGGCCAGCCAGTCGGCGTCCTGCCACCGGTACCGGGAGACGTGCACCACCGAGGCGGTCGCCGGGGGCACCTCGGTGTGCCGGGCCATCGGGTCGGCCCGTTGGGTCAGCGAACCGTCCGGCCGGGCGATCTCGTACTTGTACAGCTCGCCTTCGCCGACGCCCGGCACGAAGAGTTCCCACACTCCGCTGGAGCCCAGCGAACGCATCGGGTGCGCGGTACCGCTCCAGCCGTTGAACGAGGCGGTGATCCGCACCCCGCGCGCGTGCGGCGCCCACACGGCGAACCGGGTGCCGCTCACCCCCCGGTGGGTCAGCACCCGGGACCCCAGCGCCGTCCACAGCTCCTCGTGACGGCCCTCGGCGATCAGGTGCAGGTCGAACTCGCCGAGCGAGGGCAACAGGGAGTACGGGTCGACCGTCGCCACCTCGGCGTCCTGGTAGGCGATCCGCAGCCGGTACTCCGCAACCCCGGGCAGCGGGAGCAGCGCGCTGTGGAACCCGTCGCCGTCGTCGTGGAGCGGGAAGGACCCGCCGTCCGCCGTCTCCACGCTCACCCCGAGGGCGTACGGCCGCAGCACCCGTACCGCGAGGCCGTCGGCCCGCGGGTGGGCGCCGAGCACCGCGTGCGGATCGTGGTGGGTGCCGGCCAGCAACCGCTCCCGGTCCGCCGCCGGTACGGGTGCGGCCGTGGCCGGGGGCGGACCGGCGGGGCGTTCGGGGGCGGTCGGCGGCAGCGGATCGACGGCGGGTGCGGGCGGGGGGACCGCGGGAGCCTTCCGGTTCCGCCCCCGGGCCCGCCCGGGCGCCCCCGCCGCCGTATGGGCCGGGACCTCGGCGGTCGGGGAAGCCGTGGCCGCCTTGGGGCCCTTGACCGCCTTGGGCGCCCGGACGGCGCTCCGGGCGGCCCGCGCCGGGGCGCTGCGCGCCGTGGGACGCGCGGTCGGTGCCGCCGCCCGTGGGGTGGGCGGGGCGTCGGGCGGCTCGCTGGCGGGACGACGGGTCACGGGGTGCCTCCTCGGCGGTGCCGGGTCGTGGGGGGTGGGGGAGGGGCGGGGCCTCACGCGTCGAAGTGCGGTGGGGGCTCAGGGCTCGGGGGCGCGGATCTCGTGGAGGAGGGCACCGGCGGGGCGGGCGAGCCGCTGCACCGCGGCCAGCGGGACGGGCAGCCAGTCGGGCCGGTGCCGCGCCTCGTACAGCACCTCGTACACGGCCTTGTCCGTCTCGTACGCCCGCAGCAGCACCGGTTCCTGCCGCGGGTCCCGGCCGGACACCCGGGCGTACCCGGCGCAGTAGGCGGCCCGGCAGGCGTCGGACCAGTCGGGGGACCAGGGGCGGTGCTGCCGGGCGGCGTAGTCGAAGGAGCGCAGCATCCCCGCGACGTCGCGGACCGCGGGCTGGGGCAGTCGTCGTTCGGTGAGCGGGCGGGCCGGTTCGCCCTCGAAGTCGATGAGCGACCACTCGCCGTCCGGGCCGCGCAGGCACTGGCCGAGGTGCAGGTCCCCGTGGACCCGCTGCGCGGTCCAGGTGCGCTCGCCGTCCGCGCCGAGGCGGGCGAGGGCGTCGAAGGAGGTGCGCAGCCCCCGGGCGTAGGGGCGCAGGGCCGGTACGGCCCGGGCGGTGTCGTCGAGCCGTTCGGCCATGCCGCGGGCCAGCGCCTCGATCTGCGGACGGCCCAGGGTGACCGGGGGCAGGGCACGGGCGAGCGCCCCGTGCACCTCCGCGGTGGCCCGGCCCAGCGCGCTGGCCTCGGCGGTGAAGTCCTCGCCCCGGGCGAGGGAGCCGAGCGCCGTCCCCCAGCCGTCGCGGGCCTCGGGGAGGAAGGGTTGCAGGACGCCCAGGACCAGGGCCCCGTCCTGCTGGGGGGCCGCGCCGCCCTCCTCGGGGTCGGCCAGGAACCAGGCGACGGGCGGGGGCACCCGGCCGCAGCCCTCGGCGGCGAGGGCCAGCGGCAGTTCCAGGTCGGGGTGGGTGCCGGGCAGGACACGGCGGAACAGCTTGAGGATGAGCGCGTCCCCGTACACCAGCGAGGAGTTCGACTGTTCGACCCCGAGCACCCGGGGCACCAGGGCGGACGGGATCTCGGCCCGGGGGGTCCGCTCGAAGCGCAGCGCGCCGACCCGGGCCCGCATCCGCAGCGCCTCCAGCAGGAGTTCGGCGAGCCGCGGATCGTACAGCGCCTCGTACACCGCGGCGCCGCGCAGCGGGCCGGTTTCGGGGCGGCCGATCAGGGCGGGGGCGAGCCGGGGCGGCAGCGCCGGCCGGACGCCGACCAGGAGTTGGTAGCAGTCGGCGGTGGGCCCGGTGGGGGAGGTCTGCTCGGCGCGGACCAGCAGGTGCAGCAGCCGGGGGGCGCTGCCCGGCGGGAGCAGCTCGGTCGCCGAGACCAGGGTGAAGCCGTGCACGGGGTGGCCCTTGCCCGCGAACCACCGCTGCCGGGGCAGCCAGGTCCGCAGCAGCGGGGCCAGCGATGCGATCAGCTCGGGGCGGGCGAGGGGCGTCCGGTCCGCCCGGGTGGCGGCCTCCGACATGGCGTCGCTCCTTTCTGGCAGGTGCGGGCGGGGCGCTGACGACGTCGCCGGTCGGATCGCCGGCGACGTCGTCGGGTTCGGGGGCGGACGTCCGGGGCCGGGCCGCTCGATCCGGTCAGCCGGTGGGCGCCGGGGTCGGGGGTCCCGGTTCGGCGGTGGCGCCGGGGCGCCCCTGGGCGAGCCGGAACCAGTAGAAGCCGTGGCCCGCGAGGGTCAGCAGGTAGGGCAGTTCGCCGATCGCGGGGAACCGCACCCCGCCGATCAGCTCCACCGGGTGGCGCCCGCGGTGGCGCCGCAGGTCCAGTTCGGTCGGCTGGGCGAACCGGGAGAAGTTGTGCACGCACAGCACCAGGTCGTCGCCGCTGCCGTCCGGGCCGGGCGGCGCCTCGCGCAGGAAGGCGAGGACCGCCGGGTTGGAGGAGGGCAGCTCGGTGTACGAGCCGAGGCCGAAGGCCGGGTTCTGCTTGCGGATCTCGATCATCCGCCGGGTCCAGTGGAGCAGCGAGGACGGCGAGGACATCGAGGCCTCGACGTTGGCGACCTGGTACCCGTAGACCGGGTCCATGATCGTCGGCAGGTAGAGCCGTCCCGGGTCGCAGGAGGAGAAGCCCGCGTTGCGGTCCGGGGTCCACTGCATGGGGGTGCGCACCGCGTCCCGGTCGCCCAACCAGATGTTGTCGCCCATGCCGATCTCGTCCCCGTAGTACAGGATCGGCGAGCCGGGCAGGGACAGCAGCAGGGCGGTGAAGAGTTCGATCTGGTTGCGGTCGTTGTCCAGCAGCGGGGCCAGCCGGCGGCGGATGCCGATGTTGGCCCGCATCCGCGGGTCCTTGGCGTACTCCGCGTACATGTAGTCGCGCTCTTCGTCGGTGACCATCTCCAGCGTCAACTCGTCGTGGTTGCGCAGGAAGATGCCCCACTGGCAGCCGGACGGGATCTGCGGGGTCTTCGCCAGGATCTCGGAGACCGGGTGGCGGGACTCGCGGCGCACCGCCATGAAGATGCGCGGCATCACCGGGAAGTGGAAGGCCATGTGGCACTCGTCGCCGCCGCGGGCGTAGTCGCCGAAGTAGTCGACGACGTCCTCCGGCCACTGGTTGGCCTCCGCGAGCAGCACGGTGTCCGGGTAGTGGGCGTCGATCTCGGCGCGGACCCGCTTGAGCATCGCGTGCGTCGCGGGCAGGTTCTCGCAGTTGGTGCCCTCCTCGGCGTAGAGGTACGGCACGGCGTCGAGCCGGAAGCCGTCGATGCCGAGGTCCAGCCAGAACTTCAGCGCCGCGATGACCTCCTCCTGCACGGCCGGGTTCTCGTAGTTGAGGTCCGGCTGGTGCGAGAAGAAGCGGTGCCAGTAGTACTGCCCCCGCACCGGGTCGAAGGTCCAGTTGGACGCCTCGGTGTCGACGAAGATGATCCGGGCGTCCCGGTACTGCTTGTCGTCGTCGGCCCAGACGTAGTAATCGCCGTAGGGGCCTTCGGGGTTGGCCCGGGACTCCTGGAACCACGGGTGCTGGTCGCTGGTGTGGTTCATCACGAAGTCGATGATCACGCGCATGCCGCGCTGGTGGGCGGCGTCCACGAACTCCACGAAGTCGGCGAGGTCGCCGAACTCGGGGAGCACGGCGGTGTAGTCCGACACGTCGTAACCGCCGTCGCGCAGCGGTGAGGTGAAGAACGGCGGCAGCCACAGGCAGTCCACCCCCAGCCACTGGAGGTAGTCCAGCCTGGCGGTCAGCCCCTTCAGGTCGCCGACGCCGTCCCCGTTGCTGTCCTGGAACGAGCGGACGAGGACCTCGTAGAAGACGGCCCGTTTGAACCACTCGGGGTCACGGTCCTTGGCCGGGGTGTCTTCGAACGTGTCGGGAACGGGTTCATTGACGATCATCGTGTGGGTGACCCTCCGGTCGGTGAGGACGATCGCAGGAGCGTGAGGACGTGTGCGGGCGCCCGGCTCGGGTCGAGGCGCACGTAGTTGGCCCTGCCCCAGCGGTAGGTCTCTCCGGTGAGTTCGTCGCGCACCGGTACGGACTCATGCCAACCGAGTCCGAGTTGCGGCATGTCCAACGACACCGTGGTCTCCTGGGTGTGGTGCGGGTCCAGGTTCACGATCACCAGGACCGTGTTCGTTCCGCCCGCGCTCTCGGCGGTCTTCGAGTACGCGATGATCGTGTCCCGATCCGTGTGGTGGAAGCACAGATCGCGCAACTGCTGGAGGGCGGGGCTGCGTCTGCGGATGCGGTTCAGGGCGGTGATCAAGGGCGCGATGCTGAGCCCGGCGCGCTCCGCCGCCTCCCAGTCGCGGGGGCGCAACTCGTACTTCTCGGAGTGCAGGTACTCTTCGCTGCCCGGGCGCAACGGGGTGTTCTCGCACAGTTCGTAACCGCTGTACACCCCCCAGGAGGGGGAGAGCGTGGCCGCGAGCACGGCCCGCACCTCGAACGCGGCACGACCGCCGTGCTGGAGGTACTCGTGCAGGATGTCCGGCGTATTGACGAAGAGGTTCGGCCTCATCACCGCAGCCGACTCACCGGCCAACTCCGTCAGGTATTCGGTCAGTTCGCGCTTGGAATTACGCCAGGTGAAGTACGTGTACGACTGTTGGAACCCGACGGCCGCGAGGGTCCGCATCATCGCGGGACGGGTGAACGCCTCGGCAAGGAAGATGACGTCCGGATCGGACGAGTTGACCTCCGCGATGACGCGTTCCCAGAAGAGCACCGGTTTGGTGTGCGGATTGTCCACCCGGAAGATCCGCACCCCGTGGGCCATCCAGAACCGCAACAGCCGCACCGTCTCCCGGACCAGCCCGTCCATGTCCCGGTCGAACGCGATCGGGTAGATGTCCTGGTACTTCTTCGGCGGGTTCTCCGCGTACGCGATCGTCCCGTCCGCCCGGTGGTGGAACCACTCGGGGTGCTCCGTCACCCAGGGGTGGTCGGGGGAGCACTGGAGGGCGAAGTCGAGCGCCACCTCCAGTCGCAGCGACCGCGCCCGGTCCACGAACGCGTCGAAGTCGTCGAGGGTGCCGAGGTCGGGGTGGACGGCGTCGTGCCCGCCCGCCGGGGAGCCGATCGCCCAGGGCACCCCCACGTCGCGGGGGCCGGCCGAGAGGCCGTTGTCGGGCCCCTTGCGGTGCGTGCTGCCGATCGGGTGGACCGGCGGGAGGTACACCACGTCGAAGCCCATCGCGGCGACGGCCGGCAGGCGTTCGGCGGCGGTCCGGAAGGTTCCGCTCACCGGGGGCCCGCCGGGGACGACCACGGCCCCCTCGGAGCGCGGGAAGAGTTCGTACCAGGACCCGAAGAGCGCGCGCCGCCGCTCCACCAGCAGCGGGGCGGCCTCCGACACCGTCAACAGGTCGCGCAGCGGGTGGCGGTCCAGCACCGCGGTGACCTCCGGGGCCAGTGCGGCGGCGAGGCGCCGGGCCGCCGGTCGGCTCCGGTCCCGCAGCGCGTCCACGGCTCCGAGCACCGCCTCCCGCCGCCCCTTCGACTTGGGCACCCCCTTCGCCGCCCGCTCGTGCAGCCGGGCCCCCTCCGCCAGGACGAGTTCGGTGTCCAGGCCCGCCGGGACCTTGATCCGGGCGTGCCGGCGCCAGGTCTCCAGGGGGTCGCTCCACGCCTCGACCGCGAACGTCCACCGGCCCTCCGCGGTCGGGGTGACGTCGGCGCCCCAGCGGTCGGTGCCCGGTGCGAGTTCGCGCATCGGGGTCCATGCGCCCGTCCTGCCGTCCGGGTCGGTGAGGACCACCCCGGCGGCGACGGCCTCGTGCCCCTCGCGGAACACGGTCGCGCTGACCTGGAAGGACTCGTTCACCACCGCCTTCGCCGGTCGACGCCCGTGGTCGACCAGGGGGCGGAGATCAAGGACGGGAATGCGGCCGATCGGCGACATCACGGCATCACCTTGGGGACTCTGTGCGGCGGATGACTAAAATTTATGTGGCTTTTGTTCTCTTTCTACCGGTGGTGGGGGTGGTGGACCGCGCGCGGGACAGGTCGTCCCTGCCCGGCGGTCGTGCAGTTCACTCGATCGGACGTGCGAAGGGGTGCGGTGCCCGGTCGGTGGCGGGGTGGGCGTGGCACGGGAAAGGGGCGGGGTCCGCGTGACCGTGGTGGTCGCGTGGGCCTCGCCCCTCGGGGTGTCCGCTTCCCGGCGCCGTGCCGTGCCGTGCTGTGCTGTGCTGTGCCTGCCGCCCCCGTGCGGGGTCGGGGGTGGATGCTCCTATGGATGTCAAGCGGCTTCAGTGAGGTCGCTTTGAGTGGTTTGCGGGTTGATGTCGGTGGTCCGGATCGACCGCATCAGGACGCG
>NZ_JBEOWM010000092.1:0-11309 GCF_040296045.1 Streptomyces sp. NPDC002490 | reverse complement strand
GCCCGCCCCCCGGGGGGGGGTGGGGGGGGGGGGGGGGGGGGGGGGCCGCCCCCCCCCACCCCGTTCTCCTCGCGGGACTCCCGCTCCCTCCCTACAGTGGGGACGGGGCCGAGGAGGCGAGGACATGGACCAGCGACAGATCCTGGAGCGGATCACCGCCATGGTCGACGACGAACGGCGACTGCGCGACGCGCTCGCCGACGGTCGCGGCGGCGACGGCGGAGCGGAGGAGCGCGCCCGCTTGGCGGCGCTGGAACGCGAGCTCGACCAGTGCTGGGACCTGCTGCGCCAGCGGCGCGCCAAGACGGAGTGGGGCCAGGACCCCGAGGAGGCGAGGGTCCGCCCGTCCTCGCAGGTCGAGGGCTATCAGTCCTGACGGCGCCCGGTGCCCGTCCCGGCCGGCCGGGACGGGCCGGGTCGGCGTTCGTACGCGGTGATCGCCACGACGACGACCAGCGCCCCCCACGACCAGCCCCCCACCACGTCCGAGGGCCAGTGCACGCCCAGCCAGATCCGGGTGAGCCCCACTCCCAGGACCGAGACCGCCGCACCGACCACGGCCGCGCGCCACAGCGGACGCGGGGCCCGGTGCCGGTACAGGGTCCACAGCACCAGGCCGCAGACGACGGTCGCGGTCATCGCGTGACCGGAGGGGAACGCCGAGTAGTGCGCCGAGTCCACCGGATCGGGCCAGTGCGGGCGGTCCCGGTCGACCGCGAACTTCATGCCCTGCTGGAGCGCCGTGCCGCACAGGCAGGCGGCGACGAGCCAGACCGCGTACCGAAGGTCCCGCCGCCACAGCAGCCACCCCACCACCACCGCGAAGAGCGCCCGCATGGTCCACGGGTCCCAGACCCAGTCGCTGAGGATGCGGTACGCATGGGTCTGGCCCGGGTCGGCGACGGCCCACCGGTGGGTGGTGCGGGCCAGCTGCGCGTCCAGGTCCATGAGCGGGTCCCACCGCACCACCACCAGGACCAGGAGCAGGACGGAGAACCCTGCCAGGAGCAGTGCGCAGCGCAGGAGGCCCGGGCCGGTCGGCGCGGAGGGGGACGGTGCGGAGCGGGGGGACACCGGGTGCATGGGGGTGATCCTTCCGGACCGGAGGGGTCCGGCGTGCGGATTCCTCCGGATCGCCCCGGGGGCCGGGGCGAACGACCGGTGGACGACGGGTCGGATGGCCGGTTCGGTGCCGCCGGTCGTCCGACCGGGCCGCGGGATCAGCGCAGGGCGTGCAGCCCCGGGACGAAGGCCACCAGCACCGGCACCACCGGGACCAGCGCGGCTGCCGCGGTCAACCGCAGCCGGTGGGCCGGGGTGAGCCGACCGGGGGCGGCGAGCAGCCGGTTCACCCGCTGCCCGACGAGGGCGTGGGGCGTCGGGCACGGGCCGAACGTCCCCCGGCCCTCGTTGAGTTCCACCAGGGCCAGTGCGGTGGTGAGCCGTCCGAACCTGCGTGAGGCGACGTCGTCGGCGGCGAGTTCGACCAGGCGGTGCATCTGGTCGCGGAACGCGGCGAAGACCGGCACCTGCGGAAATCCGTTGGCCAGGGCCGAGGAGGAGTGCAGCAGCCAGTGGTGCCGGGCCTGGGCGTGGCCCCGCTCGTGTGCCAGCACGGCGTCCAACTGGCGTCCGGTGAGCCGGCGCAGCGCTGCCGTGGTGATCACCAGTTGTGGTGAGTTCCCCGGCAGCCACCAGGCGTCGGGGCGCTCGGCCTCCAGGACGAGGAGTCGGTCGGGGCGCGGTTCCTCGCCGGGCAACAGCGGTGCCCGACGCCGGAGTTCGGCCCGTCGGGAGCGCCGGAGGGCCCCGGCCTGCCGGACCTCCCGGATCAGCATCGCGACGGTCCACACGGCGCCGCTCGCCAACAGCACGGCCGTGGTCGCGGCCCACGGGCCGGCGGTGCCCAGGGCGTACGCCTCGACCACGACGCTCGGGGCGGGAGCGAACAGCCCGCCGCGGACGGTCTGCCACGCGGCGGCCGCGCTCAGCGCCATCGACAGGGCGCAGCACAGCAGGACCGCCGCCACCACGCACTGCCAGACCCACAGCGCGACGACGGGTTCTCGTTCGGGCCAGTCGGCCCGCGCGAGCAGTCGCGGGGCGAGTGCGGCGGTCAGGGCGCCGAGCAGCAGCAGTGCCACGGGAACCGTCATGCCACCAGCCTATTTGTGTGTGTCAACGCCTCGGTACAGGTGATGCGTGCAAAGTGACGCAGGACACGTTTGGCGGGGGTTTGCGGGCCGTGCCGGGCGGTGGTCGGACGCTTTGGATGTCCCCTTCGGGTACCGGGCCCCGTCGTGCCGTCAGAGCGTGAGCAGCATGGCGCACATGGCCAACCCCATGGCGATGCGGCACGTCCGGAACGCCTCGGGGCCCAGGGCCCACCCGGTGCGCTCCGTCCCTCCGCCGGTGTCGGCGGGTGCGGCCGGCCCCGGGGGGATCGGGGCCAAGCGAGCACCCGCGGCCAGGACGTACAGCACGAAGTAGCCGAGCAGCACACCTGTCAACAGGGGTGCCGCCGTGGCCTCGTGCCCGTCGGCCATGGCGATCGACATGTGGACCATGGCCGTGGCGCCCACCGCGTGGTGCAGGTGGTGGGCGGGGCGCCGGGTCCGCCGGGTGTGCCACAGGGCTTGCAACGCGTTGGCGCCGAAGAGCGCCGCGCCGATCAACCAGGCGGTGCGGGGCAGGGCCAGGACGGCGGGGGGCACGGCCATCGTGGCGGTGCCGAAGCCCATCAGGGCCTCGCCGCCCGCCCCGCGCCGTCTCCCGGGGGCACCGAGGCGCATGCGCAGGAGGCAGTAGCTGCCGCTCAGCGCGCCCAGCAGGAGGAGGAGCCAGGCTGCCGGAGCCGGTGTGTGCACCGGGCACCTCCCCGTTCGGCGGTGTCGGCACATGGCTGCCCGGTACGGGCGGGAGGTAGCCGGCGGGGAACGGGCGTACGGATGTGCGGGGGAGTGCGCGGGTCGCGCGGGCCCGGATGGGCGCGACCCGGCGTGCGCCGGAGCCTTCGGTATCGCCGCCACGTACCGATGGCTCCCCGCGGCTCAGGCGACCTGCTGGCCGTGGTGCGCCGGGGCGATCGCGTCGGTGACCCGGGTGGCGCGGGGGCGCGGGTCGATTCCGGCGGCGCGCAGGAAGTCCGCCGCCGCCTGGGCGGCGGTCAACGAGCGCCGCACCCGGGGCCTGGGCACCGCCGTGGCGAGGCAGATGCGCTCGATGCGCCAACCGTGCCAGGCCAACTGCCAGACCACGGAACCCAGGTGCTCCGGCGGCACGAGGAGGCGCTCACCGGTCAGCAACCGTCGCACGAGGGCGTCGTCGGCGCCGTACAGGGTGCGCAGGGCGCGCCGGAACCTGCGGCGCTCGGCGGGGGTCAGACCTCCCCAGACCCCGTCGGCCTCGGAGTGGTCGATGGCGTGCCGCAGGCAGTCCACGCGGATGGGACAGCCGCCGCAGATGCGTTTGGCCTGTTCGATCGAGCGGTCCCAACGCTCCGAGTTGCCCAGGGGGAAGAAGAGTTCGGGCTCGTGGCCGATGCAGGCGGCGCCGGGGAATGCGACGTCGAGCACGGGAACGCGGTCGCGGGGCGGCCGGGAGACGGTCATGGTGCGTTGTCCCTTCGGGCGTGAGGTCTGCCCGACCCCCGACGGGCCTGCTCCGGGTGTGCACGGCCCGAGGTCGAGCGGCTCGGTCCGCGTCGGCAATCCCATCCCAGCAGACACCGGGACCGCTTGCGCACCGAGCCTTCGCCCCCAACAACGGATGGCGGGGCGGACGCGTTCAGCACGACGGGCGAGGAACTCGTCACGTACCCGGGGCGGCACGCCCCCCGACCGCGGCGTGCACCGGGTGGGCCGGGGTCGGAAGGCCGGCGGGCGGCTCACCCGGTGACGACGGCCCGCCTGATCTCCGGGTGGTCCGTGGTGGCTCCGTCCAGGCCCAGGGCGCGGGCCAGCCGCAGGTGCGCGGGGGTGTTGACGACCCATCCGATGATCCGCAGATCGGCCCGCCGGGCGTGCTCCACGACCTCCAGCGTGAGCCGGCGGATGTTCAGGACGAGGGTGCCCGCCCCGACCGCCGTCGCCCGGTCGACCACGTCGAGTCCGTACCGACTCGCCACCAGCGCGGTGCGCACCCCGGGCACCAGGCGGGAGACCTCGGACAGCGCCTCGTCGTGGAAGGAGATGACCTCCACCCGGGGCACCAGGTCGCGGGCGTGCAGGACCTCGGCCAGCGAACGCGCCGCGGCCACGTCCTTGATCTCGGCCTGGAGGGGGGAACGGACCGCGTCGAGGACCTCCTCGAACACGGGCACGCGTTCCCCGAGGCCGGCGTCCAGGGCCCGGAGCTGCTCCAGGGTCTGGTCGGCGATGGCGCCGCTGCCGTCGGTGGTCCGGTCCACGCGTGCGTCGTGCATCACGACCAGTGCGCCGTCCTTGCTCAGGTGGAGGTCGAGCTCGATGACGTCGAGTCCGGCCCGCTCGGCGGCCCGGAAGGACCGCAGGGTGTTCTCGGGCTCGACGCCCATGACTCCGCGGTGGCCGATGGTGAGGAAGTGCACGGGGGTGTTCTCGCTTCCGTCGACGGCGGGGGCCGCGTGGTGCGCGTCCGTCGCGACCTCCCGGGGGGTGTTCCGACCCTAGGCCGTGACCGGGAACCCGCACGACCGTCTGGCGCCCGACGTGCCGGAGCCGATGACCACCCGGACATGACAGGAAGAACTTCGGTGGGGAGGCGATGATGCCGAATATTTTCCTGTCCTCACTTGATGTGGAGAACCTTGCATGCATACGGTGGTCTAACAGAAGGTTCTCCCGTGGAGGGTGAGATATGACGGATGTTCTTGTGCAGGCGAGTGCGGAGGGGCGGGTTTCTCCGTCGGAGCGGGTGATCGGTCATCCGTCCTGGCCCCTGCTCAAGGCCGCCGTCGAGGAACTCAGGGCCTGGCAGTCGGGGGACGGCTCGATCGACTTCGAGGCGGAGGGCGCTCCGGACCCGGTCGCCGCCACCGCGGTGGTGGAGCGCATCGTCGCCGGGGTCGAGGGCGTCGCCCCGCTGCTGGAGCACGACGCCGCCTACCACGCCGCGCTGGTGGGCGACCTGCGTCGCTGGGCCGCCGCGGGCTTCGGGGTCCCCGACTTCCTGGACTCCCTGCTGGCCTTCCAGCCCGCCGCGCGCCGTGAGGACGGCCTCCAGCACCTGGTCGTCTTCCCCATGTACACCCAGAACGGCAACCCGGACCGGAACCTCGAAGCGGTGGTCCTGCGCATGGTGTGGCCCGACTGGCTCGCCGAGCTGGAGCGGACCCGCTACGACAACCCGCTGTTCTGCGGCATCACCTTCGAGGACTTCACCGCCGGCTACGACACCAATTCCGCGGTCCTCTTCCCCGAGACCATAGCCGTGCGCGAGGCCCCCGAGCGGTTCACCTGGGGCGGCATCTTCTGCGACCGCGAGGCCGCCCGCTTCCGCCGGGTCACCCACGCCTCCGTGGACATCCTCGGCCTGGAGCTGCCCGAGGACATCGCCGCGATGATCGACGACCAGAGCCGCTGCGAGCAGGCGTTCGTCCTCTGGGACATGGTCCACGACCGCACCCACAGCCACGGTGACCTGCCCTTCGACCCGTTCATGATCAAGCAGCGGCAGCCGTTCTGGATGTACGGCCTGGAGGAGCTGCGCTGCGACCTCACCGCCTTCAAGGAGGCCGTGCACCTGGAGGCCGACGGCTTCCCGCAGGGCCGTGACGTGCAGTTCGCCGTCCTCTTCGACCGGATGTTCCGCTTCCCGGTGACCGGCGAACGGGTGCGCAACTACGACGGGCTCGGCGGCCAGCTCCTCTTCGCCTACCTCCACCAGCACGACGTGGTGCGCTGGACCGACAACAAGCTGCACATCGACTGGGACCGCGCGCCGCAGGTCACCAACCAGCTCTGCGCCGAGATCGAGAAGCTCTACCGGGACGGCATCGACCGCCCGAAGCTCGTCCACTGGTTCGCCGGCTACGAGCTGGTCTCCCGCTACCTGTCGCCGCACCCCGGCTCTCGCTGGGCCAAGGGCCCGGACGCCCTCGACCTCACGCTGCCGCCGCGCAAGCTCGTGGACGAGGTGCTTCCCGACGAGTTTCCCCTGAGCATGTTCTATGAGGCGCTTGCCAAGAAGCTGAAGAACGTGATCGCCTCGACCAAGGGCATCACGGCGTCCACCCCGGACGCCGGAGACGGGGCCGCCGCCCCGGTGAGCTCCGGCGAGGTGGCTGCGTGAGCCCGCAGGGCAGCCCGGAGGTGAGCACGATGGACGACAAGGACGCACTGGACGGTGCGGTGATCGCGGTCGCCGGAGCCGCCGGCCCGGCGGGCCGGGCCACCCTGTTGCGACTCGCGGAAGCCGGTGCCACGGTGGTCGGCGCCGACGCCGACGTGGCCCGGCTGGCCGAGGCGGTCGACGCGGCCCGCTACGCGCACGGGGGCTCCACGGTCACCGGCGACACCGTCGACCTCCTCGACCAGCGGGCGACCCAGGCGTGGGCCGATCGCGTCGAGGGCGAGTTCGGCCGGATCGACGGACTGGTGCACCTGGTCGGTGGCTGGCGGGGCAGTCCCACGTTCGCCGAGACGGACCTCGCGGACTGGGACCTGCTGGAGAAGCTGTTGATCCGGACCGTCCAGCACACCTCACTGGCCTTCGAGGGCCCGCTCAAGCGCAGTGACCGGGGCCGTTTCCTGCTGGTCAGCGCGGCGGGCGCCAGCCACCCGACCGCCGGGAACGCGGCCTACGCCGCCGCCAAGGCCGCCGCGGAGGCGTGGACCCTCGCCCTCGGCGACGGCTTCCGCAAGGCGGGCGACGAGCAGGGCCCCGCCGCCGCGGCGACGATCCTGGTGGTCAAGGCGCTGGTGCACGACGCCATGCGCGCCGAGCGGCCCCAGGCGAAGTTCGCGGGCTTCACCGACGTCAAGGACCTGGCCGACCGGATCGCCGGGGTCTGGGAGCGGCCCGCCAGCGAAGTGAACGGAACCCGTCTGTGGCTCACCGAGCAGCAGTGAACCCTCCTCGAACCGATGCGAAGCGCCATCACGACCCGCAGGTGCGCGGCTTCGCCAGCGACAACTACGCCGGTGCGCACCCGGAGGTCCTCGCCGCGCTCGCCCTCGCCAACGGCGGCCACCAGGTCGCCTACGGCGAGGACGACTACACCGCACACCTCCAGGGAGTGATCCGGAGCCACTTCGGCGCCTCTGCCGAGGCGTTCCCCGTCTTCAACGGGACGGGCGCCAACGTCGTCGCGCTCCAGGCGGTCACCGACCGTTGGGGCGCGGTGATCTGCGCCGAGAGCGCCCACATCAACGTGGACGAGGGCGGCGCGCCGGAGCGGGTCGGCGGCCTCAAGCTGCTCACCGTCCCCACCCCGGACGGCAAGCTCACCCCGGAGCTGATCGACCGGCAGGCATGGGGCTTCGAGGACGAGCACCGGGCGATGCCGCAGGTGGTCTCGATCACCCAGAACACCGAGCTGGGCACGGTCTACACGCCCGACGAGATCCGCGCCGTCTGCGAGCACGCCCACCGCCTGGGCATGGTCGTGCACCTCGACGGCGCCCGGATAGCCAACGCCGCGGCCTCGCTGGACGTGCCGATGCGCACGTTCACCCGCGCCGCCGGCGTCGACCTGCTCTCCCTCGGCGGGACGAAGAACGGTGCGCTGTTCGGCGAGGCCGTCGTGGTGCTCAACCCCGATGCGGTGCGCCGGATGAAGCACCTGCGCAAGCTCTCGATGCAGTTGGCGTCCAAGATGCGGTTCGTGTCGGTGCAACTCGAAGCGCTGTTGGCCAAGGACCTGTGGTTGCGCAACGCCCGGCACGCCAACGAGATGGCCCGGCGGCTGGCCGAGGGGGTCCGGTCCGTGCCCGGCGTGGAGGTCCTGTACCCCGTGCAGGCCAATGCGGTGTTCGCGAGGCTTCCGCACGAGGTGAGCGAGCGCCTCCAGCAGCGGTACCGCTTCTACTTCTGGGACGAGTCGGCCGGGGACGTGCGGTGGATGTGCTCCTTCGACACCCGCGAGGAGGACGTCGACGGCTTCCTCGCGGCGCTCAAGGAGGAGATGGCCGGCTGAGCCCGCAGCCATAAATGAATTGAAGTTCGGCGAGTCGCATACTTATGCTTTGTATGCGACTCGCTCAGGATTCCCAGGACGACTCCGCCTACCTCGCCGCGGACGAGACCGTCGATCACGGCCACCCCCACGTCCGGGAGGTCGCCGTCCGACTGGGCTCCCACACACTTGCCCCGCATGAATATGCAAAGACGGCCTTCGAGTTCGTTCGGGACCGTATCCCGCACTCCGGCGATGCCGGTGACCCCCGGGTCAGTTGGCGGGCCTCCGACGTCCTGGAGTGGAGGACCGGGATCTGCCACGCCAAATCGCACGCCCTGGTGGCCCTGCTGCGGGTCGCGGACATCCCGGCCGGCTTCTGCTACCAGCGCCTGGCCGACGAGGACGGCACGGACCCCGTCGTCCACGGGCTCGTCGCCCTGCGCCTGCCCGGGAGCGTCGGCTGGGCGCGCCAGGACGCCCGGGGCAACGCCGGAGGCATCGACGCCCGGTTCTCGCTGGAGTCGGAACGACTGGCCTTTCCCGTGCGTCCGGAGTTCAGCGAGGTGGACTACCCGGTCTTGTATGCTGCACCGCATCCGATGGTGCTGCGCGCCTTGCAGGAGGCGCCGGACCGCACGGCGCTCCTGCGCGCCCTGCCCGCTGCGCTGTGAGCCCCGCATCGTCGGATCCCCCGACCCCACCGTACCGAGGCGAACGAACATGCCCCTTCCGCTCACCGTGTCCGACGAGGTCCGCGCCCTCGCACCCGACTTCCGCCACCTCGTCGTCGAGGCGCAGGGGTTGGTCAACACCCCCAGCACCGAGGCGACCTCCGCGCTCCTGGACGAGGCCACCGCGCGACTGACCGCGCGACTGGCCGGGCGGGCACCCCACGAGGACCCGCACATGGTCGCCTGGCGCGCGGCGTACACCGCCTTCGGCGCCAAGCCCTCCCGCACCCGCAACTCCGCCGAGGCCCTCGCCAGGCGCGCCCTCGTTGGGGGCGGGCTGCCCCGCATCAACGCCCTGGTGGACGTCTACAACGCCGTCAGCGTCGCCCACCTGGTCCCCGTGGGCGGGGAGGACGCCGACCGCATCGAGGGCGGCATGCGCCTGCTCCGGGCCCGGGGCGACGAGGCGTTCCCCACCGCTGCGGCGGGTGAGCAGGTGGTGGAGCACCCCGAGCCGGGCGAGGTGGTCTGGTGCGACGGCGCCGGAATCACCTGCCGCCGCTGGAACTGGCGCCAAGGCGCCCGCACCCGCCTCACCGAGGAGTCGCGCTCGGCGCTCTTCCTGCTGGAGGCGCTGGCGCCGATGGGTGCGGCCGGCGTCGAGGCGGCGGGCGCCGAACTCGCCGAACTGCTCCAGAAGGTGAGCCCGGGAGCCCGGATCGCCGTGCGTCCCCCGACCGCGGGATGACCGGGGCGGGGCGGCCCGCACGGACCCGCCCCGCCGGCGTCCCACCGCGGGGACGCGCCGTCAGCCGGCCTCCGCGGCCTTCACGGCCTCGGGCGTGGGCGCGCTTCCGCCGAGGTGCGCGGGCAGCCACCAGGTGTCCTGCGGGCCCCTCGGCTCGCCCGGATAGGCACGCTGCGCGGCATCGAGCAGTTCCTGCACCCGCCCCCGCAGCCGGCGGGTGATCGCCCCCGCGTACTGGTCGGCCGGTGCCTCGATCGGCTCGCCCACCCGCATGGTGATCGGAAGGTGAGCGCGCCGGAAGTTGCGCGGGTGCCCCTTCGTCCACAAGCGCTGCGTTCCCCACACCGCCATCGGGACCAACGGCACGCCCGCTTCCTGCGCCATGCGCGCGGCGCCCGACTTGAAGCTCTTGAGCGTGAACGACTGGGAGATCGTCGCCTCGGGGAAGACCCCCACGATCTCCCCGGACCGCAGCGACTCCAGCGCGTGCTGGTACGCGGTCTCACCCTTCGAGCGGTCCACCGGAATGTGCTTCATCCCGCGCATCAGGGGCCCGGACACCTTGTGCCGGAACACGGAGTCCTTCGCCATGAAGCGGACGAGCCGCTTCTGCGGCAACGCCGCGACCCCGTTGAAGATGAAGTCCAGGTAGCTGATGTGGTTGCTGACCAGCACGGCTCCACCGGTGCGCGGAACGTTCTCCGAGCCCTTGCAGTCGATCTTCAGGTCGAGCGCTTTGAACATCGTCATGGCCAGCCCGATGACGGGGCGGTAGACAAGCTCTGCCATGGAGGGGGGAGGCCCTTCTGTCTGCCTGGTGAAGTGAGGTCTCGGCGGAGTTACGCAGCCGTAGGTTTTCGGTCTGGGCAGATCGTGCCCGAAGAACCGTGCGGGGGCCAGTCCTGGCGTCTGCACGGCGCGAGATCCTCGTCACGTCATTGACACGTCCCGCTCACGTTCCGTGGAGCCGCGGGCCAGGTCGTCCGCCCCGGACCGACGGGCGGGCCGCGCTCCCACCGGTGGGCGGCGACGGGGAATCCGGGGGTTCCGGAGGGCGTTGCCGCTGCTGGGGCGCGTACGCGGATCGCGCGTTCACGGGTGTGCGCGAGGTGCGCCCGGCTGGTGCGAGGAGGCAGCGGGTGCAGGACGACGGCGGGACGACCGGGGGAGCGCCGCAACGGCTGGACCCGGCGCAGTGGGGTGGCGCCCTGGGGGAACGGGCGACGCTGGTCCAGTTCTCCACCGCCTTCTGCCAACCCTGTAGGGCCACCCGACGGGTGCTCGGCCGGGTGGCGGGCATGGTGCCGGGGGTGCGGCACGTCGAGATCGACGCCGAAGAGCACCTCGCCCTCGTCCGCCGCCTCGACATCCGACGGACGCCCACGGTCCTCGTCCTGGACGCGAAGGGCTCCGTGGTGCGCCGGGCGACGGGTCAGCCCCGCACGGCCGATGTCCTCGCCGCGCTCGCCGAGGCCCTCTGACGCTCCGGCCCCCTTCGTGCCCGAGCCGCCCGGGCGCCGCTGCGCCCGTGGACTTCCGGGCCGTCGTCGAGCTCACACATTCCGTCGTGAACGGAGTCTCCCGCCCTTGCCTACTCGTCGGTAATATCGTGCTCGGGTGTGGCCCTGCCGTACCCGGGAAAGCGTGCTTCGGGTGCGTGTGCTGCCCGAGGCCACCGGAACTGACGCAAGGCGAGGGAGTTGTCATGGGTTTGAGGGTTGTGGTGTGTGTGAAGTGGGTGCCGGATGTTGCGGGTGAGCGGGGGTTTTTGGGGGATGGTCGGGTGGATCGT
>NZ_JBEOWM010000091.1:0-11449 GCF_040296045.1 Streptomyces sp. NPDC002490 | reverse complement strand
TCAACACCACCAACCGCGAACCACCAAACCGCTCCTCCCCCAACCACCACTGAACCCCCAACAACACCCGCTCCAACAACCCCGAAACACCCTCACCCACACCACCCACACCACTACCAAACGCCCGCAACACCACCACCCCAGGCACACCCACCACCACACCCGACACCACATCATCAAAATCCACCACATCCACCACATCCACAGAACCACCCACACCACCCACCCCAGAACCACCCGCCACCACCCACTCCACCCGATACAACGACTCCGGGTAGCTCAGGCCGCTGCCGCCGGCGAGTTCGGCGGCCGTGGTGGGACGCACGGTCAGCGACTCCACCGAGGCGACGGGCTCGCCCATGGCATCGGCGACGTGCACGGTGAAGCTGTCACCGCCGAGCGGTGACAGCCGCACCCTCAACGAGGACGCACCGGTGGCGTGCAGGGTGACCCCGCGCCACTCGGCGTTCAACCGCGGACGTGCGGGGCGCCCGGCCTCGGCCGCGGAGTCGAGCAGCGCCAGGCTTCGGACCGCGGCGTCCAACGCCGCAGGGTGCAAGCCGAACCGCTCGGCGTCCTTCGCCGCCTGCTCGGGCAGGGCGACCTCGGCGAACAGCTCGTCATCGAGGCGCCAGACGGCGCGGAGCCCCTGGAAGACGGTGCCGTACGTCAGCCCCGCCTCCGCGTACCGTTCGTGCAGGTCCTCGACCGACACGGGGGTCGCCCCGGCAGGCGGCCACGCTCCGAGGTCGGACTCGTCCGCCACGGCGCGCCCGCCGGTACCGAGCTCACCGAGGGCGTGCAGCGTCCAGGGGGCGTCCCCCGCACTCTCCTCGGCACGCGAGTAGACCCGCACCGGGCGGGTTCCCGCGTGGCCCGCCGGCGCCCCCACGGTGACCTGCACCTGCACTCCGCCGCGTTCGGGCAGCACCAACGGCGCCTCCAGCGTCAGCTCCTCCACCACCCCGCAACCGACCTGGTCACCCGCGCGGACGGCCAACTCCACGAAACCGGTCTCGGGGAACACCACGGTCCCGACTGTCACCCGATCGGCGAGCCAGGTGTGGCTGGCCGCGGAGAGGCGTCCGGTGAACAGTGCGCCGTCCGAGTCCGCGAGCATCATCGCGGCGCCTAGCAACGGGTGGTCGGCGGAGTCCAGTCCGGCCGACGCGATGTTGCCGGTCTCCGAGACGTTCTTGACCCAGTAGTGCTGGTGTTGGAAGGGGTAGGTGGGGAGGTCTACGGGCCGGGTGTGGGTGTGGGGGATGTGGGTGGTCCAGGTGATGGGGTGGCCGTGGGTCCAGAGGTGGGCGAGCGCGGTGAGGGTGTGGTGGGGTTCGGGTTTGTTGCGGTGGAGGAGGGCGTGGGCGTGGGTGTGGTCGGGGAGGAGTGGGGTGGTGAGGGCGGTGAGGGTGGTGTCGGGTCCGATTTCCAGGTAGCGGGTGACACCGTCTTCGATGAGGGTGTGGATCGCGTCGGTGAAGTGGACGGTTTCGTGGATGTGGGTGACCCAGTACTCCGGGCTGGCCAGTTCGGCGGGATCAGCGTGCGTCCCGGTCACGGTGGACACGAAGGGGAGGGTGGGTTCGCTGTAGTCCAGGGTGTGGGCGAGTTGGGTGAACTCGTCGAGCATGGGGTTCATGAGGGGCGAGTGGAAGGCGTGCGACACCTTCAGGTAGGTCGCCTTACGACCCCGGGCCTTGAACGCGTCGACGACGGCGCCCACGGTGGCGGTAGTGCCCGAAACGACCACGGAGTTCGGCCCGTTGATCGCGGCGATAGACGCGTCCATGGCCTCGCCGAGAAGAGCACGCACCTCGTCTTCGGTGGCTTGGACGGCGGCCATGGTGCCGCCTTCGGGCAGGGCTTGCATCAGCCGGCCGCGGGCCGCGACCAGAGCGGCTGCGTCGGCGAGGGAGAACACCCCGGCCACGTGCGCGGCAGCGATCTCACCGATCGAATGCCCCGCCACCACATCCGGCCGCACCCCCCAGGACTCCACCAACCGGAACAACGCCACCTCAACCGCGAACAACGCCGGCTGCGCGAACTCCGTACGATCCAGGAGTGCGGCTTCGTCGGACTCTTCGGCGGCGAACATCACCTCGCGCAGCGGCCTCGGAAGCGACGCGTCGAGATGCCCACACACCTCGTCCAACACATCCGCGAACACCGGGAACGCCTCCACCAACCCACGCCCCATGCCCAACCGCTGCGCACCCTGACCCGTGAACAGGAACGCGAGGCGGCCGTCGGTCACCGCGGCCTCCACGACGTGGGGGGCCTTCTCCCCATCGGCAACCGCCCGCAGTCCCGCGAGCAGGTCATCGCGTCCGGTGCCCACGACCACGGCGCGCCGCTCCAATTGGGCGCGCGTGGTGGCGAGCGCCGCTGCGATGTCGCTGAGAGGCGGAGCGTCCGCGCCTTCCAGTAGTTCCACCAGTTGTGCGGCCTGTGCACGCAGCGCTGCCGGGCTCGCGGCGGACACGGGGCAGAGTACGGGCAGGGAGCGCCCCGGTTGCTCGACGGCCTCCTGCGGGGCGCGCTCCTCCTCGGGGGCCTGTTCGAGGATGACGTGGGCGTTGGTGCCGCTGATGCCGAAGGAGGACACGCCTGCCCGGCGCGGTGCGGTGCCGTCCCACTCGACGGCTTCGGTCAGCAGCCGGACGTGGCCGGAGGTCCAGTCGACCTTGGTGGACGGCTCGTCGACGTGGAGGGTCCTGGGCAGGGTTCCGTGGCGCATGGCCATGACCATCTTGATGATGCCCGCCACCCCCGCCGCGGCCTGGGTGTGGCCCAGGTTCGACTTGACGGAGCCGAGCCACAGGGGCTTGTCGGCGGCCCGGTCGCGACCGTAGGTGGCGAGGAGCGCCTGGGCCTCGATGGGGTCGCCGAGGACGGTGCCGGTGCCGTGCGCCTCGACCGCGTCGACCTGGTCCGCGGAGAGCCGTGCGCTGGCCAGGGCGTCCCAGATGACGCGTTGTTGGGAGGGGCCGTTGGGGGCGGTGAGGCCGTTGCTGGCACCGTCCTGGTTGACCGCGGAGCCGCGCACCACCGCGAGCACCGGGTGGCCGTTGCGCCGGGCGTCCGACAACCGCTCCACCAGCAGCAGGCCGACGCCCTCGGACCAGCCCGTGCCGTCCGCCGCCTCCGCGAAGGCCTTGCACCGGCCGTCCGCGGCGAGCCCGCGCTGCTTGCTGAAGGCGATGTAGGGGTCGGGGGTGGCCATCACGGTCGCGCCGCCGGCGAGCGCGAGGGCGCACTCGCCCTTGCGCAGGGACTGGATGGCGAGGTGGAGCGCCACCAACGACGAGGAGCACGCCGTGTCCACCGTCACCGCAGGGCCTTCGAGGCCCAGGGTGTAGGAGACGCGACCGGAGAGCACGGCCGCGTTGCTGCCCGTGGACAGGTACGCCTCGGCTTCTTCGGGGAGCTTCAGTTCGAAGTAGGTCTGCCCGTTGGTGCCGGCGAAGACGCCGACGCGGCCTCCGCGCAGCGAGTCCGGTGCGATGCCGCCGCGCTCGAAGGCTTCCCAGGCGGTCTCCAGCAGGAGGCGCTGCTGGGGGTCCATGGCGAGCGCCTCACGGGGCGAGATGCCGAAGAAGGCCGGGTCGAACTGGCCCGCGTCGTAGAGGAATCCGCCCTTGTGGGCGTAGTCGGCGTCGCCGGAGCCGCCGGTGGCGGTCTCGGTCTCCCAGCCCCGGTCCTCGGGGAAGTCCCCGATGGCGTCACCGCCCGAGGCCAGCATCCGCCACAGGTCCTCGGGGCTCCGTACGCCGCCGGGGAGCCGGCAGCTCATCGCGACGATGGCGATGGGCTCTTGGCCCGCCTCCTCCATCTCCCGGAGCTGCTGCTTCGTGGCATGCAGGTCCGCGGTGGTCCGCTTCAGGTAGTCGAGGAGCTTCGCTTCGTTCACGTTCGCCATCGGGGCCTCGCCGTCGGTCATCTCCCGGAAGCAGCCTGCGCGGGAGGTTCGGGAAGAGAGTGGTGTGGGCTGGGTGCTGGACTACGGCTCAGGAGAGCCCGAGTTCCTTGTCGAGGAAGTCGAAGACGTCCTCGGCCGTCGCGGTGTCGAGGCGCTCGACGACCGTGGGGCCTGCCGTGGACCCGGGGTCACCCGGTCCGGCGCCGGCGGCGGCCCGGGCGTCGAGGTCGGCGACCAGGGCCCGGAGCCGGTGGCTGATGCGGCTGCGTTCGATCTCCTCCGGGGAGAGGGCCGCGGCCACGGACTCGATGCGTTCCAGCTCGGCCAGTACGGGCACGGTCACGGCCGCCCCGCTCGGGCACAACGCGCCGTGCAGGTGGTCGGCCAGCGCTTCCGGGTTGGCGTAGTCGAAGAGCAGGGTGGCCGGGAGCTTCAGTCCGGTCACGGCGCCCAGGCGGTTGCGGAACTCGACCGAGGTGAGCGAGTCGAACCCGAGTTCGTTGAAGGCGCGGCTCGACTGCACCGCGGCGGGGTCGTCGTAGGCGAGGACCAGTGCGACCTGTCGGCGCACCAGGTCGAGCACCTCGCGTCGTTGCTCGCCCTCGGGCAGCGCCGCGAGCCTGACGACCAGGTCGGGGGCGGCCTCGGCGGGACCGGCCGGGTCGGCACCGGCACCCGTGGCGGCGAGGGCGCGGACCTCGGGGAGGCTTCCGATGAGCGCGCTCGGCCGGGTCGCCGTGAAGCCCGCCGCGAGGCTCGGCCAGTCGGCGTCGAGCACGCCGACGCAGGACGACGGTCCGTCCAGGGCCCGTTGGAGCGCGGTGAGGCACGCTTCGGGGTCCATCGGGGCGAGGCCGCGCCACCAGGAGCGTTCCTGGGACGCCTCCTCGCCCGCCATGCCGCCGCCGTCCCAGGGGCCCCAAGCCACCGAGGTGGCGGCGAGGCCGAGGGCCCTGCGGTGCTGGGCGAGGGCGTCGAGGTAGGCGTTGGCGGCGGCGTAGCCGCCCTGCCCCGCGCTGCCGAGCAGGCCGGCGACGGAGGAGAAGGTGACGAAGGCGGTCAGGTCCCGGTCCGCGGTGAGTTCGTGCAGGTGGCGTGCGGCCTCCGCCTTCGGTCGGCGGACGCCGTCGAGCCGGTCGGGGGTGAGGGAATCCAGCACGCAGTCGTCCAGGACGCCCGCCGTGTGGAGGACGGCGGTGAGCGGGTGCTGCGCGGGCAGGGTGTCGAGGAGCGTCGCGAGCTGGGCGCGGTCGGCGACGTCGCAGGCGGCGATGGTGACCCGGGCGCCGAGTGCGGTGAGTTCGGCGGTCAGTTCCTCGGCTCCGGGGGCCGCGGGGCCGCGGCGGCTGGTGAGGACGAGGTGTTCGGCGCCGCGCCGGGCGAGCCAGCGGGCGACGTGCGCGCCGAGGGCGCCGGTGCCGCCGGTGACCAGGACGGTGCCGTGCGGGTGCCAGCCGGCGCCGGCGCCGGCGAGGGTGGTGTCGGCGGGGACGTGGACGAGGCGGCGTCCGAAGACGCCGGCGGGGCGCACCGCCACCTGGTCCTCGGGCTCGGCCCCGGTGCCCGCGGCGACGGTGGAGACCAGGCGCCTCGCGGAGCGCTCGTCGGGCACGGGCGGCAGATCGACCAGGCCGCCCCAGCGTTGCGGATGTTCCAGCGCGATGACCCGGCCGAGGCCCCACACCTGGGCCTGCTCCGGGTGGGGCAGTTCTTCGGCGCCGCTGACCGCGACGGCGCCGCTGGTCAGGCACCACAGGGGGGTGTCGAGGTCGGTGTCGCCCAGTGCCCGGGCCAGGGAGACGGTGGCGGCGAGGCCGTGCGCACCGGTGGTGAGGGCGAGCAGGGAGAGCACGGCGCGCACCGGCCCGCCGTCGTCGTGCGCGGCGCGCAGCCGGTCACCGAGCGCACGCCGGGCGGCGTCGGTGCCGGTCGGGTCCCCGACCGCGTCGAGGCGGGCCAGTTCGGCTGCGTCCACGGTGACCGTGCGCGCCGTCGCGCCGAGGGAGCCCAGGGCCTCGCCGAGCGCGGTGGCCCAACGGTCGGCGGCGGGTTCGTCGGGGGCGACGAGGAGCCAGGTGCCCACGGCCGCGGCGGGGTCGGCGGCGGGCTCGACGAGGTGCTGCCAGTCGACGCGGTAGCTCCGGGCGTCGGCGGTGGCTTCGGCCACGCGGCGGCTGCGCCAGGCCGCGAGCAGCGGGAGTACGGCGTCCAGCGAGTCGCGTGGAGCGCCCTCGGCGCGCAACGCGTCGGCGAGGGCACCGGTGTCGGCGTGTGCCACGGCGTCCCAGAACGCGGCGTCGCCCGCGCCGCCCGGTCCCCCGCCGCCTGCGGTGGCGGAGGCGGCGGAGTCCCCCTCCCACCAGTAGCGCTGCCGCTGGAAGGGGTAGGTGGGGAGGTCCACCCGACGACCGCCCCAGCCTTCGGCGACCCGCGGCCAGGCGATCCGTTCGCCGTGTGCGTGGAGTTCGGCGAGGGAGGTGAACAAGGTCTCCCGCTCCGGGCGGTCGGCCCGCAGCAGGGGGACGAAGAGGAGGCCCTCGTCGGGGGCGGCACACTGTCGGGCGAGGGTCGTGAGGTGGGCGCCGGGGCCGAGTTCGACGAAGGTGCGGACGCCGTTCTCCAGGAGGGTGGCGACGCCGTCGGCGAAGCGGACCGTCTCGCGTACGTGCCGCACCCAGTAGTCGACGGTCGTCAGTTCGTGGTCTCCGGCGAGTTTCCCGGTGAGGTTGGAGACGATCGGCAGCCGGGGGGCGCTCATCGGGATCGCCTCGACGACCTTGCGGAAGTCTCCGAGCATCGGTTCCATGCTCGGGGAGTGGAAGGCGTGGCTGACGTGCAGCCGGGAGGTCCTGGCGCCCCCCTCGCGCAGCCGGTCGGCGATGTCGAGGACCGTGTCCGCGTCGCCGGAGAGGACCACGGCCGAGGGCCCGTTCACGGCGGCCACACCGACCCGTTCGTCCAGGAGCGGGAGGACGGCCTCCTCGGTCGCCTCGACGGCCACCATGGCGCCCCCGGCGGGCAGTTCCTGCATGAGCCGTCCGCGGGCGGCCACCAGCGCGCAGGCGTCGGCCAGGGTGAACACCCCGGCGACGTGGGCCGCAGCGATCTCCCCGACGGAGTGGCCGATCAGCAGGTCGGGGTGGACGCCCCAGCCTTCCAACACGCGGAAGAGGGCGACCTCGACGGCGAACAGTGCTGCCTGGGCACGGCCGGTGAGGTGCAGCTCGGCCGCGTTGTGCTCGGAGTCGGCCGCCCACATCACCTCGCGGACGGGGGTGTCGAGCCTCGGATCGAGTTCGGCGGTGACGGCGTCGAACGCGGCGGCGAACGCGGGTTGGGACGCGTACAGTTCCCGCCCCATGCCCAGTCGCTGGGCACCCTGGCCGGTGAACATGAAGGCCGTGCGTCCCCCGGGCCCCCGGGGCGTGCCCCGGACGACCCCGGCGTCCTCCTCGCCTGCGGCCAGCGCGTCGAGGCGGCGCAGCAGCCCCTCTCGGTCGTCCGCGACGACGACGGCCCGCCGGTCGAAGGAGGCCCGCGTGGTGGCCAGGGAGAAGGCGACGTCGGCCGTCGAGGCGCCCGGGTCGGCGGTGAGCCGGGTGCGCAGTCGGGCCGCGGCGGCCCGCAACGACCGTTCGTCGCGGGCGGAGAGCAGGTGGGGCAACGGGCCCGGCTCGGCGACGGGCGGGGGGTCGGCGGGCGCCTCCCCCGCGGCCGCCTCCTCGATGATGACGTGCGCGTTGGTGCCGCTCAGCCCGAAGGCGGAAACGCCCGCCCTACGGGGCGCGTCGCTCTCCCAGTCGACCGCTTCGGTCAGCAGCCGGACGTTGCCCGCGCTCCAGTCGACCTGTGGCGTCGGCTCGTCCACGTGCAGGGTGCGCGGGAGCCTGCGGTGTCTGATGGCCTCGACCATCTTGATGACACCGCCGACTCCGGCAGCGGCCTGTGCGTGCCCCATGTTCGACTTGACGGAGCCGAGCCAGAGGGGATCGTCCGCGGGGCGGTCCCGGCCGTAGGTGGCGAGGAGCGCCTGGGCTTCGATGGGGTCGCCGAGGACGGTGCCGGTGCCGTGCGCCTCCACCACGTCCACGTCCCTGGCCGCGAGTTGGGCGTCCCGCAATGCCTGGCGGATGACGCGTTGTTGGGAGGGGCCGTTGGGGGCGGTGAGGCCGTTGCTGGCACCGTCCTGGTTCACCGCACTGCCCCGTATCACCGCGAGCACCGGGTGCCCGTTGCGCCGGGCGTCCGTCAGCCGCTCCAGCAACAGCACGCCCACGCCCTCCGACCAGCCCGCTCCGTCCGCGGCCCCGGCGAAGGACTTGCAGCGGCCGTCCGCGGCGAGCCCGCGCTGCTCGCTGAACTCGACGAACATGCCGGGGCCCGCCATCACGGTGACGCCGCCCGCGAGCGCCAGCGAGCATTCGCCGCCCCGCAGGGCCTGGGCGGCGAGGTGCAGCGCCACCAGCGAGGAGGAGCACGCCGTGTCCACCGTCACCGCCGGTCCCTCGAAGCCGAAGGTGTAGGCGATCCGCCCCGACACCAGGCTGCCGGCGGCGCTGCCGCCGGCGTAGTCGTGGTACATCAGCCCGGCGAACACCCCGGTCCTGCTGCCCTTGAGGGAGCCCGGGTCGATGCCCGCGCGTTCGAAGGTCTCCCAGGTGGTTTCGAGGAGCAGCCGCTGCTGGGGGTCGGTCTCCGGAGCCTCCCTGGGGCTCAGCCCGAAGAACACCGGATCGAAGTCGCCCGCGTCGTGGAGGAAGCCGCCCTCACGGACGTAGCTGCGCCCCGGGCGCCCGGGCTCCGGGTCGTAGAGGACGTCCATGTCCCAGCCCCGGTCGGTGGGGAACTGCCCGACGACGTCGACCCCCTCGTCCACGACGCGCCACAGGTCCTCGGGAGAGGTCACCCCGCCCGGGTACCGGCAGCCCATCGCGACGATGGCGATCGGCTCGTGCCTACCGTCCTCGACCTCGCGCAGCCGACGGCGGGTCTCGTGCAGCTCTGCCGTCGCGCGCCGCAGGTACTCACGCAGTTTCTGGTCATTCGCCATCGGTGTCTGAACCAATCTGGGGTCAGTCGGAGCCGGAGAGGATGCGGGCGGGAGGTCAGGAGGAGGCCATGGGGGCGCGCCGGAGGGCGAGCATCCGGGAACGGGCGCGGGGCCGCGGGGCGGGGAAGGACGGGGCGGGTGGCGGTCGGTCCCGCCACCGCCCGCGTTCCGCTACGGCAGTCCGACCTCACCGTCGAGCGCGGCGAACAGTTCGTCGTCGGTGGCCGACTCGAAGTCGGTACGGACTCCGGTCCCGAGCACCGAGCCGTGTCGGTCCCGCCACGTGCGCAACAGGGTCTCCAGCCTGCCGGTCACCTCGGTGTAGTCGTCCTCGGGCCCGCCGTCACTCAGCGGCGAGGCCAGCAACGCCGACTCCAAGCGGTCGATCTCCGCGCCCAGCGACTGTCCCGAGGAGAGCGTGGGAACCAGTTCGCCGGCCAGGTGGGCGGCGAGTGAGGCCGGGGTGGGGAAGTCGAAGACCAAGGTGGCGGGCAACCTGAGGCCGGTGGCCACGTTGAGCAGGTTGCGCAGGTCCACCGCGGCCAGCGAGTCGAATCCGACGTCCTTGAACGGCCTTTCCGGATCGAGGAGTTCACCGCTGTAATGACCGAGCACCGCAGCCGCGTTCTCCCGCACCAGATCGAGGAGGTGCAGATTGCGATCGGCGTCGTCCAACGCGGACAACCGCTCGGAGAGCGCCTCGGCCGCCGCGGGGGCCTGGGCCACCGCGGAGGAGGCCCGCCGCATCGGCGTGCGCACCAGCGTCCGCAGCAGCGCGGGCACCGACCCCCCGTCAGACGAACCGATCACCGAGGTCTCCACACCGACCGGCACCAGGACCGGCCCGTCCAGCGCCAGCGAGGCGTCCAACAGGTCGAGCGCCGCACCGGTGTCGAGCGGGCGCAGGCCCATGCGTCGCATCCGCTCCAGATCGGCCTCGACCAGCTCGCCGCCCATGCCCGAGGTCTCGGACCACAGGCCCCAGGCCAGCGAGAGCCCCGGTAGCCCCTCGGCCACCCGGTGCCGTGCGAGCGCGTCGAGGAAGACGTTGGAAGCAGCGTAGTTGGCCTGTCCCGCGCCCACGAAGAGCCCGGCGGTCGAGGAGAACAACACGAACGCCGCGAGTTCTTGATTTTGCGTCAGTTCGTGCAGGTGCCAGGCGGCGTCGGCCTTGGGACGCAGGACCGCGTCGAGGCTCTGCGCGGTCTGCGTCTCGATCAGACCGTTGTCGGCGACACCGGCCGTGTGGACGACCGCGGTGAGCGGATGTGCAGCCGGCACCTCACCCAGCAACTTCTCCAGCGCCGCGCGGTCCGCCACGTCGCAGGCGACGACGCGGACTTCCGCACCCGACGCGCCGAGTTCGGCACGGAGCTCCTCCGCCCCCGGCGCGTTCCCACCCCTACGGCTCACCAGCAACAGACGGCGGACGCCGTGGCGATCGACCAGGTGCCGGGCGACGGCGGCACCCAGGCCACCCGTGCCCCCCGTGATGAGCACGGTGCCCTCCGGGTCCAGGCCCGTTGCGGACGCCGAGCCGGCGGCACCCCGCTGTTCCCTGACGAGCCGGGGCTCCCACAGACCGCCCTCACGCAGTGCGAGTTCGGCGCCCTCGGCGGTGGCGGCCCCGGCCAGTCGCTCGTACGACGAGGCGGAGCCGTCCCAGTCCAGGAGGAGGAGCCGGGCCTCGGGCCGTTCGGCCTGCGCCGAGCGCACCAGACCCGCGAGCGGGGCGTGGACCAGGTCCACGCCGGCACCGCGCACGGGCCCGGGACCGGTGACCCCCTTGGTGAGGACGACGAGACGGGAGTCCGCGAACCCCGGGTCCGCCAACCAGCCCTGCACGGCTTCCAGCACGCGCGTGGTGGCGGTGCGCATCCGGCCGAGGGTCCCGCCGCCCTCCCGGTCGTCCGCCGGGTCGGCGGCGCAGACGAGCACCACGGTCTCCGGCGCGGGACCCGGGGCGGCCCGGAGCGAGTCGAGGTCGGCGAAGACCGGCACGTCGGAGCCGAACGCCGCGGCAATCGACTCGTCGGCGGCGACTCCGACCACGGCCCAGTCACCCGCCGGGGCCCCGGCCGCGGCCCCTTCGGCACGCTCGTTCCACACGGGTCGCAGCAGCGCGCCGGCCTCGTCGCCGGAGCGGTCCGCCGCCGCCAACTGCTCGGCGCTGACCGCACGCGCGGCCAGCGAACGGATGGAGATGACCGGAGCTCCGGTCGCGTCCGTGGCGAGCACCGACGCCTCGTCGCTCCCGTGCGAGGTCACCCGTACCCGCAGCGCCGTCGCACCCGTCGCATGCACGGTCACCCCGCTCCAGGCGAAGGGCAACCGCGGGCCCGAGGCGTCCGCCTGGCTGTCCCTCTCGTGGAAGAGGTTGGCGTGGAGTGCGGCGTCGAGGAGGGCGGGGTGGATGGTGAAGGTGTGGGTGTGGGGGTGGGCTTCGGGTGGGAGGGTGATTTCGGCGTAGGTGT
>NZ_JBEOWM010000090.1:0-12306 GCF_040296045.1 Streptomyces sp. NPDC002490 | reverse complement strand
GGGCCCCCCGGGCGCGCCTTCGTCCCGCGCCGTGTCGCCGGCCCGGGACGAAGGCGCGCCGTTCCGTCAGAAGAGCAGTTCCCCGGCGGGATAGCCGTTGCCGATCTTGGCGCGGGGAGCGTAGCCGCCCCGACCGTCACCCCGGTACGACCACAGGTCACCCGCCGCGTCCCGACCGACGAGGTCGGCCCTGCCGTCACGGTTCAGATCACCCGGGGCGAGGAGGGCAGTGTAGGTCTGCCAGCCGTGGCCGATCTTGGCGCGGGGAGCGTAGCCACCCTGACCGTCACCCCGGTACAACCACAGGTCTCCCGCCGCGTCCCGACCGATCAGATCGGACCTCCGATCACCGGTGAAGTCACCCGGGGCGAGGAGGGCGGTGTAGGCGTCCCAGCCGTGGCCGATCTTGGTCCGGGGACCGTGGCCACCCTGACCGTCACCCCGGTACAACCACAGGTCACCCGCCGCGTCCCGACCGATCAGATCGGACCTCCCGTCACCGGTGAAGTCACCCGGTGACAGCAGGTCGTCCACGGTCTGCCACCCGTCGCTCACCCGCACCCGGGTGGAGCCCGAGTAGGTACCGGTGCCGGGGTGGGCCGGGTAGCGCCAGAGGACCCCGCCCGTGTCGACGGCGAGCAGGGCCGTGCCCTCACGGGCCACGATCCGCATGCCGCTCCAGCCCGTGCCGGTCTTGCAGGCGCCCGCGATCGAGCCGTCCGCGCGGCCCTCGTAGCGGAAGAGTGCTCCGGTGGCGTCCCGGCGGAGGACCGCGCCCCCGTCGGCGGCCGGCCCGCAGTCGGACCAGTGCGCGGCGCCCCGGACCGGGCGGTGGTCGGAGACCCGGGGGTCCTGGGGCAGGACTTCCGCCTTGGCGCCCTTGAAGTGGTGGGCGGAGAGGAACAGGTAGTCGATCTTCGTCGAGCCGAAGGTCGGTTCGCCGCTGCGGCAGCGGGCACGGCCGTCGGTGCGGCAGGGGTCGGCGACGAAGTGGTCGCGGTCGGTCTCGTCGGCTTCGACGAAGTCGCCCTGCCCGCCGTCGTTGATGCCGGGCTCGTAGAAGGAGGAGGCCATCTTGGAGCGTGGCGAACCGTTGAAGTCACCACCGAGGACGACCGGCGTTCCGGCGTCGATCCACTGCCGGGCCTGGGCGGCGAGCAGGGCTGCCTCCCGCTCGCGCAGGACGGCGTCGCTCCAGTAGAGGTGGACCGAGCAGGCCCAGTTGGCCCGGCTCTGGGTGTAGGACTTGACGCAGGGAACCTTGATCGGCTCCGTCTCGCCGCCGACGGTCAGGTCGAGTTCGCGGGTCTCGGTGATGCTCCCCTTGACGAGGATCGCCACGCCGTAGTCGGCGCCACCGCACACGTTCGCACGTCCCGAGAGGGTCGTGGTGAACAGTCCGTGGAATCCCCTGGACTGGAGTCGGGTGCGGATCGCGTCGTACTGGGGCCGGCACACTTCCTGGAGGTGGAGCTGGTCGGCGTTCCAGGTGGCGCCCGATGCCTCGGCGACCACGGTGTCGATGCGGCGCTGGTTGTCGTAGCCCTTGGCATCGGTGCACATGTTGCCGCAGATGTTGTAGCTGACGAAGCGGACCGGTGGGGCGTCGGGGCCGGCCACGCTGTCCGCCCGGGCGGCGGGGGCGAGGAGGAGGGAACCGGTGAGGGCGAGGGCGAGGGGAACCAGCCCCGCCCAGCGGGAGGCGATGCGTCTCATGGCTGCTCCGGAGAGGTCAAGGGACGGACGGGGACTACCAGTTCACGCCGATCTGGACGCGGCTGCCGCCCGTGAAGCCCGGGCCCGAGTAGCGGTAGAGGCGGTCGGTCGTCGGGTCGACGGCGAGGAGGTCGGGGACGTTGTCGCCGGTGATGTCGCCGACGCCGGTCAGGTTGGTCATGGTCTGCCAACCGTTGCCGATCTGCACCCGGGTGCCACCGTTGTAGTGCGGACCCGAATAGCGGTACAGGTTCCCGTTGAGGGTGTGCACGGCCACGAGGTCCGCGATGCCGTCACCGGTCAGGTCACCCGTCCCCACGATCGTGGAGTACATGTTCCAGCCGTTGCCGATCTTCGTCCGCGCCGCACCCCCCGCGAAGTTCGGACCCGCGTACCGGTACAGATCACCCGTCGCCTTCTCCACCGCGATCACGTCCGGCTGACCGTCACCCGTCAGATCCCCCACCGGCGTCACATTCGTCATCGAGTCCCAATTGACCCCGATCTTCACCCGACCACCACCCGCATAACCCGGACCCGCGTACCGGTACAGATCACCGCTCGTGGCGTCCACCGCGATGACGTCCGCGACGCCGTCACCGGTCAGATCGCCCGTCCCCACGATGTCGCTCATGCCGTTCCAGCCGTAGCCCAGCTTCTGGCGTGCGGCGCCGCCGGTGAAGTTCGGCCCCGCGTAGCGGAAGAGGTCGCCGGTGGCCTTCTCCACGGCGACGATGTCGGGCCGGCCGTCGCCGGTCAGGTCCCCGACCGGCGTGAGGTGCGCCATCTTGGACTGCGGCCGCGGGGGTTCGGCGGGGTACGGGTCGGCGTCGTCGCTGCCGAGCCCCGCCCGGGGGCCGCAGGTGGGCCAGGCGCCCTCGCCCTGGGTGGCGAGGACCTTCTCGGCGATGCGGATCTGCTGCTCCTTGGTCGCCTGGTGCGCGTAGGCGGCGTACTGGTTCCCTCCGAAGGCGTTCCAGGTGGACTTGGAGAACTGGAGTCCTCCGTAGTAGCCGTTGCCGGTGTTGATGCTCCAGTTCCCGCCGGACTCGCACTGCGCGACCTTGTCCCAGGTGGCGACGGACGCCGCCGCGGCGGGAAGGGCGGACGTCAGGGGCAGCAGCAGGGCGGCGAGCGGGACGGCGACCAGCGATGCCAGGAGGGACTTCGTGCGCGGACGTGCGGACATGCGGGCACCTCGGTTCGATGACGGGTGAGGGGCGGGGCACTCGCGTCGGCGGCGCCTGCTCGGCGCCGCCGACATCGGGCGTGCTACCACTTGACGCCGATCTGCACCGCGCTGCTGCCGGCGAAGCCCGGCCCCGAGTAGCGGTACAGCTTCTGGGAGGCGGCGTTGACGGCGAGGAGGTCGGGGACGTTGTCGCCGGTGATGTCGCCGACGCCGGTCAGGTTGGTCATGGTCTGCCAACCGTTGCCGATCTGGACCCGGGTGCCACCGTTGTAGTGCGGACCCGAGTACCGGTACAGGTTCCCGTTGGTGGCATGGATGGCCACGATGTCGGCGACGCCGTCACCGGTCAGGTCACCCGTCCCCACGATCGTGGAGTACACGTTCCAGCCGTTGCCGATCTTCGTCCGCGCCGCACCCCCCGCGAAGTTCGGACCCGCGTACCGGTACAGATCACCCGTCGCCTTCTCCACCGCGATCACGTCCGGCTGACCGTCACCCGTCAGATCCCCCACCGGCGTCACATTCGTCATCGAGTCCCAATTGACCCCGATCTTCACCCGACCACCACCCGCATAACCCGGACCCGCGTACCGGTACAGATCACCGCTCGTGGCGTCCACCGCGATGACGTCCGCGACGCCGTCACCGGTCAGATCGCCCGTCCCCACGATGTCGCTGATCGAGTCCCACCCGTGGCCGATCTTCGTACGGGCGGTGCCGCCGGTGTAGTTCGGTCCGGAGTAGCGGTAGAGGTCGCCGTTGGACGTCTGGACCGCGATGACGTCGCTGATGCCGTCCCCGGTCAGGTCGCCGACTCCGGTGACGTGCGTCATCCCCTTGTCCGGCACGGTCACCGGACTGTCGGTGACCTTGTTGTAGCGGTAGGGCTCGAAGCCCTTCTGGACGAGGTAGCTCCGCGAGTACGTCATGGGGCGGGCGACGGTGTCGGGCCTGGCGTGTTCGATGATCTTGGCGCTGGTGCGGGTGCCGTCGGTCCAGCCGACGAAGAGCATCACGTGGGAGCTGACGTCGTTCAGCGCGTCGCCGGGCTGGAGGTTGTCCAGACCTGCCAACTTGGAGGAGTAGTTGGGGAGCGTCGAGGTGACCGCGCTGGTGGGCAGGTGCCAGGCCATGGACACCAGGCCCGAGCAGTCCGTCCGGTAGGTGCGGCCCTGCGGGTCGCGGTGGTAGGCGGTCTGGCTGTACGGGACCCGCTGGTCCACCCAGTACTGGGCGCGCTGGAGTATCTCGGTGCGGCTGATCGCCCCGCCGACGCTCGACGCGGTGGCGGTGACCGCCGCGGCGGCGGGCCCCCGGTCGGGTGCGGCGTGGGCCGGGGCGAGACCTCCGAGGAGGAGGCCGCCCAGCGTGGCGGCTGCGAGCACCGGACGCAAGGAGGCCAGGGAACGCATTGAGGGCATGGGCACGTCAAAGCTCCGATCGTTTGACGACACGGCCGAAAGGAAGGAGAGAGGGAAACCCGGAGGGGCGGGAGCGCTCCCGAACCCCGTGATCACACGCTAGAGCCCCGCAAGTCCCGCGAGTTGACGTGGGGTGCCGGGCTCCTTGACGTTGCGTGCGCCCCGACCGGAGCGGGACGTGCGGAGTTCGCGGGGCGACAGCCCGTAGACGTCACGGAAGGTCCGACTGAAGACGGCGGGGCTCGTGAAGCCCCAGCGTTCGGCGACCGCGCGGACGGAGCGGTGGTCCTGGGCGGGGTCGGCCAGATCGGCGTGGGCGCGCTCCAGGCGCCGCCGGCGTATCGAGGCGGCCACGGTCTCGCCGCAGTCCCGGAAGAGGTGGTGGAGCATGCGCAGCGAGATGTGGTGATGGGCGGCGATGGCCCGGGGGGTGAGGTCGGAGTCGGGGAGGTGGCGGTCGATGAAGGAGTCGATCCGCTCCAGCAGCACCTGGTTGCGGGTCCGCGCGGGGAGCGCCTCGAAGGCGTCGAGCTGTTGGGCGAGGAGCCCGGAGGCGAGGTCGAGCAGCGGCCTCTCCAGCAACGCCAGCTCCTGCGGGGTGCACTCGGAGCCGAGGGCCTCCAGCGAGGCGAGGAACCGTCGCAGGACCGCGCCGATCCCCCGACGGGCACAGATGCGGCTGCCGAGCGCGGCGTCGAGCCGGTCGGCGGGCAGTCTGATCAGGTCGCGTGGTATGTGCAGCAGCGACATCACCGGTTCGGCGCCGGGGTTGCCGGCGGTGTAGGGGTGCGAGGTGTCGAAGAAGACCATGTCCCCCGCCTCGACCCTGGTGTCGTTGCGGGCTTGGGAGATCCCCTTCGCCCCGTGCGTGATCAGCGCCAGGATGTAGTGCTCCGGATCGCTCTGGCGGATCATCCGCCGGGTGCGCCAGGCCCGGTGGTCCGCGTGGACGTGCTTCGACAGTTCGATCCGCCCGAGCCCCAGCACCCCGGCCCGCGCACGGAACGTCGCCCGGTCCGCCACCAGCAAGCGGTGGGGAGCCACCGTGCGGGACACCACGTCGTGGTACCAGTCCGCCCGGTCAGCTGCCGGCACCTCATCAGTCGACATCCAGAGCCACACAACGATCCCCTCCGGTCCTCAACAGAGCGAAAGCGAAAGGCTTCACCGCCGGGAGCATCTCCCGCACGTCCGCTGCCGAAAGACCGCCGGGCAGGCACCTTTACGCCTCGCTCGGGCCGGGGGACCGCCCCTTCCCCTCCACCTCCTCGACCTCCCCGCGCGGGAGGCCCGCCCGCGCCGGGCACCGGGGGACGTCGACCGCGCCCGAGGGGGGTCGTCCAGCCGGTCGAGGGGGTCCAGCGCGGCCGAGGGAGGGGCTCGCATGATCGTGAATCAGCCATCAACCGTCTTGGCGAAGCCTTAGTCATGTGCTCAAGGCAACCTCGGCCTCTCCTTTGCTATCTTCACGGTGGCCGGCGGTATGTATACGTACACGGGGGACGGTATGGAAACACGGCCATCGGTTCAGCTCGTCGATCGTGAGCACGAACTGAACATCTTAGCCGATCTGTTGAAGGACGCTGCGGAAGGACGAAGCAGTATTGCACTGATGACCGGACCCACCGGCAGCGGAAAGACCCAACTGATGCAGACGTTCTGCAAACGGGCGGAGGAGCACCACGCGACGGTGCTCACCGCGGTGGCCTCTCCGGCGGAACGCTCAATTCCGTTGGGTGTGATGGATCAGCTCTTCCGGAGCGAGGCGCTACCGCGGGAGTTCAGGCACCGGGTCGGCGAGTTGCTGACGGAGGAACTGTCCACGAGTCGGGTGCGTGACCCGATCCTGGCGAACCAACCCAGCATCGCGGTGGCCCACGGGCTCCGGTCCGTCCTGTTGGAACTGGGCAGGCGCGGCCCCGTCGTCATGAGCATCGACGACCTCCAGTTCGCGGACGGCCCGTCCCTCCAGATGCTGTTGTTCCTGCAACGCAGGACGAAGGCGTCGCGGACGCTCCTCCTGCTCGCCGAGGCGCCCACGATCCGGTCGCCCCACCCGGTCTTCCACGCCGAGTTGTTCCGGCAGCCGAACTGCCACAAGATCCGCCTGGAGATGTTCACCCGGGTGAGCACGCACGCCATGATCAGGGGCAGGCTCGGCCCGGCCAAGGCGATGGAGCTCACCGATGCGTACCACGAGGCGTCGGGGGGCAGTCCGCTCTTCCTCTCCGCGCTGCTGGACGACCACGAGGCGGCCCACCGCACCCTCACCGGCTTCCACCGGAGCGAACCGGCCGTCCCCGACGAGGCGTTCCGCAACGCGTTGACCGGCTGCCTGTTCCTGGCCGGCCCCGCGGTCCTCGAAGTCGCCTGCACGGTGGCCGCGATGGAGGCCGAGGGCACGTCCCCGGCCTCCATCGCCCACATCCTCGGGAGGAACACCGCCACCGTCGAGCACGCCATCGCCACGCTCACCGCCACGGGTGTGCTGCGTTCCGGCAGGTTCCGCCACCCCGCCGCCCGCACCGCGGTCCTGGAGCAGGTTCCCCCGGACCGTCGGCACGAACTCCACCTGCGGGTCGCCACCGTGCTCCAGAACGAGGGCGCACCGCCCGTGGCGGTCGCCGAGCAGCTCGTCGCGGCGAACAGGGCGCCCGAAGGCTGGATGATCAACGTCCTGAGGGAGGCGGCCCGCACCGAGTTGGCCGCGGGCCGGACCGAGACGGCGGGCGAGTACCTCAAGCTGGCCCTGACGTACGGCACGGACGGTCGTCAGCTCGGCGCGCTCATCGCGGACCGCATGCGCCTCGACTGGCGGACCTCCCCGCTGCGCGCGATGCGGCACACCCCGTGGCTCAAGGACGCGATGCGGCGCGGGCACCTGTCGGGACAGGACTCCGCCCTGCTGGTCCGCAGTCTGCTGTGGCACGGACGGTACGCCGAGGCACGCGAGTCGCTGACGCTGTGGGAGGAGGACGAGGCGAGAAGCCACGGCTTCCCCTCGGAGGAACTGTCGACCTTCAACCGCTGGGTCGGGTACACGCACCCCTCGCTGGTCGCCGCTCCGGAAGCCGCCCCGGCGCCCGGGACGTGGGCCGAGGGCAGGCAGCGGGCGGGCGGGACGCCGGTCCTGGGGGCGCGGGCCTGCGTCAGACCGGTGCGCTCGTCCGGGCGGAAGGCGATCAACGAGTTGGCCAGGCTCCTCGCCCAGGGCCCCGACGACGACACGCTGACGACCACCGAGGGCGTCCTGCACAGCGTCGGGCTGGGTGACGGCACCTTCGAGTCCCTGCACGCGGCGCTGCTCGCGCTGCTCTGCGCGGACCACCCCGACAAGGCGGCCGCCTGGTCGGAGGAGTTGCTGAAGGTCGCGGCGCAGCACGGTGCGACGTGCTGGCAGGCCGTGTTCGCGGCGGTGCGCGCGGAGGCCGCACTGCGCCAGGGAGACATGACGACGGCCGTCCGGCACGGGGAGGCGGCCCTGGCCCAACTCTCCCCGACCGGCTGGGGCGTGGCGCTCGGCAGTCCGCTGGCGACCCTGATCCTGGCCCACACCCACCTGGGGCAGTACGAGCAGGCGGCGCAGTACGTGCGGCTGCCCGTGCCGGACGTGCTCTTCGACTCGCGGTACGGACTGCACTACCTCCACGCACGCGGGCAGTTCCACCTGTCGCGGAACAGGCCCGGCGCGGCCCTGGCCGACTTCGAGAGCTGCGGGCGCCTGATGGAGGAGTGGGGCATCGACCTGCCGTCGCTCGTCCCGTGGCGCGGGGGTGCGGCCGAGGCGCTGTTGACGCTCGGTCACGGCAGCAGAGCCCGGCTCCTCGTGGAGGAGCAGTTGAGACATCCCGGCAACAACCTTCCCCGTGCCCGGGGCGCCTCGTTGCGCATCCTGGCCGCGGCCTCGGACCCGTCGGACCGCCCGACCCTCCTCCACCAGGCGGTCCGGCTGCTCCATCCGGACGTGGGAAGGTTCGAGTTGGCCCGGACGATGGCCGACCTCGCCGACGCCTACCGGGAGTCGGGTGATCCGGTGCAGGCCCGGACGATGGCCGACCGGGCCGCCGGGATGCTGCGGTCGTGCCGTGTGGCCACGGAGTGGGAACAGCCGTCAGCGGTGCCGGGCCCGGTGCATCCGCCGGAACCCGAACCGGTTCCGGTCGAGGAGGGGCCGGACGGCGCCGAACTGCTGACGGACGCGGAGCGACGGGTCGCCGAACTCGCCGCCGTGGGGGCGACCAACCGCGCGATAGGGCGCAAGCTCTACATCACGACCAGCACCGTGGAGCAGCACCTGACACGGGTCTACCGCAAGTTGAACGTCAGCCGGAGGGGCGACCTGGCGCTGCGACTCAACATCGTCCCGGCCGGAGCCGAGTCCGCCTGACCCCCGGCACCCGCCCCGACGGGGCCTACGGCTCGTAGCTCCACTCCAGGAAGCGCTCGATCTCGTCAGCGGCGCGCAACGCGCCTCCCGCGTTGCGCGCCCAGCGCTGTCCCTCCCGCACGGACCGGGCGATCCCGGGATCGGCCACCAGGGCGGTGACCACGTCGGCGAGCGTGTCGAGTGCGGCGCGGTCCGGGGACACCTTCGCGCCCAGGTCCAACTCGACGACCCGGTCCGCCACCGCACGCTGCCGGTGCGACGTCGGCACGGCGACCGGTGCGGTGTTGAAGTAGAGGGACTCCATCACGCTGTGCAGGTCCGAGTGGCAGACGAACACGGCCGCCCTACGCAACACCGTGGCCCACGGCACGTGGTCGTGGAGTTCGACGTTGAGGGGCGGGCCGTCGGCCGCGAAAAGGCTTTCCGCTACACCGTTCGGTGTGAGCACCACCACATGGAGCGGCTTCTCGGCAAGGGCGGACACACAGGCCCGGAGGGATTCACGTCCCCCCTCGATGAGTTCGGGGTCGAGTGCGAGGAACACCACGGGAAGGTCGGTGGACGGCGGAATCCACTGGTCGATCACCCCGCACTCGGGCGTACAGGTTCCGACGAACGCGACGCTGCCGTCAAAGAGCTCCCCGTCCGTCTGGAATTCCCTGGGCAGCAAAGCAATCGAAAGGGGCTCGGGTTTCGTGTAGAAGTTGCTCGGCGCCCCGCCCGCCATTCCTCCCGGAGTGAGGAAACGGTAGAGGCGCTCCCTGATGTGGCCGGGCAGTCTCCTGGCGCAGGAGCCGTCGTCGACATCGGTGGACTCCAGGGAGGCCCCGGCCTCGGCGGCATCCTGGGCCCGGTGCGCGAACGACGGCAGTATCTGGACCGCGGGCCTGCTCCAACGGCAGGTCAGGAATCGGGCGGTGGCGTGCACCGACGTCTCGTAGAGCACCAGGTCGGGCGGGTCGTCGTCACGGAACGCGGCATCGACCTCCTCGGCCCAGTCGAGGGCGTCCGCGACCAACCGGGCGTCTGCCGAGCCGCAGTCCTCGGGGTTCGCGTCCACTCCGAGGGTGGGACAGGAGTCGTGGACGAGGACGTCGACACCGGTGGCGGCGGCGGACGGGGCGAACTCCCGGGTGGTGACGTAGGTCATCCGATGGCCGCGGCGTCGCAGTTCCCGCACGATCGGCAGCACCGAGCGGGTCTGCGACTCGGCCGGTGCGTTGAGGACGACGATGCGGTAGCGCGCCGCAGGGCGCTCGTCAGCGAGGAGGACGGACGGTGCGGCCCGACCCCTCCGGGGCGCCGACGTCCGCGAGCGCTGACGGACGGACGCCGGTTCACGGCTTTTCTGGAAGGCCGACAGCTCACGCAAGAGGGATCGCATCCTGTGTCCGGGCGCCGGGCACACCACGCGCAAGGCGCTGTACGAGTACGGCCGTCCGACCCGACCGACCCCACTGAAGGTTCCGACCGAATCGAATCCGCCACATTATTCCGTGCACATTCATCACGCTGAAGAACCAAGCGATCGGCGATGCGACCAATATTGAACGGACAAATGCAAGACTGCCATGAAACGGGAGACGTTCCCCCAACCGATCCCGCCCACTGTAAACGATCGTCATCGACATGACAAAGCCCCTGCACCCCCTAAGGGTTCGCATTGCCGATTTCGCGCCACACCCATTGGACCATGTGACCGAATTCCGGCGGGCATGCGCGAGGCCCCGGTGCGCGAGTATGCGACACCGGGGCCTGCATTTCGGACGACCTTTTCCCGCCGGGGCGCGGGGCTTCCGGTCAGGGCGTGTTGTTCACCCCGAAGGAGCGCATCCACGTCTCGACGGCCTCGGCGGTGGACCGGGCCGACTCCTCCAACAGCGTGAAGTGGTTGCCGGGGACCTCGCGCAGGGTGTGCGGAGCCGGCCAGGAGGAACGCCAACCTCCGTCGTCGACTCCGGTGCCGGCCGCGGGGTCACCGGGGCCCCCTCGCCCGTCACCACCGGCGAGCCCGTCGACGAAGGACTCCGCCGGCCTGACGAACAGGACCGGCGCCTCCACCTCTTCGGGCACGCACCGCCTCATCAGGGCGCTGTACCGGCCCATGGCCGACAACCTGGTCGTGGAGAACGTCCCGAAGTGGTTCTCCCGCGCCATCATTCCGTCGAGCATGCTCGCCCACAGCCCTTCGGTGGCGCCGGTGGACGGCCCGTCGCTCCCGTCGAGGGGGAGGTACGTGTCGAGCAGCACGATCCCCGCGGGTGTCGACCCCTCGCGTTCCAGACGGGTGGCGGTCGCGTGCGCGAACTGACCGCCGGAGGAGTACCCGACCAGCGCGAACGACCGGTCACCCGCCAACTCCCGCACGCTCCGGGCGAAGTGGTCGACGACCGCGTCCACGGAATCCGGCAACGGTTCCCCGTCCACGAAGCCGGGCGGGGTGACGACGTGGACCTCCCGCACGTCCCGGAAGCCGGCCGCCAGCCGGGCGTACTGCTGGGCACCGGCGAGCGCCATCGGGGACGGGAAGCAGATCAGCAGGGGTCCCGCGGGGCCCGTGGCCAGCCGCACCGGTGGGCAGCGGTCTCCGAGTCCGACGGCGGACCCGAAGGAGGGGCGCAGCTCCGCCACAGCCCCCAGCAGGGCTGTTCCCTCGACCATCCTGCCCTCGCGCACGGCGGCACGGAACAGTTCGCTGACCGTCTCCGGCGTACCGCTCGACTCGACCACGGCAGGGGCGACGGAGACCCGGTCGGCGTCGCCACCGGCCGGCGGTGCGGTGGCCAGGTACGCGGCGAGACGGGCCGGCGTACCGAGGTCGAAGACGGCGGAGGCGGGGAGTTCGAGACCGGTGGCACGCCGGAGTTGCCCGCGCAGTTCCGTCGCGGAGAGCGAGTCCACACCCACGTCGAGGAAACCGCGTTCCGGATCGAGCTCACCGGCGGAGTCACGGCCGAGCACCACGGCCGTGTGCTCCAGCACGACCTCGGTCAGCAGCTTCTCCCGCTCCGGCTGGCCGAGTTCGTGGAGCCGGGCGCGGAGCCCGTCGCCCGCCCCGTCGCCCTGACTCCCGTCGGCTCCCGCCGGCTCCGTCCTGTCCGCCATGACCCCGCCGAAGAGCGCGGGCGACGTGATCCAGTAGCGACGGTGCTGGAAGGGGTACGTCGGCAGGTCGACCGCGCGGGCGGCGCCACCGTACAGGGCCGACCAGTCCACCCCCGCCCCGGCCGCGTACAGCAGCCCCACTCCGGTGAGGAGGGCGGTGGATTCGTCACGCCGTCCGCGCATCAGGGGCACCACGGTGATCCGCTCGGCGCCCTCGGGGCCCAGGGCCGGCCGGACGAGTGCGGAGAGCACCGCGTCGGGCCCGATCTCGACGTACCGGGTGACGCCCCGCGCCGCGAGGGTGTGGACGGCCTCGGTGAAGTGGACGGTTTCGTGGATGTGGGTGACCCAGTACTCCGGGGTGGCCAGTTCGGCGGGGTCGGCGTGCGCGCCGGTGACGGTGGAGACGAAGGGGAGGGTGGGTTCGTTGTAGTGGAGGGTGTGGGCGAGTTGGGTGAACTCGTCGAGCATGGGGTTCATGAGGG
>NZ_JBEOWM010000089.1:0-13684 GCF_040296045.1 Streptomyces sp. NPDC002490 | reverse complement strand
GGCATTCGCAGGGTGAGGTGGCGGCGGCGTGTGTGGCGGGTGGGTTGTCGTTGGAGGATGGTGCGCGGGTGGTGGCGTTGCGGAGTCGGTTGGTGCGGGGGTTGTCGGGTCGTGGGGGGATGGTGTCGGTGGCGTTGGGTGTGGGGGAGGTGCGGGAGCGGATCGCTTCCTGGGGTGGTGGGTTGTCGGTGGCGGCGGTGAATGGTCCGTCGTCGACGGTGGTGGCGGGTGATGCGGATGCGGTGGCGGAGTTGGTGGAGCAACTTGTGGGTGAGGGGGTGCGGGTGCGTCGGATTGAGGTGGATTATGCCTCGCATTCAGTGCATGTGGAGGAGGTTCGTGAGCGGTTGCTTGCTGAGTTGGATGGGATTGTGCCTCGTTCTGGTCAGATTCCGTTCTTTTCGACGGTAACGGGTGGGTGGTTGGACACGGGGTTGTTGGATGCGGGGTATTGGTATCGGAATTTGCGGGAGACGGTGCGGTTCGAGGAGGCGACTCGGGCTCTGTTGGGGGAGGGTTTCCGGTTCTTCGTGGAGCCGAGTCCGCATCCGGTGTTGTCGGTGGCGGTGGGGGAGTCGGTGGAGGCCGCGGGGGTGGACGCGGCGGTGTTGGGGACGCTGCGTCGGGGCGAGGGGGGCATGGAACGGCTGCTGCACTCCCTCGGTGAGGGGTATGTGCGGGGGGTGCCGGTCGACTGGTCGGGGATGTTCCCGGGGGGCCGGCGGGTCGAACTGCCCACCTACGCCTTCCAACACCGGCACTACTGGCTGGCGTCCCCCGACCCCGTCCCGACCTCCTCCGCCGTGGAAGACGGCTGGGACGACCTCGAAGGCCAGGACCCCGCCCGCTTGGCCGGTGAGCTGGGGGTCCGCCGCGACGCGCTGGACGAGGTCCTGCCCGCCCTGGCGGGCTGGCGTGCCGCCCGAGCCCGTGAACGGCGTGCGGACTCCTGGCGGTACCGCGTCTCCTGGGTGCCGCTGTCGACCGTTCCCCTGGACGGTCTGGTCGGCCGCTGGCTCGTCCCGCGCCCCGAGGGCCCCGTCGCGGACGCCGTCCTGGAGGCACTGCGCGGCAACGGGGTCGACCTCGTCGAATGCCCCGTCACCGACCCGGGCGCGACCCGGGAACAGCTGGCCGCGCTGCTGCTGAAGGCCGCGGGGGAGGAGCCGATAGCCGGGGTGCTCTCCCTGTTGTCCTGGGAGCAGCGCCCGCACCCCGAGCACCCCGATCTCCCCGGCGGTCCGGCGCTGACCCTCGCACTGGCCCAGGCCCTGGAGGACGCCGGGATCGACGCCCGGCTGTGGGTGCTGACGACCGGCGCGGCCGTGCTGGGCGGCTCGGAGCGACCCGGGCACGTCGGCCAGGCGGCGTCCGCCGCGCTGGGCCGGACCCTGGCACTGGAACACCCGCACCGCTGGGGCGGGCTGGTCGACCTGCCCGAGGTGCCGGACGAGCGGGCCGTCCGCCGGTTGTGCGCGGTGCTCGCGGGAGCCGTCGCCGACGAGGAACAGGTGGCCGTGCGGTCCACCGGGGTCCACGGACGCCGACTGCGTCCGGCACCCCCGCGGGTTCTGCCGACCGACGCCCCGGACGCCGGGGCGCAGTGGGATGACGCGGTTCGACACGGCACCGTCCTCGTCACCGGAGGGACCGGCGGGGTCGGCTCGCACACGGCGCGCTGGCTCGCGGGCCGAGGCGCGGCGAGACTGCTGCTGGTCAGCCGACGCGGTGCCGAGGCACCCGGTGCGGACGCACTGCGGACGGAGCTGACGGCGCTGGGCGCCGAAGTGGCCTTCGCGGCCTGTGACGTCGCCGACCGCGAGGCACTGGCGAACCTGGTCGCGGACACTCCGGCGGAGTACCCGCTGGTCGCCGTCGTCCACGCGGCCGGCGTCCTGGACGACGGCATGCTGGCGGCCCTGGACCCGGCGCGGCTCGCGACCCCGTTGCGCGCCAAGCTGACCGCCGCGCAGCACCTCCACGAGGTCACCGCGGGGCTCGACCTCTCCGCCTTCGTGGTGTTCTCGTCGGTGATGGGCGTCGTCGGCAACGCCGGTCAGGGCAACTACGCGGCGGCCAACGCCGCGGTGGACGCCCTGGTCGCGGCCCGCCGGGCCGCGGGGCTCCCCGGAACGTCGGTGGCCTGGGGCGCCTGGTCCGGGCCCGGCCTGTTGGCGGACGGCGTCGCCGAACGACTGCGGGACTTCGGCATGCCGGTGATGGAGCCCGAGTCGGCGGTCACCGCGATCGGGCGGGCGCTCACGGAGGACGACGCCCTGGTCCTGGTGGCCGACGTGGACTGGCGGCGCTTCGCCGCCGCCACCGGACTGCGGTCCACGGCCCTGCTGGACGGGATGCCGGACCCCGCCGCGGTGACGGCCGCACCGGACACCGCCGCGGCGCCGCCCGCCCGGGCCGGCGACACCGCGGAGGAGCTGCGGCAGCGGCTGGCCGTCCTGCCCCGTCACGAGGACCGGCTCCGGACGCTCACCGAGTTGGTGCGCACCCATGCGGCGCTGGTGCTGCGCCACCCGGACGCCGGGGCGGTGCTGCCGGGGAAGGCGTTCTCCACGCTCGGCTTCGACTCGCTGACCTCGGTGGAACTGCGCAACCGGCTCGCCGGCGCCACCGGACTCGGACTGCCGACCACCGTCCTGTTCGACCATCCCACGCCCACCTCGCTGGCCGGGCGACTGCTCACGGAACTGGGCCTGCCGGACACCGCCCCCGAGACCCCGGCGGGCACCGCCGGCGCCGAAGCCGCGGCCGGCGCGCCCGACCACGACGAGCCCATCGCCGTCGTCGGCATGGGCTGCCGCTTCCCCGGCGGGGTGGAGCGCCCCGAGGACTTCTGGCGACTGCTGGCCGAGGGCACCGACGCCGTCGGCGACTGGCCGTCGAACCGGGGCTGGGACACCGAGCGGCTGTACCATCCGGACCCCGACCACCCCGGTACCACGTACAGCAGACAGGGCGGCTTCCTGCACCAGGCGGCCGAGTTCGACGCGGAGTTCTTCGGGATCTCGCCGCGGGAAGCGCTGGCGATGGACCCCCAGCAGCGGCTGCTGCTGGAAACCTCCTGGGAAGCGGTGGAGAACGCCGGCCAGGACCCGTCCGCGTTGAAGGACCGTCGGGTCGGCGTCTACGTCGGCACCAACGGCCAGGACTACCCGGCGCTGTTGGAGGACGCCGAGGGGATCTCCGAGGGACACCTGCTGACCGGGAACACGGCCAGCGTGCTCTCCGGGCGGCTCTCCTACGTCCTCGGCCTCCAAGGGCCCTCGCTGACCGTGGACACGGCGTGCTCGTCCTCGCTGGTCGCCCTGCACCTGGCCGTGCAGGCGCTGCGGCGGGGCGACTGCGAGCAGGCCCTCGCGGGCGGGGTGACCGTGATGAGCACGCCCAAGCTCTTCGTGGAGTTCAGCCGGCAGCGCGGACTCGCCGGCGACGGCCGGTGCAAGGCGTTCTCCGCGGACGCGGACGGCACCGGCTGGGGCGAAGGCGCGGGCGTCCTGCTGCTGGAACGCCACTCCGACGCCCTGCGTCACGGCCATCCCGTGCTCGCGCTGATCAGCGGCACCGCGGTGAACCAGGACGGCGCCAGCAACGGGCTCACCGCCCCCAATGGACCCTCCCAGCAACAGGTGATCCGGGCCGCCCTGGCCGATGCCGCGCTGCGCGCCGACCAGATCGACGCGGTCGAGGCCCACGGCACCGGCACCGTGCTCGGCGACCCCATCGAGGCGCAGGCGCTCCAAGCCGTCCACGGTCAGGACCGGCCGGCCGACCGCCCGTTGTGGCTGGGCTCGGTGAAGTCGAACATCGGCCACACCCAGGCGGCTGCGGGGGTGGCCGGGGTGATGAAGATGGTGTTGGCGATCCGGCACGGCGAACTTCCGGGGACCCTGCACGTCGCCGCGCCGAACCCGCACGTCGACTGGTCCGGCGGCGAGGTGAGGCTGCTCACCGAGCGGACGCCCTGGCCGCGCGGCGACGAGCCGCGCCGGGCGGGCGTGTCGTCGTTCGGCATCAGCGGGACCAACGCGCACGTGATCGTCGAGCAGGCGCCCGCCCCGGCCGCAGCGCCGCACCCGGCGCCCGCGGCCCCCGCCCGTCGCTCCCGGGTGACCGTACCGCTGCTGCTCTCGGCCCGGACCCCCGAGTCCCTGCGGGCGCAGGCCGAGCGGCTCCTGGCCCGGCTCGACGCCGACCCGGGCGTCGAACTGGCCGACGTCGCCCACTCGCTGGCCGCGGGACGGGCCTCGTTCGAGCACCGTGCCGCCGTCCTGGGGCGGGACCGCGGCGCGGTCCGGCGCTCGTTGACGGCGCTGGCCCGGGGCAGGAGCTCCGCCTCGGTGCTCACCGGCGGAACCGGACACCCCGGTCGGACCGCCTTCCTCTTCCCGGGCCAGGGCAGTCAACGGGTGGGCGCGGGCGCCGGACTGTACCGCGAGGACCCGGTGTTCGCCGACGCCCTCGACGAGGCGCTCACCGGGCTCGACCCGCACCTCGACCTGCCGCTGCGCGACGTCCTGTTCGCCGCACCCGGCACCCCCGAAGCGGAGCTGCTCGAACGCACCCGCTACACCCAGCCCGCCCTGTTCGCCCTGGAGACGGCGCTGTTCCGGCTGGTCCGGCACTGGGGCGTACGGCCCGACCTGCTGATGGGGCACTCGATCGGCGAACTCGCCGCCGCCCACGCGGCCGGCGTCCTCGACCTGAGCGACGCCTGCGCCCTGGTGGCGGCCCGGGGACGGCTGATGGACGCACTGCCCGACGGCGGCGCGATGGTGGCGGTGGAGGCCACCGAGGAGGAGGCGCGGCAGGCGCTCCAGGACCACCGGGCCGGCGCGGAGGACGGCACGGGCGCCGTGGACGTCGCCGCCGTCAACGGACCCACCTCCGTGGTGCTGTCCGGCGACGGCGAGGCGGTGCACCGCCTCGCCCGCTCCTTCCGCTCCCTCGGGCGACGCACCCGGAGCCTGAGCGTCAGCCATGCCTTCCACTCCGCCCGGATGGACGGGATGCTCGACGAGTTCCGGCAGGTGGCCGAAGGACTGACCTACCGCACGCCCACGGTCGCCGTCGTCTCCAACCTGACCGGGCGGACGGCCACCGCCGAGGAACTCCGCTCGCCGGACTACTGGGTGCGCCATGTGCGGGGCACCGTCCGCTTCCTCGACGGCGCCCGTCGACTGCGGGCCGAGGGCGCCACGACCTTCCTCGAAGTCGGGCCGGGCGGCGTCCTGTCCGCGATGGTGTCCGGCTGCCTGCCGGACCCCGAGGAGTGCGGAACGGTGCCGCTGCTGCGCGACGGCCGCGCGGACGTGGGCGCGGTCCGCACGGCCCTCGCCTCGCTGCACCTGCGCGGCGTCCAGGTGGACTGGTCGGCCGGCGGGGACGGCACCCCCGTCCGGCGGGTCGACCTGCCCACCTACCCCTTCCGGCGCCGCCGCTTCTGGCCCGAAGCGGCGCCCACCCCGGTCGTCCCGTCCTGGCGCTCCCGGCGCGGCGCCGAAGCCACCGGACCCGGCCGCTACCGCATCGACTGGACGCCGCTGGCCCCGCCCGCCCCGACCCGGCTCTCCGGACGGTGGCTCCTCGTCGCCCCGGACGGTCCGGGCGCCGAGGACACCGCCTCCGCCTGCGAACGGGCCCTCGCCGCACACGGCGCCGAGGTGGCGGTGCTCCGGGTCCCGGCCGACGAGGACCGCGCCGAACTGACCGCTCGGCTCCGGGAGTCCGGTGACCTCACGGGCGTCCTGTCGCTGCTGGGCCTGGCCACCGGCCGCCACCCGCGGCTGCCCGCGCTCGACGCCTCGCTGAGCGGTTCCCTGCTGCTGCTCCAGGCCCTGGGCGACAGCGGCACCACCGCACCGCTGTGGTGCGCCACCCGGGGCGCGGTGACGACGCGGGGCACCGGACCGGTGCATCCCGAGCAGACCCAGGTGTGGGGACTGGGGCGGGTGGCCGCACTGGAACACCCCGACCGCTGGGGCGGCCTGGTCGACCTGCCGGAACGCCTCGACGCATCCGCCACGGACGGGCTGTGCGCGGTGCTGGCCGGGCTGGACGGGGAGGACCAGGTGGCGCTGCGGCCGGCCGGCCCGCTGGCCCGCCGGCTCGTTCCCGCACCGGCGGCCGACGCCCCCGCGGGCCCGGCCTGGACGCCGCGGGGCACGGTCCTGGTCACGGGAGGCACCGGGGGCCTCGGCGCCCAGGTGGCGCGCTGGCTGGCGGACCGGGGCGCGGAGCACCTGGTCCTGCTGAGCCGGCGCGGCCCCCAGGCGCCGGGAGCCGCCGAACTGGCCGCCGCCCTGGCCGAATCGGGGGCCCGCAGCACGGTGCTGGCCTGCGACGTCGCCGACCGCGCGGCGCTGGAACACGTTCTGCGGCAGCTGCACGACGCGGGCGACACGGTCCGTGCGGTGGTGCACGCGGCGGGGCTCACCACGGACACCGCGATCGCGGACTGCACCCTGGAGGAACTGGCCGAGCGGACCGCGGCCAAGACCCGCGGCGCGACCCACCTCGACGCCCTGTTCCAGGACCCCGAACTGGACGCCTTCGTCCTGTTCTCCTCGATCTCCGCCACCTGGGGGAGCGGCGGCCAGGGCGCGTACGCGGCGGCCAACGCCCACCTGGACGGTCTGGCCGCCGCCCGCCGCGACCGGGGCCTCACGGCGACCTCGGTGGCCTGGGGCCCCTGGGCCGGCGCGGGCATGGCGAACGGGGAGGTCGGCGACGCCCTCCGCCGCCACGGGCTGGTGCCGATGGCCCCCGCGTCGGCGCTCGCCGCGCTCGGCCTCGCCGTGGCACGGGACGAGGCCGAACCGGTGCTCGCCGCAGTGGACTGGAGCCGCTTCACCCCCACGTTCACCTCGGTACGGCACAGCGCCCTGCTGCGCGCGCTGCCCGGGGCGGCGGACGGCGACTCCCCGGCGACGGGGGCGCCCGGCGCCCCGGACCCGGAGGGCGACCCCTCGTGGCGGCGCAGGCTGGAGCACCTGCCCGCGCCGGAGGGCCGCAAACTGTTGCAGGAACTGGTCAGGGACGAGGCCGCCGTCGTCCTGGGCCACGAATCGGCCGGCGACCTCGCCCTGGATCGCCCGTTCCGCGAGATGGGCTTCGACTCGCTCACCGCCGTGGAACTGCGCAACCGGCTGGTCGCGGCCACCCGCCTGCCGCTGCCCGCCACGACCGTCTTCGACCATCCGACGACGGCCGCCCTCGGCAGCCACCTCTTCGCCGAGTTCCGCGGTGCGGAAGCCGTCGCCGCGGACGGCCCGCCCGGGCCCGCCCCGGTGGCCGCGGCCCCCGGGGAACCGTTGGCGATCGTCTCCATGGCCTGCCGCTTCCCCGGCGGTGTCGGCTCCCCCGAGGACCTGTGGCAGCTGGTGACCGACGGGGTGGACGCGATCACGGCCCTGCCGACCGACCGCGGTTGGCCGTTGGACGCGCTGTACGACCCGGACCCCCTGCACCCGGGAACCTTCGCCACCACCGGAGGCGGCTTCCTGGACGGGGCCGCCGAGTTCGACGCGGAGTTCTTCGGGATCTCGCCGCGCGAGGCGCTGGCGATGGACCCCCAGCAGCGGCTGCTGCTGGAGACCAGCTGGGAGGCGCTGGAACGGGCCGGCCTCGACCCCTCCTCGGTGCGCGGCAGCGAAGGCGGCGTCTACGTCGGCGTCGCCGCCCAGGGCTACGGCGCCGGGCCGCAGGACCCGGCCGCCGAAGCCGAGGGGCACCTGCTCAGCGGCACCGTGACCAGCGTCGCCTCGGGCCGCATCGCCTACACCCTCGGCTTGAACGGCCCCGCCGTGACCGTGGAGACCGCCTGCTCCTCCTCCCTGGTGGCACTGCACCTGGCCGGGCAGGCGCTGCGCTCGGGGGACTGCTCGTTCGCCCTGGTCGGCGGTGCGGCGGTGATGGCCAGCCCGGACGCCTTCGTCGAGTTCAGCCGGCAGCAGGGCCTGTCGCCGGACGGCCGTTGCCGGTCCTTCGCCGAGGCAGCCGACGGCACGGGCTGGGGCGAGGGCGTGGGCGTGCTGCTGGTGGAGCGGCTCTCCGACGCGCAACGCCTGGGGCACCCCGTGCTCGCCCTGGTACGGGGCACCGCGGTCAACCAGGACGGTGCCAGCAACGGCCTCACCGCGCCCAGCGGCCCCGCCCAGCAGCGGGTGATCAGGGCTGCGCTCGCCACCGCCGGGGTGCGGGGCACCGACGTCGACCTGGTCGAGGCGCACGGCACCGGCACCACCCTGGGCGATCCCATCGAGGCCGAGGCGTTGTTGGCGACCTACGGTCAGGACCGTTCGGTGGAGCGGCCGTTGTGGTTGGGGTCGTTGAAGTCGAACATCGGGCACACCCAGGCCGCGGCGGGGGTGGCCGGAGTGATCAAGACGGTGCTGGCCCTGCGGCACGGGGTCCTGCCCCGCACCCTCCACGTGGACCGGCCCACCCCGCACGCCGACTGGTCGGCGGGGGCCGTCGAACTGCTCACCGAAGCCCGCGACTGGCCCGCCACCGGCAGACCGCGCCGGGCCGGGGTGTCCGCGTTCGGCATGAGCGGCACCAACGCCCACGTCGTCCTGGAACAGGCGCCGGAACCCGACACGGAGACCGAACCGGCGGACGGCCCCGGGCACGCGCCCGCCTCCGTGCTGCCCTGGGTCCTGGCCGGCCGCACCGCGTCCGCACTCCGGGACCAGGCGGTCCGACTGGACGCCCACCTCGCCGCCCGCGCCGCCCTGCGCCCGGTCGACGTGGGCCGCTCGCTGGCGACCACCCGGTCCGCCTTCGAACACCGGGCGGTGGTCATCGGCGACGGGAACCCCGCGCTGTCGGCCGGGCTCGCCGCCCTGGCCGCGGGCACCGCGGACGCCCCCACCGGCGACGCCCTCGTCGTGTCCGGCGCCGGCCGCGTCGTCGAGGGGCGCACGGTGCTGGTCTTCCCCGGCCAGGGCTCGCAGTGGGCCGGCATGGCCCGGGACCTGCTCGCCACCAGCCCCGTCTTCCGGGACCGGCTCACCGCCTGCGGCACCGCCCTGTCCGCACACGTCGACTGGTCGCTCCTCGCGGTCCTGGAGGAGGCGCCCGACGCGCCCTCGCTGGAACGGGTGGAGGTGGTGCAACCGGTGCTGTGGGCGGTGATGGTGTCGTTGGCCGCCCTCTGGGAGTCCTGGGGCGTCCGGCCGGACGCCGTGGTCGGCCACAGCCAGGGCGAGATCGCCGCCGCCGTGGTGGCGGGGGCGCTGACCCTGGACGACGGGGCCGCGGTCGTCGCCCTGCGCAGCCGCGCCATCCGGGCGCTGACCGGACTCGGCGGCATGGCCGCGGTGTCCCTGCCGCAGGACCGGGCCCGCGCCGAGATCCGCCCGTGGGGGGACCGGCTGTCGATCGCCGCCGTCAACGGGCCGGCCGCCGTGGTGGTCTCCGGGGAGGCGACGGCGCTCGCGGAACTGCTCGCCCACTGCACGGCGCACGGCGTGCGGGCCAGGGCCGTGCCCGTGGACTACGCCTCCCACTCGGCGCAGGTCGAGCGCATCGAGACGGAGGTGCGGGCGGTTTTGGCGGGCGTGCGTCCGGTCACGAGCCGGGTGCCGCTGTTCTCCACGGTCACCGGCGACTGGCTGGACACCGCACTCATGGACGCCGACTACTGGTACCGCAACCTCCGACGGACCGTCCGCTTCGACACGGCCGTCCGCGCCCTGGCCGAACAGGGCCACGAGGTGTTCCTCGAAGTGTCACCGCACCCCGTGCTGACCATGGCCGTCCAGGACGCCGTCGAGGACCTCGCCGCCGGAGAACCGGCGGTGGTCGTCGGCACCCTGCGCCGGGACGACGGCGGGATGCGCCGGGCCCTGGCCTCGGCCGCCGAACTCTGGGTGTCGGGGGCGGCCGTCGACTGGGCGGCGGTGTTCGCGGGCACCGGGGCCCGCCCGGTCGGCCTGCCCGGATACCCCTTCCAGACGCAGCGCTACTGGCTGGAACCCGAGGCGCCCGGTCCCGCGGAGCCGGGCCACGACGATCCGACCGGCACCGCCTTCTGGCACATGGTCGAGCACGCGGCCCCCGCCGAGGTCGCCGCCCACCTCTCCGTCGACGAGCACGCCCTCGACCGGGTGCTGCCCGCCCTGCGCGAGTGGCGGCAGCAGCAGCGGGACGGAGCCGTCCTCGACTCCTGGCGCTACCGCATCGACTGGCAGCCGCTGCCCGACCCGGTGGCCGCCCCCACCACCGCCGGGACCTGGCTGGTGGTGCTGCCCGCCGGCCACGGGTCCGAGGAACGGACCCCCGGCCCGGTCCTGGCCCTCACCGAGACCGGAGCCTCGGTCATCACGGTCGAACTCGCCGCGGACGACGTCCGCCGCGAGCGACTCGCGGACACGCTCACCGCAGCCCTCGACGGCCGCACCCCGACCGGAGTGCTGTCGCTGCTGGCGCTGGACGCCCGCCCGCACCCCGCCCACCCCCAACTGCCCACGGGCACCGCACTGACCGTCGCCCTCGTCCAGGCGCTCGGCGACCTCGCGCACACGGCGCCCCTCTGGTGCGCCACCGACGGGGCCCTGTCGACGGGCGACGACGACCCGGTCCGGGAACCCGCCCAGGCCATGGTCTGGGGCACCGGACTGGTGGCGGCGCTGGAGGCGTCCGGGCGCTGGGGCGGACTCATCGACCTGCCGGCCGACCTCGACGCCCGCGCCAGGACCCGGTTCGCCGCGGTACTGACGGCCACCCCGGGCGAAGTCGGCACCGGCGGCGAGGACCAACTCGCGCTGCGCCCCACCGGTCTCCTCGCCCGTCGACTGCGCCACGCCCCCTGGACCGGCGGGACGCGGAGGTGGAAGCCCCGCGGAACCGTACTGCTCACCGGCGGCACCGGAGCGGTCGGCCCGCACATCGCCCGTTGGCTGGCCCGCAGCGGCGCCGCCCACCTCGTCCTCCCGGGCCGCCGCGGCCCCGAGGCACCCGGCGCGGAGGAACTCGCGGCGGAACTCGGCGAACTCGGCGTGCGCCTGTCGCTGCCGGTGTGCGACCTCGCCGACCGGGACTCCGTCGAGGCGCTCCTCACCGGTCTGGAAGCGGCCGGCACCCCGGTCACCGCGGTCTTCCACGCCGCCGCCTTCATCGCGCTCGCCCCCCTGGACCGCACCCCCCTCTCCGCCTTCGAGCAGATCGTCGCCGCCAAGGCCACCGGAGCCGGGCACCTCGACGCCCTGCTCGACCGGGAGTTGGACGCCTTCGTCCTGTTCTCCTCCATCGCCGGAGTCTGGGGCAGCGGCGACCACGCCGCCTACGCCGCGGCCAACGCCTACCTGGACGCCCTGGCCCAGCACCGCCGGGCCCGTGGCCTGACCGCCACCACCATCGACTGGGGCGTCTGGCAGGCGGAGAACCCCTGGCAGGACCGCATCGCAGGTGAGGACGCCGACCTGTTCAAACTGGAGCAACACGGCCTGCCCCGGATCTCCCCCGACCTCGCCGTGAGCGCCCTGCAACAGGCGCTGGACGACGACGAGACCCTGCTCGCCGTCGCCGACGTCGACTGGGAGCAGTTCGCGGCCGTGTTCACCTCCGGCCGTCCCAGCCCGCTGCTGACGGGAGTCCCCGAGGCCCGCCGCGCGCTGGAACGGCCGGCCAACGACGGTGCGGCCCAGGCGCCCGCAGCCCGGGCACTGCGCGAACGGTTGGCCGCACTGGGCACGGCCGAACAACAGCGCCTGCTGCTCGACCTGGTCCGCACCCATGCGGCGGCCGTGCTCGGTCACGGCGCGGCGGACGACATCCGGCCGGGCAAGGCGTTCCAGGACATGGGCTTCGCCTCGCTCACCGCCGTGGAACTGCGCAACCGCCTGAACGCCGCCACCGGCCTCCGTCTGCCGTCCACCCTGGTCTTCGACCATCCGTCGCCCACCGCGCTCGCCGCGGAGATCCGCGCCGAACTGCTGGGTCGCCAACGGCCCGCCACGCCGGAACCGGCCGCCCGGGACGCCGTCGCACCCGAGGACGACCGGATCGCGATCGTCTCCATGGCCTGCCGCTTCCCCGGCGGGATCGGCACCCCGGAGGACCTGTGGCGGCTGCTCGCCGAGGGTGGCGACGCCGTCTCGGAGTTCCCCACCGACCGCGGCTGGGACCTCGAAGCCCTCTACGACCCGGACCCCGACCACCCCGGCACCTCGACCACCCGCCAGGGCGGCTTCCTGCACGACGTCGCCGAGTTCGACGCGGAGTTCTTCGGGATCTCGCCGCGGGAGGCGGTGGCGATGGACCCGCAGCAGCGACTGCTGCTGGAGACCAGCTGGGAAGCGATCGAACGCGCCGCCATCGACCCGGTGGCCCTGCGCGGCAGCCGCACCGGGGTGTTCACCGGAGTCAACTACGCGGACTACGCCGCCGTGGTCGCACAGGCCGGCGAGGGCGACGGACACCTGCTCACCGGTAGCGCGCCCAGCGTGGTCTCCGGCCGGGTGGCGTACACCCTGGGCCTCGAAGGCCCCGCGGTGACCGTGGACACGGCCTGCTCGTCCTCGCTGGTCGCGATGCACCTCGCCGGCCAGTCCCTGCGCGCCGGTGACTGCTCGCTGGCCCTGGTCGGAGGCGTCGCGGTGATGGCGACCCCCGGCGCCATCGTCACCTTCTCCCGCCAACGAGGACTCGCCGAGGACGGACGCTGCAAGGCGTTCTCGGACGGTGCCGACGGAATGGGCATGGGCGAGGGGGCGGGCGTCGTCCTGCTGGAGCGGCTCTCCGACGCCCGGCGCAACGGCCACCCGGTGCTGGCGGTGGTGCGGGGCTCGGCGGTGAACCAGGACGGTGCGAGCAACGGCCTCTCCGCACCCAACGGCCCCTCCCAACAGCGGGTGATCCGGGAGGCGCTGATCGCCGCCGGGGTGACGGCCTCCGAGGTGGACGTGGTGGAGGCGCACGGCACCGGCACCACCCTCGGCGATCCCATCGAGGCGCAGGCCCTGATTGCCACCTACGGCCAGGAACGGCCTGCCGACCGACCGCTGTTGGTCGGTTCCCTCAAGTCCAACCTCGGTCACGCCCAGGCCGCCTCGGGCGTGGCGGGCGTGATCAAGACCGTGCTGGCGATGCGGCACGGACAGGTGCCCGGCACCCTCCACGTCGACGAGCCGTCCCGCCACGTCGACTGGACGCGCGGATCGGTGGCCCTGGCGACCGGGCTGCGGCCCTGGCCGGACACCGGCCGCCCGTTCCGGGCGGGCGTGTCCTCCTTCGGCCTGAGCGGCACCAACGTCCACACCGTCCTGGAGCAGGCGGCCCCCCGGGACGAGGCCCCGGAGCCCGCACGGGAGCACGGTGCGCCGGTGGTGCCCTGGCTGCTCTCGGCCCGGAGCCCCCGGGCCCTGCGGGACCAGGTCGACCGCCTCGACCGCCACCTGGACGACAGGCCCGAGCTGGATCCGCACGACGTCGGCCTCTCGCTGAGCGCGCGCACGGCCTTCGAGTACCGGAAGGCTCTGGTCGGGGACGGGGAGCAACTGCGTTCCCTGCTGCACGGGTTGGCCGGCGAGCAGACGGATGGGCTCCCCGGGGTGGGCCGCGCGGTCGACGGTCGTACGGTGTTGGTGTTTCCGGGTCAGGGGTCGCAGTGGGTGGGGATGGCTGCGGGGTTGTTGGGTGAGTCGGAGGTGTTTGCGGGGCGGTT
>NZ_JBEOWM010000088.1:0-14371 GCF_040296045.1 Streptomyces sp. NPDC002490 | reverse complement strand
GCGCCTGGGCCCGCAACGCCTCGACCGAACGCGCACTCAACACCAGAGGCAACCACCCCACCACCCCCACCGACGACGACCCAACCCCAACCCCAGCCACCGGCTCCTCGGGAGCCTCCTCCAGGATCACGTGCGCGTTCGTCCCGCTGATGCCGAACGACGACACACCAGCCCGCCGAGGCTGCTCACTCCGCCAAACCCGCGCGCGCGTCAACAACTCGACCCGCCCCGCCGACCAGTCCACCTTCGAGGAGGGCTCGTCCACGTGCAGCGTCCTCGGCAGGACCCCGTGACGCATCGCCATCACCATCTTGATGATCCCCGCCACCCCCGCCGCGGCCTGGGTGTGGCCCAGGTTCGACTTGACGGAACCGAGCCAGAGGGGATCGTCCCCGGCACGGTCCTGGCCGTAGGTGGCGAGGAGCGCCTGGGCCTCGATCGGGTCGCCGAGGACGGTGCCGGTGCCGTGCGCCTCCACCACGCCCACATCGGCGGGCCGAAGACCGGCGTCCGTCAACGCAGCGCGGATGACGCGCTGTTGGGAGGGCCCGTTGGGGGCGGTGAGGCTGCTGCTGGCACCGTCCTGGTTCACCGCGGAGCCCCGCACCACCGCGAGCACCCGGTGGCCGTTGCGCCGGGCGTCCGACAAGCGCTCCACCACCAGCACGCCCACCCCCTCGCCCCAACCCGTACCGTCCGCCGCCTCCGCGAAGGGCTTGCACCGGCCGTCCGCGGCGAGCCCCCGCTGCCTGCTGAACTCGGTGAAGGTGTCCGGCGTGGACATGACGGTGACGCCGCCCGCGAGGGCGAGGGTGCATTCGCCGCCCCGTAGCGCCTGGATCGCCCAGTGCAGCGCCACCAGCGACGAGGAGCACGCGGTGTCCACCGTGACCGCCGGACCTTCGAGGCCGAGGACGTAGGAGACGCGGCCGGAGACGACGCTGCCGGAGTTGCCGTTGCCGATGTAGCCGTCCACCTCGTCCGGGATGGTGGTCAAGCGGGAGGCGTAGTCGTGGTACATCACTCCGGCGAAGACGCCGGTGCGGCTGCCGCGCAGGGTGTGCGGGTCGATGCCCGCGCCCTCCAGCGCCTCCCAGGACGCCTCCAGCAGCTGGCGCTGTTGCGGGTCCATGGCCAGTGCCTCGCGGGGGCCGATGCCGAAGAACTCGGCGTCGAACCCGGTGGCGTCGCGGAGGAATCCGCCTTCTCGGGCGTAGGTCTTTCCCGGCCGGTCGGGGTCCGGGTCGTACAACTGCTCGATGTCCCAGCCTCGTTCGGCGGGGAATTCACCGATGCCGTCCCGTTCCGCCGCCAACAGGCGCCACAGTTCGCGGGGCGAGTCGACGCCGCCGGGGTAGCGGCAGCTCATGCCGACGATCGCGATGGGTTCCCGGCCCCTGCGCTCGACCTCACGCAACTGGCGACGCGCTTCCCGAAGGTCAGCCGTCGCCCGCTTGAGGTAGTCGAGAAGCCTCTTCTCGCTTTCCACCCAGGAACCCCCTGAACCCGTTCGGATTGTCCATCCGAACGCTACGGGGCCCTCAATTCGCCTACCACCCGTCGTTCCCCCTAGTCACCCCTACGAACGCCGTCGGTCAGCAGCCCCTATGCAGGCCCCTACCGGATGGGCGAGGGGGTACCGGGCCGTTCTCCGCTCATGACGAACCACGCTCAGCGGTGGGGTGTGGAACTACGTCCCCTAAGGGCTCGTAGGGGCTGCTAGGGGTCTGCCCGACTACCGGTTCCGCTCCGGCGTTCCCTACGTTGAGACTGCGAAACAATCATCCGGGGTGGGGGAACATGGCGTCGAGACCGTCCGTCAAGGGAACTGCCCCTTTCGGCGATTACGGAACCTGGTACCGCGTGACCGGCGACCTGCGCTGCGGGCTGCCGCCGGTGGTCGTCCTGCACGGGGGCCCCGGCAGCACGCACGACTACCTGCTGAGCATGACGGCGCTCGCGGACGCCGGCTGGCCGGTCGTCCACTACGACCAGTTGGGCAACGGCGGCTCGACCAGGCTCCCGGACCGGGGGACGGACTTCTGGACCGTGGAGCTCTTCCGGGACGAGCTGGACAACCTGCTCGGCCACCTGGGCGTCCGTGACGACTACGTCCTGTTCGGGCACTCCTGGGGCGGGATGCTGGCCGCGTCCCACGCCGGGGACCGGCCAGCGGGGCTGCGGGCCCTGGTGATCGCCAACGCGCCGGCGTCGATGCCGTTGTGGCTCAGCGAGATGAAGGTCCTGAAGGCGCGGTTGCCGTCGGACGTGCAGGCGACGCTGTCCCGGCACGAGGCCGCGGGCACCACGGACACCCCGGAGTACTTCGCGGCCATGCGGGTCTTCTACGACCGGCACGTGTGCCGCGTCCTTCCGTGGCCGCGGGACTACCTGGCCACGTTCATGGAGATCAACGACGACCCGACCGTCTACCACACGATGAACGGGCCCAACGAATTCCATGTCATCGGAAGCCTGAAGGACTGGTCCGTCGAAGACGCAATACCGGACGTCGACGTTCCGACGCTGCTTCTGAGCGGGCGTCACGACGAGGCCACCCCGACCACCGTGCAACCGTATTTCGACGGAATCGCGGATGTTCGTTGGGAAGTTTTCGAGGATTCAAGCCACATGCCGCACCTGGAAGAACCGGAACGCTTTCTCGCGGTGCTGAGCGAGTTCCTCCAGGAAATACGGAACGTCGAAATCCAGAGAACTCGTTGATCTGAAGGAAGGGGCGCGCGGATGACCGCTGCCCATGAGGTTCGCGCATATCCGTTCAGCGAACCGAACCGACTCGAACTCGACCCGATGTACGCCGCACTGCGTGCGGCGGAGCCGCTGAGCCGCGTGCAGCTCCCGATCGGTGAACCCGCCTGGTTGGCCACGCGCTACCACGACGTGCGCACGGTGCTGGCCGACCCGCGTTTCAGTCGGGCCATGGCCAGGACCCGGGACCAGCCGCGCACGCACTCCACCGAGAACCTGGACGACGGCCTGGTCGGGATGGACGCGCCGGACCACGCCCGGTTGCGGAAGCTGGTCGCCAAGGCGTTCACGGCCCGCCGGGTGGAGCTGATGCGCTCCGACACCCGGCGGATCGTGGAGGGCCTGGCCGACATCATGGCCGAGCGGGGCGGTCCGTTCGAGATGGTGGACGACTTCGCGATCACCGTGCCGGTGACCGTGATCTCGGAGATGCTGGGCGTGCCGGAGGCGGACCGTGCGAAGCTGCGCGGCTGGTCCGAGGCGATGGTGTCCACCACGGCGCTGCCGTACGAGGAGATCGAGAGCAACGCCAAGGAGTTGTTCGCCTACATAGGCTCGTTGATCGCGGAGCGTCGGCGCGCGCCCACCGACGACCTCCTCGGTGCACTGGTGAAGACCCGCGACGAGGACGGCGACCGGCTCAGCGAGCAGGAGCTGGTCATGAACGTGACCGGCGGGCTGCTCATCACCGGCACCGAGACCACCGCCTCGCAGATCCCCAACTTCCTCTACGCCCTGCTGACCCACCGCGACCAGTGGGAACTGCTGTGCGAGAACCCACAGTTGGTTCCCCAGGCGGTGGAGGAGCTGGTGCGCTGGATTCCGCTGAACTACTCGGCGATGTTCGCCAGGTACGCCCTGGAGGACGTGCAGTTCGGGGACGTCACGGTGCGCAAGGGCGAGCCGGTGCTGGGTGCGGTAGCCTCCGCCAACCGGGACGCCGACGTCTTCGAGAACCCGGACGTGCTGGACCTGACCCGTGCTCACAACCCGCACATCGGCTTCGGTCACGGCCCGCACCACTGTCTGGGGGCGCAGCTGGCCCGCATGGAGCTCCAGAGCGTGCTGAGCGTGCTCATCGAACGCTTCCCGAACCTGGACTTCGTTGACGGCCCGGACGGGGTCGTGTGGAAGCAGGGGATGCTGGTGCGCGGCCCGAAGAGCCTGCGGGTGGTGTGGTGACCGACTGGACCGTCGCCGTCGACAGGACGGTCTGTATCGGCGCCTCGGTGTGCGCCAACTACGCGCCGGGCCTCTTCGAGTTGAGGGCGGGGAAGTCCTGGCCGCGGGCCTCGACCGTCGAGCCGGACGAGGCGACGATCGACGCCGCGGAGACCTGTCCGGTGTCCGCGATCACGGTGCACGAGTCCGCCACCGGCGTCCTGCTCGCCCCGGAGGAGTAGGCCCCCGGGCCCCCCGACCCGTCCGCTCTGCGCGGGACCGGACGCACGCACCGGCAGGCGTACGCCGCCCCTCGTGCGCCGACCGCCCCCGTCACCACTCGTACGCCCCCTGTCTCGAAGGGACCGAGCCATGACCACCGAAGCCCGGACCGGTACAGCGATGATCTTCCCCGGAATGGGGCCGACCCCCTTCTCCGAAGTCGGCAGGTTCATGGTCATCAACCCCTTCGCGCGCAGGCTGGTCGCCGAGGCCGACCGGGTGCTGGGGTACTCGCTCGTCGACCGCTACCGACAGACCGGGGGCGACTACAGCGAGTACGCCCAGGTCGCCTTCATGCTGAACTCCCTGGCGCTGGCGCAGTGGGCGGAACACGCGCTGGGGGTCGAGGCGACCGTGTGCGCCGGGCCCAGCTTCGGCGAGAAGCCCGCGGCGGCGTACTGCGGCGCGCTGGCCCTTCCCGAGGCGGTCCTGGCGACGGCGCGGTTCGCCCGGCTGTTGGACGACTACTTCGGTACCGAGTTCCAGGACCTGGTCACCCACTCGTTCGTCCGGGTGCCCGGGGAGAAGCTGCGCGAGCTGTTCGCGGAGCTCGACGAGCGCGGGGAGGAGTACGAGGTCTCCTGCTACATCGACGACGACTTCCACATGCTGACGCTGCGCGAACGGAACCTCGCCTGGCTGGAGCCCCGGATCCGCTCGTTGGGCGGGCTGTCGCTGTACTCGATGCGGCCCCCCATGCACTGCTCCCTGTTCGGGCGGTTGCGCGAGCGCGCCGAGGAGGAGGTGTTCGGGCCGCTCGACTACGCCGCGCCGCGCCTCCCGCTGGTCGCGGACCAGGACGGCTCGCTGATCACCACCGGAGAGGGGGTGCGCACCATGCTGCTGGACAGCTGTGTGCGTCCGATGCGGTGGCCCGCGGTCGTCGACGCGCTGCGCGGCGCCGGGGTCGGCACCGTGTGCGTGGCGGGCCAGGACACCCTCTTCGGCCGGGTGCGGCGCACGACGGACAACTTCGAGGTCGTGCCGGTCACCCCGCGCTTCGCGCTTCAGCCGAGGCCGCGGCCCGCCCGCGTCTGATCGACGCCGAGCGGGGGCGGACCGTCCCCGCTCCCCCGGCTCCTGGCATCTCATCCCCTGCTCTTTCTCCCGAAGGGAACATCACCATGTGGGACGACAAGTTCGAGCTTCTGCTGCGCGGATTCCTGCCGTTCATCGGTGCCGACGAACCTCTCACCGAGGACGCCACGTTGCGTGACCTGGGGCTCGACTCGCTCGGCACGGTCGAGTTGCTGGCGGCCCTGGAGACCGAGTACGACGTGCGCTTCTACGACGACGCACTCGGCAAGGAGACGTTCCAGACGCCCTCCCTGCTGTGGAAGGTGCTGTCCGGGCTCGTCGCGGAGCGGGTCGGCTGAGTCCGCGTCTCGCCGGGTCGGGAGCGACGAGCGTGAGCATCGGAGGAGGAGCGGTGGCCCCAGCCGGGGAGTTGGCGCTGCACGAGCGCTTTCTGCGCGGAGTCGACCTCGCGCCGCGCAACGAGGCGGTACGGGTCGGCACGCGGTCGATCACCTACGAGCAGGCGCACGAGCGGGCGCTCGTCTGGGCCGGTGCACTGCTCCGGGCGGTGCGCAAGCCGCCCGGCACCGTGGCCGTACTGGCGGAGAAGGGGATCGACGCGTACGTCGGCATCCTCGCCGGCCTGTACGCGGGCGCCGCGGTGGTACCGCTGCAACCGGGGTTCCCCCCGGCACGCACCCGGCGCATGCTCCGCTCGGCGGGGGTGTCCGCGGTGGTCGCCGACGCTGCGGGATGGGCCCAGCTGCCCGAGTTGACGGCGCCGGGCCCGGACGGCGAGCGGTGGCTCGACCCGGACGGTCCCGGTGCACCGCTGCCCGTCCTGGCGCCCGGCTGCCCGCCCGGCGCGCTTCCGGGCCTCGAACGGATCGTGCCCGCGGCGGCGGAGGCCCTCGTCGCCCCGCGCCCGGTGCGGGCCGCGGACACCGCGTACGTGCTGTTCACCTCGGGCTCCACGGGGCGGCCCAAGGGAGTGCCGATCAGCCACGGCAGCGCGGCGCACTACTTCCGCCTCCAGGACGAGCGCTACGACTTCACCCCGGACGACGTCTTCTCGCAGACCTTCGACCTCAACTTCGACTGCGCCCTGTTCGACCTGTTCTGCGCCTGGGGTGCCGGAGCGACCGCGCTGTGGGTGCCGCCGGGCGCGTACCGGGAGTTGCCCGCGTTCGTGGCGGAGCACCGGATGACGGTGTGGTTCTCCACGCCCAGCGCGATCCCGCTGGTGCGCCGCCTCGGCGGGCTGGGTCCGGGTGCGCTGTCCCGGCTGCGGTGGAGCTTCTTCGCCGGTGAGGCGCTGACCTGTCGGGACGCGCGGGACTGGCGGACGGCCGCCCCGAACGGGGAACTGGAGAACCTGTACGGCCCCACCGAGCTGACCATCACGATCGCCGCGCACCGCTGGGCGGGGGCCCGCTCGGAGCGGATCGCGGTGAACGGCGTGGTGCCGATCGGTCGGATCAACGGGGGGCACGAACACCTCCTGCTCGGCGCGGACGGCCGTCCCTCGGCGGACGAGGGCGAACTGTGCGTGACGGGGCCCCAGATGACGCGCGGCTATCTGGACGCCGCGGACGACGCGGGCCGCTTCCTGACGTACGGGGACCGCACCTGGTACCGCACCGGTGACCGGGTCCGCCGGATCGACGACGGCGGCGGGCTCGCCTATTTGGGGCGGCTCGACTCCCAGGTGCAGATCGCCGGTTGGCGGGTCGAACTGTCGGAGGTCGACCACGCGCTGCGCGGCTGCGAGGGCGTGACGGAGGCGGTCACGGTGGACGTGGTCGGCGCGGCCGGCACCGAACTCGTCGTGTTCTACACCGGGCGCGAGGTGTCCGCCGCGACCTTCGCCCGGCAGCTCCACCGGATCCTGCCGACGGGGATGACGCCACGGCACTACTGGCACGTGGAGGCGTTCCCGCTCAACTCCAACCGGAAGACCGACCGCGGCGCGTTGCGGGCGCGCGCCGCCGAGCGGCTGGGTGCCCGCCCGTAGGAGCAGCTCCGAAGACCGCCGGCGTCGCCGGCGGCTCCGGCGACATCCGCACCTCGACGATGCGACAGGAGACGAGCGTTGGACAGCACCTCCGGCGCGGTGCACGGGGACCCCGTGCCCGGCCACCTTCACGGCGACCTGGTCCACCACCTGCTGGACGAGGCGGTGGCGTCCGCGCCCTCCTCGGCGGCGGTCAGCGACGCCGACGGACGATGGAGCTACACCCGTCTGGACGAGTACAGCCGCGCCTTCGCCGACTGGCTCGCGGCGCGGGGCCTCGGTCCGGGTGACCGGTTGGTCGTGCAGCTCCCGACCAACCGGGAACTCACCGCCCTGTTCTACGGGGCGTCCCGACGCGGTGTCGTGTTCGTGCCGCTCAACCCGAACATGAAGCCGTTCCACCTGCGTTCGGTACTGGAGAACGCGGAGCCCGCGCTCGTCGTCTGCGCCGAGGGGCGGCAGGGGGCGTTCGACGGCATCGCGGAGGTGCCGGTGCACCCGTTCGGCGGGGTGTGGAGCGAGGTGGAGAAGATCGCCGCCCGGGGCCCGCGTCCCGATGCGGCCGTCGACGTGACGCCCGACGCGCCCGCGGTCCTCGTCTACACCTCCGGCAGCACCGCGGCGCCGAAGGCGGTGGTCTGCCCGCACGCGCAGATCACCTTCGCCACCCGCGCCATGGTCGAGGTGCTCGGCTACCGCTCCGACGACGTGGTGTTCTGCCGCTTCCCGATGTCCTGGGACTACGGGCTGTACAAGGTCCTGATGTGCGCGGTGGGCCGGAGCGAGATCAGGCTGGCCGACGGCGAGTCCGACCTGTGGCTGCTGAGCGCGATCCGGGACAGCGGGGCGACGATCGTCCCCATCGTGCCCTCGCTCGCCACCATGATCGCCACGTTGACCCGGCGTCTGGAGGGGCCCGCGCCACGGGTGCGGATGTTCACCAACACCGGCGCCGCCCTGCCCCAGTCGACGATCGACACGCTGCGCGCGGCCTTCCCCGGGGTCCGGGTGGTGCGGCAGTTCGGTCAGACCGAGTGCAAGCGGGTCAGCATCATGCCGCCGGAGGAGGACCGGGAGCGGCCCGACTCGGTGGGCCTGCCGCTGCCCGGCACCCGGGTGCTGGTCCTGGGCGAGGACGGGGAGCCTGTGCCCGTGGGAGAGTCCGGGGAGATCGTCGTGGTCGGACCGCACGTGATGCCCGGCTACTGGCGCAACCCCGAGGTCAGCGCCCGCGCCTTCCGCCGCCACGGGCCCTCCGGCGAGCACCGACTGCACACCGGTGACTACGGCCGCCTCGACGAGGACGGCTACCTGTACTTCCAGGGCCGGCGCGACGACATGTTCAAGCGCAAGGGCATCCGGATGAGCACCATCGAGATCGAGTCGGCCGCGATGGACGTTCCCGGGGTGCGGCAGGCCGCGGCGCTGCCGCCCACCGAGAAGCACGATCTGGCGTTGTTCGTGGAGTCGGAGCTGGCCCCGGCCGTGGTGCTGCGGGAGTTGGCGGCCCGCCTCGAACCGCAGAAGGTCCCCGCCGTCTGCCGCGTGCTCGCCGAGTTCCCCCTGACCCTGCACGGCAAGAGCGAGAAGAAGCAGCTCGCCGAGTTGCTCGACGGGAGCGAGAAGTGACCCGGTACACCGAACTGGCCGAGCGGTACGGGACCCCGCTGTACGTGTACGACCTGGACCGGGTCGCGGCGGCGCGACAGGACCTGCTGGACGCGCTGCCCGAACCGTTCAGCCTCTTCAGCGCCGTCAAGGCCAACCCGCACCCGGAGGTCCTGCGGGTGCTCGCCGAAGGCGACGGGCGCGCGTGCCGCGCCGAGATCAGCTCGCTGGGCGAGCTGGCGGCGGCCCTGGAGGCCGGTTTCGATCCGGCCGGCATCCTGTACACGGGGCCCGGCAAGACCGACGGCGAACTGCACGGGGCCCTCGCCGCCGGGGTGGGCCTGTTCTCCGTGGAGTCCCCGACCGATCTGGAGCACGTGGGCGCGGCGGCGGTGGCGCGGGGCACCGAGGCCGACTGCCTGTTGCGGATCAACAGCGCCTCGGCCAGCGCCGCCACCAGCATCAGGATGACGGGCCGGCCCTCGCAGTTCGGCATCGACGCGGAGACCCTGGGCGAGGTGCTGCCCCGGCTGCGGGCGGTGGCGGGCACCCGGCTGGTGGGCGCGCACTTCTTTCCGCTGAGCAACGCCTCGGACGAGGACAGTCTGGTCGAGGAGTTCCGCAGCACCCTGTCGGTGGCGGCGCGCCTGGAGCGCGAGCACGGGCTGCCGCTGCGGTTCGTGGACATCGGCGGCGGGTTCGCGGCACCCTACGCGGTGCCTGGTGAACGGCCGGTCTACGAGAAGCTGCGCGAGCGGCTGGAGGAGGCGCTCGACGGGACGTTCCCGCGGTGGCGGGAGGGCTCGGTGCGCTTCGCGTGCGAGTCCGGCCGCTATCTGGTGGGCGACAGCGGGTCGCTGCTGACCCGGGTCGTCAACGTCAAGGAGAGCCGCGGCCGCACGTTCGTCATCCTGGACGCCGGGATCAACACCTTCGGCGGCATGTCGGGGCTGGGCCGGCTGCTGCCGGTCGCGGTGCAGCCGGAGGGGCCGGAGCAGGCCGCGCGGATCGCGGACGGCACGGGTCTGAGCGCCAGCCTGGTGGGACCGCTGTGCACCCCTGGCGACGTGCTGGGACGGCAGGTGGACCTGCCGGACGTGCGCGTCGGCGACCTCCTCACGATCCCCAACGCGGGCGCGTACGGACCCACCGCGAGCCTGCTGATGTTCCTGGGGCGTCCGGCACCCGCCGAGGTACTGGTGCGCGGGGGCGCGGTGGTGTCGGCGACCCGGATCGAACACCGCAGGGTCGAGGTGGCTCCCTCCGGCGACCGGCAGCCGGTCGATGGAGGGCCGGCATGACACCTTCCGCACGGGGGCTGGCGCGAGCGGACCGGGAGGCGGGCGCCCCGGGCGTCCGGGACGCCGCCCGGACCGCGCGCCGCGGGGAGACCGTCCTGGTGAGCTCTCTGGCGTCCGACTCGCACACCTGGAACCTGGTCTTCCTGCAACTGCTCATCGAGGAGCACGGTTACGACGTGGTCAACCTGGGCCCGTGCGTGCCCGATGACCTGCTGATCCGGGAGTGCCTGGAGCGTCCGCCCGCCATGCTCGTGCTCAGCAGCGTCAACGGGCACGGCTACCAGGACGGTCTGCGCCTCATCGGCAAGCTGCGCGCAGAGGACCGGCTCACGACCCTGCCGACGGTGATCGGCGGAAAGCTCGGCATCACGGGCGGCGAGGACGGCGGGCACGCGGCGGAGCTGATCGCCGCGGGCTTCGACAGCGTCTTCGAGGACGGCGCGCAGGAGATCTCCGCCTTCCGGCGCTTCATCGAGCGCGCACCCCGGAGAGAACTGTCGTGAGTGATCGTTTCACCACAGGGTCGGACGGGGCGGCCCCACCGGCCGTTCGTCCCGGTCCGGGCGACCGGGCCGGGGCGGCCCGGCCGCCCGTCGCCCCCGCGCCCGCCGGCAGAGCCGGTCCACCGGTGGGGGACTTCGGCGCGTTCGTGCGCCGGGCACGGCGGGCCGGGCGTCTCGTCGTACAGCCCCGCATGGGCTTCGGCGACCCCGGGACGATGCGCGCGGGCCTGCTCGCCACCCGGGACGCGGAGGCCACCACCGTGGGCACGCTCACGCTGGACAGCTACACCCGGGTGGGGGACCTCGCCGCAGTGGAGACGGCGTTGCGGGAGGGCATCGGCATCAACGGCTTCCCCATCGTCAACCATGACGTGGACACCACCCGATCGTTGCTGCACGGCATCCACGCGGACGACTTCCCCATCCAGGTGCGGCACGGCTCCGCGGCGCCGTTCGACATCTTCGTCGCCCTGCTGCGGGCCGGGCTGAGCGCCTCCGAGGGCGGCCCGGTCTCGTACTGCCTGCCCTACGGACGCACCCCCCTCGACGAGTCGATGCGCGCCTGGGAACGGAGCACCGCCCTGCTCGCGGAGTCCCGGGCGGGTGGCGTCCGACCGCATCTGGAGACCTTCGGCGGCTGCATGCTGGGCCAACTGTGCCCGCCCAGCATGCTGGTCGCCGTCAGCGTCCTCGAAGCGCTGTTCTTCCACCGCCTCGGCATCGACGACATCTCCGTCAGCTACGCCCAGCAGACCAACGGCGCACAGGACCGCGAGGCGGTGTTCGCGCTGCGCAGACTGTGCGCGGAGTTGTTGCCGGACGCCGACTGGCACGTGGTGATCTACGCCTACATGGGCGTCTACCCCACCACTCCCGAGGGCTGCCTCCGGCTGCTCGGGCGGGCCGCTGAACTGGCGGTGGACACCGGCTCCGAACGGCTGATCGTGAAGACCGTCATGGAGTCCCGCCGCATCCCCACGATCGCGGAGAACGTCCAGGCGCTCGAACACGCCGACCGGGTGGCCCGCGCCGGCACCCCCGCGTCCCCCGTGGCCTCCCCGGCCGACGGGGCGGCCCGGGACTCGCAGACGTACGCCGAGGCGCATGCGCTCGTCGACGCGGTGCTGAACAGCCACCCCGACCTGGGCCGCGCACTGCTGCTCGCGTTCAAGCGCGGCCACCTGGACATCCCCTACTGCCTGCACCCGGACAACGCGGGCCGCTGCCGCAGCTACATCGACGGGGACGGTTGGCTGCGCTGGGCCGACACCGGTTCGCTGCCCATCGCGGGCTCCGCGAGCGGCCCCGGCGTCCGCCCCGTCACCTCGTCCGAGCTGCTCGAAGCCCTCTCCTACGTCCAGCGCGGCCACGACCGGCCGGCGCTGTCCGCGGAGCCCCCGCCGTCCTGACGCCCGCGGGACCGCCGGGTCCCCGTCCGACCGTTGCTGCCGTGTTCCTCGCCCGGAATTCCCTTTGGAGTGCACCGAATGACCGAGTCCGAGAACGTTCCTTCCGAGTCCGGTGGCGAGCCGAGGACGTCCGGGACGTCAGGGTCCGTCCTGGCCGAGCGGCTCGCCGGGCTGACCCCCGTCGAACAGGAGCGCGCGGTCCTGGAGATCGTGCACGAACAGACCGTCGCGGCCCTGCGTCGGGCCCGTCCCGACACCGCGGACTCGATCGACACCGCCAGCCCCTTCCTCGACCTGGGCTTCGACTCGATGTCGTCGGTGGACCTGCACGCCCGTCTCGTCGCCGCCACGGGCGTCGCCCTGCCGATCACCGTGGTCTACGACCACCCCACCCCGGTCGAGTTGAGCCGCTTCGTGCGCGGCCGGGCCCTCGGCATCGCGCCCGAGCCGGTCGCGATCACCGCTGCGCGGACGGTCCGCGACGACGACGAGCCGATCGCCATCGTGGGCATCGGTTGCCACTACCCCGGCGGCATCGACTCGCCCGAGGCGTTCTGGGAGGTGATGGCCGAGGGCCGGGAAGTGCTCGGCGACTTCCCCACCGACCGCGGCTGGGACATCCCCGGCATGTTCGACCCCGATCCCGACCGGCCGGGCAAGTCGTACGTCGACAAGGGCGGCTTCCTGGCCGGCGCGACCGAGTTCGACGCCGACTTCTTCAAGATCAGTCCGCGTGAGGCGCTGGCGATGGACCCGCAGCAGCGGCTGATCCTGGAGACCTCCTGGGAAGCACTGGAACGCGCGGGCATCAACCCGGCCTCGCTGCGCGGCAGTCGCACCGCGGTGTTCTTCGGCGCCGAGGTGCACGAGTACGGCACCCGCGTCCACCAGGCCCCGGTGGGCCTCGACGGCTACCTGATGACCGGCAACGCACCGAGCGTGGTGTCCGGCCGCGTCTCCTACGCCCTCGGCCTGGAAGGCCCGGCGGTGACGGTGGACACCGCCTGCTCGGGCTCGATCGTCTCCCTGCACCTGGCGGTGCGGGCGCTGCGCGACGACGAGTGCACGCTCGCCCTGGTCGGCGGGGTCGCCGTGATGGGCAGCCCCGGCATGTTCACGGCGTTCAGCAGGCAGCGCGGCCTCGCCCCGGACGGCCGCTGCAAGGCGTTCTCCGAGGCCGCGGACGGCACCGGCTTCGCCGAGGGCGCCGGTGTCTTCGTCATGGAGCGGCTCTCGGACGCCCGGCGCAACGGGCACCCGGTGCTCGCGGTGGTGCGCGGCTCCGCGGTCAACCAGGACGGCGCCAGCAACGGCCTCACCGCCCCCAACGGCCCCTCCCAACAGCGACTGATCCTCCAGGCCCTCGCCGACGCGGGACTGCGCCCGGCCGACGTCGACGCCGTCGACGCACACGGCACCGGCACCAAGCTCGGTGACCCGATCGAGGCCCAGGCGATCCTCGCCACCTACGGCCAGGACCGCCCCGAGGACCGACCGCTGTGGCTCGGTTCGGCCAAGTCCAACCTGGGGCACACCCAGGCCGCCGGCGGCGCGGCCAGCGTGATCAAGATGGTGCTCGCCATGCGGCACGGCACGCTGCCCAGGACCCTGCATGTGAACGCCCCGAGCCCGCACGTCGATTGGTCTGCGGGACGGGTGGAACTGCTCACCGAAGCCAGGCCGTGGGACACCCCGGACGGCAGGCCGCGGCGGGCGGGAGTATCCGCCTTCGGCATCAGCGGGACGAACGCGCACGTCATCATCGAGGAGCCGCCCCCCGTCCGCGAAGAGGCCCCGGAACGCCCGGACGCCGGCTCCATCGCGCCGCCGCTGGTGCTCAGCGCCCGTACCGAGGAGGCCCTGAAGGCCCAGGCGCGCGGCGTGTTGGAGCTCCTGGAGCCCGATGACGCCCCCGACCTCGCGGACGTGGCCGTGGCACTCGCGACCACCCGGGCCGAGCTCGACCACCGCGCGGTGGTGCCGGCGGTCGGGCGCGAGGAGGCCCTTGCGGGACTGCGGGCCCTGGCCGAAGGAGTCGAGGCGCCGGGCAACGTCCGGGGCCGGGTGTCCGGCGGCCGGCTCGCGTTCCTGTTCACCGGTCAGGGTGCGCAACGGCTGGGCATGGGGCGTGGGTTGGCGGAGGCGTTCCCGGTGTTCGCGGAGGCGCTGGACGAGGTGTGCGGGCACCTCGACCTCCAGCTCGATCCCCCCTTGCGGGAGGTGATGTTCGCGGCGGAGGGTTCGGACGAGGCCGCCCTGCTGGACCGTACGGAGTTTGCGCAGCCGGCGTTGTTCGCCATCGAAGTG
>NZ_JBEOWM010000087.1:0-14435 GCF_040296045.1 Streptomyces sp. NPDC002490 | reverse complement strand
TGGCTCGGCACCCCACCCACCGGCCGCCACATCACCATGCGCGTCGCCGACTGGTACCGCACCGACCACAACAACAAGATCATCGACAACTGGGTAATGATCGACATCCCCCATATCCTCCACCAGATGGGACTCGACCTCCTCGACGACCTCCGCTACTTCACCGACCCCACCCTCCCCCGCTGGCCCCGGAACTGACCCCGACGGGGAAGGATCCGCCACCTCGGGGCACCCCACCGGGCAGCCCGGTCCGAGGGCCCCGCTCCACCGGCACCCACGGGGGCCCGGGGCCCTCCGCACATGATCATCGGGCGGTCGGGCTCCCCCGCCCGCCCGCCCCGAGGCGTTCCGCGCGCGGCGTCACGGACGCGGTGCAGGTCCGTGCGTGTGACGGAGGATCATTTCGGCGGGGAAGACGACCCGTTCGGTACCGGCCGTGTCGACTCCGGCTATCCGCCGGACGAGCAGGCGGGCCGCAGTGCGCGCCATGGCGTGCATGTCGTGGCCGACCGTGGTCAGTTCGAAGGAGGCCCAGGAAGCCATCGGGATGTCGTCGAACCCGATGACGGTGAGGTCCGCGGGGACGCGGAGCCCGGTCTTCAGCGCTGCGTCGAGAACGCCGATTGCGATGACGTCGTTGCCGCAGAAGACGGCGGTCGGAGCGGGCCCGGCGGCGAGCAGTTGGGCGAGGGCGTCACGACCCGTCGCGAACTCGAAGGGGCCGCGCCGCACATGGGTCTCCGGTAGTCCCACCCCCGCTTCGGCGAGCGCGAGGCGGAAGCCGAGCTCCCGGTCCCGTCCCGTACTCGTGTTGGCCGCCCCGAAGATGCCCGCGATGCGCCGGTGCCCGAGCCGGGCGAGTTCCGCGGCGACCAACCGCGCCCCCGCGACGTTGTCCGCCACGGCGGCATCCGCCCGTTCGGAGTCGTCCTCCCGGTTGAGGAAGACGAACGGGAGGCCCCGGCGGATCAGTTCACCGGAGAGCATCGAATCGGTGGTTGCCGTGGTGAGCACCACGCCGTCGATGGACTGGTCCAGCAGCCTCTCCATCGCGACCGCGTCCTCGGATCGCTCGGTGAAGAGCATCATGCGGTACCCGAGCCGTTCCAACTCGTCGTGGAGGGGTGCCACGAGCTGTGGATAGAACGGGTTGGTGAGGTCGGTCACGACGACGCCGATCCGTTTGGTCGCACGGGTCGACAGGCTCCGTCCCGCCTCACTGGGGATGTAGTTCAGCGCCGCCGCCGCTGCCAGCACCCTCTCGCGGGTTCCGGGCGCAACACGAGGATCCCCCCGCAAACTGCGCGAAACCGTGGGCTGCGAGACGCCGGCCAGCCGTGCGACATCGTGACTGGTGATCCCCACCTAAACCCTCCTGAACCTCCGACCCGGGAACACTGAGCATACGTGGACCTAGCACATCGGAACCACAAAGCCGCAGGTCCACTTGACAGAAGGAGAGAATGACGGCCTACTATGCATACGTATTAACACTAAGGAGGAGCTTATGAGCAGCGTGGTGGTCACACAGGAGGAAGCGATCCGGCGCACGGTCCGGCGCAGCCAGTTCGTCTCGTGCAACCAGGCGTTCATCGACTGCCGGACCCCGGGATCGGACCGCAAGGAGAACTACGCGATGATCGGGCCGGGTGTCACGCAGAGCGCCGATCAGGTGGTCAACCTGCGCGACCCCCACGGTTTCAACATCGGCGCGGCCGCGATGCCGAACGGAGTGACCAACAACCTCCATCTGCACTTCACCGCGGAGGTCTTCGTCTGCTTCCGGGGCGAGTACCTGCTGCGGTGGGGGGCCGAGGGCGACGAAGGAGAACTCCTCCTGCGCGAGGGCGACATCGCGTCCATCCCGACGTGGATCTTCCGCGGGTTCACCAACGTCGGCCCCGACGACGGCTGGCTGTTCACCGTGCTCGGACACGACGAGACCGGCGGCATCATCTGGGGCCCGTCCGTGCTGCGCGAAGCAGCGGACCACGGCCTGTACCTGAGCGCGGACAGCCGACTGATCGACACGGTGGCGGGCGACCCCCTGCCCCCGGAGTCGGAGCGGATCGCGCCCATGGCCGACGACGAGATAGCGGCGCTGCGCCGCTACACCGTCGAACAACTCGGCCGGAGGGTGGCGGCCCGGGACCGGCTGTCGTGGTCCGACGCCCCGTTCCTGGACAGCGGACTCCCCGGAGGCGGCGCACGCCTCGCATCGGTGGTCGGCTACGGGATGACCGAGGACCGTTTCCAGGAGCCGCCGGTCCACTACCCCCACGGGCACAACATCTCCTGGCTCGCTGCCGCCCCGGGGCGGGGCATGCTGGCCCATCGGCACGAGGCGACCCAGGTACTCATCGCGAAGGACGGGACCTGGGAGGTCACCCTCAACGACCGGGAGGACGTCGTCGTCCGCCTGGAACCCTGGGACATGCTCTCGGTGCCTGCAGGCGCATGGCGCACCGTGCGCAACACGTCCTCCCAGGACGCGTCCCTGTTGGTCGTCAACGGCGGCGACGGCCGGGTGCGACTCCAGTGGGGCGATGACGTGGTCAAGGCCGCTCTGGAGGCGGGGGTGGCCGTCGACGCCAACGGCTACACGGCACCGGCCGCGCTGCTCGCCCCGCCGCGTGCGCGATGAGCGTGCCCTTCCGGCACGACGACGACCTGCCGGTCGTCCTGGTGCCGGGCATGCTCTGCGACGGCGGGCTGTGGGACGGCATGCGCGGTTCCCTGGACGGAACCGTCGTCGACGCCGTGATCGACGCGCCGAGCATCACGGAGATGGCCGAACAGGTCCTGGGTTCGGTCGAGGGCCGGTTCCGCATGGTCGGACTGAGCCTCGGGGCCATCGCGGGGTTCGAAGCGCTCCGGCTGGCCCCCGAGCGGATCGCCGCGTTCTGTGCGGTCTCCACCAACAGCGCGGCTCCCAGGTCCGAACAGTTCGCCGCCTGGCGCAAACAGGACCGGCTCGTGCGTGCCGGCCGGTTCGAAGCGGTACTGCGCGAAGCGATTCTGCCCGGCATGTTCGCCGAGCGCAGTCCCGCCCCGGAGCGGGCCGACCGGTTCCTGACCATGGCACGGCGGGTGGGCCCGGCGGTGTTCCGGGCCCAACTGGCCGCGCAGTCCACCCGGGTCGACGCGCTCGCGTCCCTGGGCGCGGTGGCCTGTCCCACGCTCGTGGTCTGCGGCGACCGGGACGCGCTGTGCCCGCCCGAGTTCCACCGGCGTATCGCACACGCCGTTCCCGGAGCCCGGCTGAGCGTTCTGCCGGAAGCCGGACACCTACTACCTCTCGAACAACCGGACGAACTGGCGAGCCTGCTGCGTGACCACCTCGCGGGAGCGGACCGCAGCCGAACCGCATCGCCGCCCCGATCCCGCGCTCGTACAACCTGACGGAGGAGACAAGACCGTGCCCCGCATGCTCAAGACCCCGATCCCGACCGAAACGGTCGGCAACGACCTGGAAGAGATCCGCCGCCGGGTGGAAGTGATCATCGCCGACATCCGCGATCGCGGCGACACCGCGGTCCGCTCCTATTCCCAGCAGTTCGACCACTGGTCCCCGGAGTCCTTCAAACTGGCCCCCGAGGAAGTGGAGAGGATCGTTGCGGGCGTACCGCAACAGGTGCTCGACGACATCGAGTTCGTCCAGAACCAGGTCCGGACCTTCGCCCGGCACCAGCGCGACTCACTGCGGGACGTCGAGGTGGAGACCCTGCCGGGGGTCCGGCTGGGACACCGGCACATACCCGTCGACGCGGCAGGAGCCTACGTGCCGGGAGGCCGATACCCCCTGACCGCCTCCGCGCACATGACCGTGATCACCGCCAAGGTCGCCGGAGTCCCCCGGGTCACCGCCTGTACCCCGCCGATCCGCGGCGAGGTCCCCGCGGCAACCGTGGCCGCGCTGCACATGGCCGGCGCGGACGAGATCCTCCTGCTGGGCGGTGTGCAGGCGGTGGCGAGCATGGCGCTGGGCACCACGACCGTCGACGCCGTCAACCTCATCGCGGGCCCGGGAAACGCCTACGTCGCCGAGGCCAAGCGCCAACTGTTCGGCGAGGTCGGCATCGACCTGTTCGCAGGTCCCACCGAGACGCTCGTCGTCGCCGACGAGAGTGCGGACCCCTTCGTCGTCGCCGTCGACCTGCTCTCCCAGGCCGAGCACGGCCCGGACTCCCCCGCCGTGCTCGTCACCACCAGCGAGGCACTCGGCCGGGAGGTCCTCGGCCACATCGAGCGGATCCTTCCCGGCATGCCCACCCGGGACTTCGCCGGGCCCGCCTGGCACGACCACGGTCAGGTGGTCGTGGCCGACTCCCTCGACGAGGCCTACCGGATCGCCGACTCCTATGCCAGTGAACACGTGCAGGTCCTCACCTCGGAACCGCGCCTGGCCCTGGACCGCATGCGCAACTACGGGGCCCTGTTCCTGGGCGAGGCGACGTGCGTCTCGTACGGCGACAAGGTGATCGGCACCAATCACGTGCTCCCCACCCGGGGAGCCGCGCGCTACACCGGTGGGCTCTGGGTCGGCAAGTACCTCAAGACGGTCACCTATCAGGAGATCGCGGACCCGGCCTCCAGCGCGCTGCTCGGCCAGGTGTGCGGAAGGGCCTCCCGGGTCGAGCTCTTCGAAGGGCACGCCCGCTCCGGAGACGTCAGGGCGGCCAAGTACGGCGGCGCCGAGCTGCCCTGGAGCGACCACCGCTTCGCCGGGACGGGCGCATGAGCCGCGTCCTCGCGGGGCGGACCGCGCTGGTGACGGGGGCGGGCAACGGCCTCGGGCGGGAGATCTCCACGGCGCTGGCCGCCAACGGGGCACGGGTGATCGCCGTGGGGCGCACGCACGCCGCGCTCGCCGAGACCGTTGCGGCCCTGCCCGTGCCGGGCCGGGCCGCGGTCTGCGATGTCGCGGCTGCGGAGTCGGTCGCCGCCCTCGCCGACGAACTCGCGCAGGAGGAGGTCTCCGTCCTCGTCAACAACGCCGGAGTCGCCGGGCCGGTCAGCCCGCTCACGGAGGTCACCCCGGACGAATGGGACGAGGTGTTCGCCGTGAACGTCCGCGGGGTCTACCTGATGTGTCGTGCGTTCGTGCCCGGGATGGCCGAACGGGGCACGGGGGACGTGATCAACCTGGCGTCGGTATCGGGGAAGCGTCCGCTGCTGCGGCGCACGCCGTACTGCGCCTCGAAGATGGCGGTGATCGGTCTCACCACCACCCTCGCGGGAGAGGTGGGACCGTCGGGAGTCAACGTCAACTCCTTGTCCCCGGGTCCGGTGGACGGTCCGCGCATGCACCGCAACTTCCGGCTCGAGTCGGAGCGTCTGGGCATCCCCTACGAGCAGGCCGAGAAGGACTTCGTCTCCCGTGCCGCTCTGGGCCGCATGGTCACGGAACAGGAGGTGGGGCTGGCTGTGATCGCCATGTTGCAGATGCCCGGCCTGTGCGCCGCCGACATCGATCTCAGTGCCGGAATGGCGGCCCGGTGAACGCCGGGGCCCGGTCCGACCGGCCGCGAGGTCTAAAGGCACGGTGGGCGGCGGGGGAACGTCTGGTCGGGGGGCTGCTCCGGATGCCGGCGGAGCCCCTGGTCGAGATGGCCGCCCTCGCGGGACTGGACTACCTCGTCATCGATTGCGAGCACGGACCGGACGATCTGGTGGCACTGCAGCACCACCTGGTGGGTGCTCAGGCCTACGGCATCGACGTCCTGGTCCGTGTCGGCGAGGACGAACCGGGGCTCGTCCTGCGCAGTCTGGACCTCGGTGCGAGCGGCGTCGTCGTCCCCCGTGTCGAAGACGTCGAGGACGCCCGGCGGGCGGTGGCGCACGCGCACTACCCCCCGCTGGGGGAGAGGGGCTTCGCCACCTACGGCAGGGCCGGTCGGTACGGCACGGTCGAGGCCGCGGAGCATCTGCGGCGAGCGGCCGAATCGACCCTGGTCGTCGTCATGATCGAGACCGCTGAGGGATGCGACAACGCTCGCGGGATTCTGTCCGTCGACGGCGTGGACGCCGTCCTGGTCGGTCCGGCGGACCTCGCGGTCTCGCTCGGGCTGCCCGAAGCCGGTGCGGTCGACCGGGCGGTCGCCGCGGTGCACGCGGAAGCGGGCAGGGCGGGACGCACGGTCCTGAGCATCGTCGGGGACACCGCCGGGGCCGAACGCGCCCGGAGCACGGGTGCCACGGTGCTGTACAACCTCACCGCCGTCCTGCGGAAGACCCTGGAGGAAGCCGCCGCGGTGGGCTCTTCGAATCCGGGCGGTGTGCAGGACACCGGCGGTCGGGCACCGGACCGAACACTCTGACGGCGACGGTCCGACGGCACGGTGACCGGGTGCGGATCCGGTTGCCGTGCCGTCAACTCGTCGGCGGGGCGGCGTGGGTGCCGCGCTTCACCAGGGTCGTGGTCAGCACCTCGCGCCGCGGGGGCAGGTCGCCCTTACGGTCGGCGATGCGCTCGACGAGCAAGCGGGCTGCCGCAGCGGCGAGGCCGGGGAGGTCGTAGTGGACCGTGGTGAGTCGGAAGGCCTCCCAGCCGGCCATGGGCAGGTCGTCGAAACCGACCACCGTCAGGTCCTCGGGGACGCGGACGCCTGCGTGCACGGCTCCGTTGAGCACGCCGATGGCGACGACGTCGTTGCCGCAGAACACGGCCGTCGGGCGCGGTTCGAGTTCGAGCAGTTCCCGCAACCCGCGGTATCCGGTGTCGAACTCGAACGGGCCGTGGCGTGCGTACTCCGGAGGCAGGCCGACACCGCTCTCGGCGAGGGCCAGCCTGAAGCCGAGCTCACGGTCGCGTCCCGTGGTCGTGTCGGAGGGCCCGAAGATCCCGGCGATCCGGCGGTGCCCGAGACGGACGAGTTCGGCGGCGACGAGTCGCCCGCCCTCGGCGTTGTCGACCACTGCGGCGTCCCCCGCGCCGGCGGCGGACTCCCGGTTGAGGAAGACGAAGGGCAGGCCCCTGCGCTGCAACTCGGCGGGGAGGGTGGAGTCGCTCGTGCCCGTGGTGAGCACCACACCGTCGACAGAGCCGTCCAGCAACTGTTCCCCGGCGATCTTGGCGTCCGACCGCTCGGCCAGGAGCATCATCCGATAGCCCAGTCGCTCCAGCTCGTCGTGGAGCGGGCCGATCAGGTGCGGGTAGAACGGGTTGGTCAGATCGGTGACGACGATGCCGATCCGGCGGGACGCGCGGGTCACCAGGTTGCGTCCGGCCTCGCTGGGGACGTAGCCGAGGGCCTGGGCCGCCTCCCGGACACGGGCGCGCGTCGCCTCGGACACCCGGGGGTCGTCGCGCAGAGCCCGCGAGACGGTGGGCTGGGAAACTGCGGCCAGCCGGGCGACGTCGCGGCTCGTGATCGCCATGTTGTGCCCCCGTGGTCGAAGTGGATTGCGTATGCCATCATATGCCACGCTCAGCCGCTTGCCGCGAGGTCAGCTTCCAGCCCGGTCACGGACTTGTGAGGATCACCTCTCAGGGAACCCGCAGCCAGGGCCGCTGCATGCGTATGTTTGAAGTTCACCCGTTCCGGGCCGCTGACCCGCTGATGCCGAGCCCGACAGTGGGCTCGGCATCAGCGGGGTCGGCTCAGTCCCGGCCCTGCGCGGCCAGGACGTCGGCGAGGGCATCGACCGCGAAGTCCACCTCGTCGGCCGTGACGAACAGCGGAGGTGCGAAGCGCAAGGTGCTTCCGTGCGTGTCCTTGGCGAGGACACCCCGTTCGGCGAGCCCCTCGCAGACGGTGCGGCCCGAAGCCAGCGAGGGTTCGATGTCGATCCCGGCCCACAGTCCCAGGCACCGGACCGCCACGACGCCCCGTCCCTCGAGACCGGACAGGCGGGCCGCGAGCTGCCGGCCCCGTTCACGCACCGTGTCGCCGATCGTGCGGTCCTTGAGCAGTCCGATCACGGCTCTCGCCACGGCACAGCCCATCGGATTGCCGCCGAAGGTGCTGCCGTGCTGCCCCGGGGAGAGCACTCCGAGGACCGGGGCGTCCGCGACCACCGCGGAGACCGGGACGATGCCTCCGCCGAGCGCTTTGCCCAGGACGTACACGTCGGGCACCACGCCCCAGTGGTCGCAGGCGAAGGTGCGGCCCGTCCGCCCCAGCCCCGACTGGATCTCGTCCGCGATGAACAGGGCGCCGTTGCGCGTGCACAGCTCCCGCACCGCCGGCAGGTAGTCCGGAGGCGGAACGATCACTCCGGCCTCGCCCTGGACGGGTTCCACCAGGACGGCGACGGTCGTCTCGTCGAAGGCGTCCGCCAGCGCTGCGGCGTCACCGAAGGGCACCGTGCGGAAGCCTCCGCCGAAGGGGCCGAAGCCGGCCCGCGCGTTGTCGTCGCCGGAGAACCCGACGATCGTCGTCGTCCGCCCGTGGAAGTTGCCCTCGGCGACGACGATGGTCGCCCGGTCCGCGGGCACGCCCCGGACTTCGTACCCCCATTTGCGAGCGACCTTGATCGCGCTCTCCACCGCTTCGGCACCGGTGTTCATGGGAAGCACCATGTCCTTGCCGGCCATCTCCGCGAGTTCCGCACAGAACGGGCCGAGCTGGTCGTGGTGGAAGGCCCGGCTGGTCAGCGTGAGCCGGTCCAGCTGCTTCCTCGCCGCCTCGATCAGCACGGGGTGACGGTGGCCGAAGTTGAGGGAGGAGTACCCGGCCAGGAAGTCCAGGTACCTGCGACCGTCCGAGCCCACGGCCCAGGCTCCTCGGGCGCTTTCCAGGACGACGTCCAGCGGGTGGTAGTTCCGCGCTCCGTGGCGGAGTTCGAGATCGATGACGGACGGCATGTTCACCCCACCTGAGCGAGCAGCGCGAGCTCGTTGTACTCGGCCCATTCCGCGACGACGAGCCGTCCGCGGACATGGATGTGGTGGAAGCACATCAGGGACACGGGACGGCTGCGCCCCGCGTCGTTGACCGCGGTGCCGCGCAACCGGTAGCGGACCGCCACGCGCGAGCGCGTCGGAGTGTCGTCGTTCCAGTACAGCTCCTCCACCTCCAGGTGGAGGTCGGGGAGGAGCTCGTGCCACCGCTCCACCTCGGCTCGGGCGCCCGCGGGGCCGAACCCGAGCCGGCTCGTGCCGAAGGAGTAGGGAGCACCCGGTGCGTAGAAGCGGTCGGCCAGGGTGAGGTCGCGATCGTTGTACAAGCCGTTCAGCAGGTCGGTGACGAAGAGTCCCGCACCGTCCACCTCCTCCGGTACGGCGGGGACCGTCGCGCCCAGGCTCCTGGTGCGCTCCGGCGCCGCCTCTCCGGTGGGCATGCCGGAGGGGCGCAGGGCAGCCACGGCCGGTTCCAGGGCGTGGCCGAGCTGCCGGCGAAAGGCGAGCGCGTTGCCGCCCGCCCACTCCTCGACGTACTGGTCCCCGACCACCACGCAGTGGGAGATCGAACTGTTGCTCACCCGTCGGCCCGTGGGCTCGCCCAGCTTGCTGTGCCCGTCGTGGGTGCCGCGGGCGACCCATCGCATGGAGGTCCGGTAGCCGCTCTCGTCGTCGCCCGTCCAGATGGTGTCGTCGATGACGCCGTAGTAGTCGGAGAAGCCGCGCCGCCGCTCCGCCGTGTCCGCGGTGACGGCCTCCTCGCCGACCAGGTCACCGCCGTCGGTCCAGATCACGGAGTCCTTCGGATACCACTTCGGGACGAGTTCCGGCCGGCGGTCGTTCCAGATCTGGTAAGTGGTGCGCTCGACGAAATCGACGATGTCCACGAAGGGATAGCCGTCCATCGACTGCGACGGGGCCCGGTCAACCACGATGTGTCTTCCTTTCGAAAAGCGGCACGTCGTGCCGCTGCGGTGCATCTTCGTCAGCGTGCTCCGGCACCGGCCCGCCGGCCGGTGCGGTGTCTCAGCCCGTGACGTCCTTCCCGCGGGCCTCCGCCCGCGCTGCGGCGGGCGCACCCGCCGAAGCGGTCCCTCGCTCCTCGTTGGTCTGCTGGATCTGGATCATCAGGGCGAGTTCGTCGTACACCCGGTACTCCTCGACGACGCGTCCGTCCGCCACGACGTACTGGGTGGAGCCGAGGATCTCGACGCGCTGGCCGGACCCGGGGCCGAAGCGTTCCGTTCCGCCGTAGCGGCCCGTCAGCAGCCACACGAGGGAGACCCGTCGTCCCTTGCGGTGGTCGTCGTGCGCGCAGACGTCCACGACGCGGAGTTCCGCCCCCGAGAAGGGGGCCAGCAGGTCGAGCGTCTCGGTGGAGTACTCACGGAGACCTTGCAGCAGACGCCCGCGCGAGGTGCGCAGCACGACGTCCCGGTCCACGTACCGGGGCAGGACGTGGAGCATGCGCGCGTTCCAGAGGGTCTCGGTCATCTCCACCAGCCGTGCGCAGTCGTCCTCGGCCGGCCCGGGAGTCCGCACACCGGACACCCCGCTCTCCAGCGGACTCGCCGGCAGGGGGCCGATGTCCAGCGGGCTCCAGGGACGGCCGCGGGCCAGCCGGGCCGCGACCTCGGCCGGATCGAGGCCGAGATCGACCACCAGCCGGTACTCGTCACGGACCACCCACTCCTCCACGATGCGCCCCCCTCGCACCAAGCAGTGGGCGAGCGCGCGCTTGGCGATGCGCCGGTGGGTGGGCGGGCCGTATCCGGTCCACCCCGAGTTGGTCGCGGTGCTGAAGACCCGGTGGGAGGAGATGAAGGAGTCGACGCCCCTCGGCTCCCAGACCACGTCCTCGCCCCGGCCGACCTCGTCCGGATAGGCGCTGATGCTCATCGTGGTTCCGTCCAGCACGGGCTGGATTCCCCGCACGCTCCCGAGGGCTCCGTGGACGACGACGTCCGGCGCGTAGTAGGTGCTCGCGATGCGGCCTATCCCTCGCTCGGTCCAGATCTCGTCGGTGCATCCGAGGACGTACGCCTCGACGCTGTCATAGGGGCGGTATGCGGAGGCGGCAAGCGTGGAACTCATCATGACACGGCAGGCTATACATACGCTTGCACAGTTGACAAGGCATTGCACCGGAGGGCACTACGAGACCTTTAATCCCTACTGAACAGCAACTATCGGGATCTCTTGACAGCACTGAGGGAGCTCATCAAGTATACGGATGCATAACCCGTTACCTGGAGGTTTCCGATGCCTGTACTCCGCACGTCCAAGTCGCTCTCCCTGGTGGCGATCGCAGGTGCGCTGGCTCTGACGACCGCGTGCGGGGCAGGTTCCAAGGCCGCGGGCGGCGATCTGAAAGCGGTCGAGTGCGACATCCCGCCGAAGACGTCGGCCACGGTGAACGTGCTCGCCTACAACTCATCGGCCACCGACCCCTTCACCAACGCCATGGTCAAGAGTTGCTCCAAGAACGGGGTCACCGTCCGGCACGCGCCGATCGACTTCAGCGGTCAGTACCAGAAGACGGCGACCACCCTCGCGGGCAACCAGGGCACCTACGACATCATCGAGATGTACTCGGGCGCGGTGCCGCGGTACGCCTCGACGGACAAGCTCCTCGCGCTCGACTCGCTGTTCGCCAAGTACAAGGACGAGTACCGGCTCGGCGAGATCGACGAGACGATGCTCAAGGGGCTGTCCTACGACGGGAAGCTCTACGCGCTGCCCACCCAGGCCAACGTCGGCGTGCTGGTCTACCGCAAGGACGTCTTCGACGAGCTGGGACTCCAGCCGCCGAAGACCTACGCCGAGCTCAAGTCGTCGGCCGAGAAGATCAAGCAGTCAGGGCAGGTGAAGCACCCCATCGCGCTGCCCTTCGCCGACAGCACCTCCACCCTGTTCGAACAGACGATGGCCTCGCAAGGCCTGTCGTACGTCGATTCCGGTACGGGAGAGGTGACCTTCGGGTCGCCGCAGGCGAAGAAGGGGGTCGAAGCCCTCACGGCGCTGAAGCCCTACATGGACCCCCAGGTCCTCGCCTTCGACCAGCCCCGTGTGCAGCAGCAGCTGTTCAACGGCAAGGCCGCGATCGGGATCATGTACTCGGGTCGGATGGCCGACCTGTCCAATCCCAAGTTCACCACCCACGCGGACAAGTTCGCCTTCGCTTCGCCGCCCGCCGTCGAGCCCGGCGGCAAGCCGGGGTCGCTCGTCTCGGTCGACGGGTGGTCCATCCCGAAGAACAGCAAGATCGACCCCGACCTCCTGTTCCGGATGATGGCCGCATCGATCAGCCCGGCCGCCTCCCGGCAGGCCGTGCCTGCCGCCTATCCCGCTCGGACGGGAGTCGTCAGCGACGGGACCGCCCCCTACACGGCGGCCGTCCGCCACGCCCTGGACAACGGGGCGGTGACGCCTCCGGCGGAAACGTGGCTGGGAAACATGCAGAACGCCACCAGCCCGCTGCTCCAGAAGGCGTTCAGCGGCAAGGCCTCCGTGGAGTCGGTCCTCCGGCAGTGCCAGAAGGCAGGCACCGCCGCTCTGAAGGGCAGCTGAAGCACGGTCCGGCCCGCCCCGGCGGACGCGCGGCCGACCCGTGGCGGTCCCGCTCCGCCGGGGTTCCCCGGCTCGCTGACCCATCGTTTCGATTCTCTACGAAAGGCCGCCATGAGGCGTCGTGATTTCGCAGTGGGCGTGGCTCCCAGTGTGATCGTCATGGGTGCGCTGCTGGTTCTTCCACTGATGTACACGTTCGTCTGGAGTTTTCAGCGAGTCGAGTACGGCGCACCCGGACAGTGGATCGGATTCAGCAACTACTCGCAGGTGCTGCGTGACCCCATGTTCCATACAGCCGTCGGATTCACCGTCGGCTTCGCCATCGCCCACACGGCCGTGGTCCTGGTACTCGGCTACGGACTCGCGCTGCTCCTGCACCGGGCACGCCGAGGGCGCTCGGTCTTCCTCGGCATCCTGCTGGTTCCCTACATCATCCCGGCGGTCATCAGCGCCACCGCGTTCTCGTGGCTGTTCGACGACAGTTTCGGCGGACTCGCCAATCAGTTGGTGGAGAAGCTGACCGGTGAGCACGTCGAGTGGTTCACCAGCACCTGGCCCAACCGCTCACTGGTTCTCGTCGAGGCCACCTGGGCGGCTGCCCCCTTCGTCATGCTGGTGCTGCTCGGCGCGCTGAAGGGCGTTCCCGACGCGCAGATCGAGGCGGCGATCGTCGACGGGGCGAACTGGTGGCAGCGGCAGCGCCACGTCGTGATCCCGCTGCTGGGCCCCATGTTCCGATTCATCGCCCTCATCGCCGTCATGGGCGGGCTCGGGGTCTTCGACGCCCTGGTCCCCCTCTCACCCAACGCACAGACCGTGGGCACGCAGTCGGTCAGCATGTACGTGTACGAGAACGCATTCGCACGGGACCAGCAGAACCTCGGACTCGGCAGTGCGGTGAACGTCCTCATGCTCATCGTCATGTGCGCGCTCATTTCGCCATTCGTTCGCCAGGTCTACAGGGAAGTGAAAGGGACATGAGCACCACGACCCCAACCGCCGCCGGCGACCGTACCGAAATTCCTGAGCAGCCCCCGGCCAACAAACAGGGGAAGTACTCTCTTTCGCGGCGTACACGGCGCACCACCGTGCTGGTCACCCTGGCGCTGACCGCCGTGACCTTCGTCATGGTCTCCCCCATGCTGTGGACCCTCATGACGGCCACCAAGCCCATCGACACGGCGTTCGCCAGTCCACCCCAATTCTTCTACCAGCCGTCGTTCGAAGCGTTCGTCAGCCTGTGGGAGGGGACGGACTACTATCGATTCGTCCTCAACTCCGTGATCATCGGGGTGATGTCCCTCGTCATGACACTGCTCGTATCCGCTCCCGCGGCATACGCGCTCTCACGGTTCGGCGGCCGGGCTTCCGCCCTGATTCTCGCGCTGGCCATGCTGTTCCGCGCCATTCCGGGATTCGCCATCATGCTGCCGTTCTACCAGTTCATGACGGACCTGGGGCTCTACGATTCGAAGCTGGGACTCGCCCTCGCATTCGTCGCCGTGGACCAGCCGTTCACGATCTGGCTACTGCGCAACTTCTTCATGGCCGTTCCGTTGGAGTTGGACGAGGCCGCCATGATCGACGGCTGCTCCCGCTGGGGCGCTTTCGCCAGAGTCATCCTTCCGGTCATGGGCCCCGGGCTCATCACCGCCGGAATGTTCGCCTTCCTGCTGGCCTTCCAGTCCTACCTGCTGCCCGTCGTCCTGACGAACGTCGACGCCCTCACCGTTCCGGTCTTCCTCTCCGCTCAGGTCGGACAGTCAGTTCCACAATTGCATCAGGCATCAGCCGGAGTGATCCTCTTGGCCCTGCCCATCTTTGCGCTGGCGTTCATCGCGCAGCGATATCTAGTCGCGGGCCTGACCAACGGCTCCGTCAAAAACTGAGAAAACTGTGCACGGTTCGAGATACGCAGAGAACACGGAGTGTCTTCATGAGTGTTGTTGAGTCGAACAAGGGGTTGGTGTCGGGGCTTCTGGCGGAGCTCGCGGCGGCGGCGCCGGGGGGTGCGGAGGAG
>NZ_JBEOWM010000086.1:0-15036 GCF_040296045.1 Streptomyces sp. NPDC002490 | reverse complement strand
GCGCCCGCGGCCCCCCCCCCGGGCCCCCCGGGCGGGGCCCCCCCCCCCCCCCCCGGTGCGGCGGCCCTCTCGCGTGTCGCGTCAGGTCAGAAGCGGCGCGTGATCAGCGCCCGCTTCACCTCCTGGATCGCCTTGGTGACCTCGATGCCGCGCGGACAGGCGTCCGTGCAGTTGAACGTGGTGCGGCAGCGCCACACGCCGTCCTTGTCGTTGAGGATCTCCAGCCGCTGCTCGCCGGCCTCGTCGCGCGAGTCGAAGATGAAGCGGTGGGCGTTGACGATCGCGGCCGGGCCGAAGTACTGGCCGTCGTTCCAGAACACCGGGCAGGACGAGGTGCACGCGGCGCACAGGATGCACTTGGTGGTGTCGTCGAAGCGCTCGCGGTCCTCGGCGGACTGGTAGCGCTCCCGGGTCGGCTCGTTGCCCTTGGTGATCAGGAACGGCATGACGTCCCGGTACGCCTGGAAGAACGGCTCCATGTCCACGATCAGGTCCTTGAGGACCGTGAGGCCCTTGATGGGCTCGATCGTGATCGGCTTCGCCGGGTTGATGTCCTTGATCAGCGTCTTGCACGCCAGCCGGTTGCGGCCGTTGATGCGCATCGCGTCGGAGCCGCAGATGCCGTGGGCGCAGGAGCGGCGGAAGGTGAGGGTGCCGTCCAGGTCCCACTTGATCTTGTGGAGGCCGTCGAGGACCCGCTCCTTGGGGTCGATCTCGAACTGGAAGTCCTCCCACACGGCGTCCGCCGTCAGCTCCGGGTTGAAGCGCCGGATGCGGAACGTGACCGTGATCAGGTGGGAGGACGAGGCCGCGGCCTCGGCCTTGTCGAGTACGGGGGTTGCCATCAGTACTTACGCTCCATCGGCTGGTAGCGGGTCTGGACGACCGGCTTGTAGTCGAGACGGACCGAGTCCGTGCCGTCGGCCGCGACCTCGCGGTACGCCATGGTGTGGCGCATGAAGTTGACGTCGTCGCGGTTCGGGTAGTCCTCGCGGTAGTGACCGCCGCGGGACTCCTTGCGGGCCAGCGCCGAGACGGCCATGACCTCGGCCAGGTCGAGCAGGTTGCCCAGCTCGATCGCTTCCAGCAGGTCCGTGTTGAACCGCTTGCCCTTGTCCTGCACGGACACGTTCTTGTAGCGCTCGCGCAGTTCGGCGACCTTCTCGACGGCCGTCTTGATGGTCTGCTCCGTGCGGAACACCATCACGTTGGCGTCCATCGTCTCCTGGAGCTCCTTGCGGATCTCGGCGACCCGCTCGGTGCCGGTGGAGTTGCGCAGCCGCTCGACCTGGTCGACGACGAGCGCGGCCGGGTCCTCCGGCAGCTCCACGAAGTCGGCCGTGGCGGAGTACTCGGCGGCGGCGATGCCCGCGCGGCGTCCGAAGACGTTGATGTCGAGCAGCGAGTTGGTGCCCAGGCGGTTGGCGCCGTGCACCGAGACGCAGGCGACCTCGCCGGCCGCGTACAGGCCCGGCACCACGGTGGTGTTGTCCGCCAGCACCTCGCCCTCGACGTTGGTCGGGATGCCGCCCATGGCGTAGTGCGCGGTCGGCTGGATCGGGATCGGGTCCGTGTAGGGCTCGATGCCGAGGTAGGTCCGCGCGAACTCGGTGATGTCCGGGAGCTTGGCGTCCAGCTGCTCCGGCGGGAGGTGCGTGAGGTCCAGGTAGACGTGGTCGCCCTCGGGGCCGCAGCCGCGGCCCTCGCGGATCTCGGTGTAGATGGAGCGGGAGACGACGTCACGGGACGCGAGGTCCTTCATGACCGGCGCGTACTTCTCCATGAAGCGCTCGCCGTCCTTGTTGCGCAGGATGCCGCCCTCACCGCGGGCGCCCTCCGTCAGCAGGATGCCCATGCGCCAGATGCCGGTCGGGTGGAACTGGAAGAACTCCATGTCCTCCAGCGGCAGCCCGCGCCGGTAGCAGGCCGCCTGGCCGTCGCCGGTGAGGGTGTGCGCGTTGGAGGTGACCTTGAAGAACTTGCCGGTGCCGCCGGAGGCGTAGATCACGGACTTCGCCTGGAAGACGTGGATCTCGCCGGTGGCCAGCTCGTAGGCGACGACGCCCGCCGAGCGCTTGACCCCGTCGACCTCGGTGATCAGCTGGTCGAGGACGTAGAACTCGTTGAAGAACTCGACGCCCTCCTTGACGCAGTTCTGGTACAGCGTCTGGAGGATCATGTGGCCGGTGCGGTCCGCCGCGTAGCAGGCGCGGCGGACGGGGGCCTCGCCGTGGTTGCGGGAGTGCCCGCCGAACCGGCGCTGGTCGATGGTGCCGTCCGGGGTCCGGTTGAACGGCAGGCCCATCTTCTCCAGGTCGAGGACGGCGTCGATGGCCTCCTTCGCCAGGATCTCGGCGGCGTCCTGGTCGACCAGGTAGTCACCGCCCTTGATGGTGTCGAAGGTGTGCCACTCCCAGTTGTCCTCCTCCACGTTGGCGAGCGCGGCGGCCATGCCGCCCTGCGCGGCGCCCGTGTGGGACCGGGTGGGGTAGAGCTTGGTCAGCACGGCGGTGCGGCTGCGCTTCGTGGCCTCGATGGCGGCGCGCATTCCGGCGCCGCCCGCGCCGACGATGACGGTGTCGTACTTGTGGATCTTCATGGTGGTTGCCTCAGCCCCGTGCCTAGCGGATGTTCGGGTCGAAGGTGAAGATCACCAGCGTGCCCAGCAGGATCGTGAACACCGTGGCGGTGTAGAGCAGGCCCTTGAGCCAGAGCCGGGTGTTCGGGCGCTCGGCGTAGTCGTTGATGACCGTGCGCAGGCCGTTGGCGCCGTGCAGCATCGCGAGCCAGAGCATCACCAGGTCCCAGGTCTGCCACCAGGGCGAGGCCCAGCGGCCCGCCACGAAGGCGAAGCCGATCTTGGACACGCCGCCGTCGAGGACCAGCTGGATCAGCAGGTGCCCGAGGACGAGGACGACCAGGACGATGCCGGACAGGCGCATGAACAGCCACCCGTACAGCTCGAAGTTCCCGCGCGTGGACTTCGGCGTCTTGCCGGTGCGCTTGCGGGGGGCCTCGATGAGGGGGGCCGGGTTGTCGGGGCCGTAGACGGCCGCGCCTTCGACGGCGCCGATGCCGGACTGTGCGGAGAGATCGGTCGACATGTGCGTCAGCTCCCGAAGACTTCACGAACGGCGTGGCCGAGCACCGGGTACAGCGCCCCGATCATCAGCACGACCCAGATGCCGACGACGGTCCACAGCATCTGCTTCTGGTAGCGGGGGCCCTTCGACCAGAAGTCGACGGCGATCACCCGAAGGCCGTTCAGCGCGTGGAAGAGGACGGCGGCGACGAGGCCGTACTCCAAGAGCGCGACGAGGGGTGTCTTGTAGGTGGCGACGACCTTGTCGTACGCCTCCGGGGAGACACGGACGAGTGCGGTGTCCAGCACATGGACGAACAGGAAGAAGAAGATGAGGACGCCGGTGACTCGATGAGCCACCCAGGACCACATTCCTTCCCGGCCGCGGTACAGCGTTCCAGCCGGCACGGAAGAACCCTCCGGGAGCGGGGATCAGGGCCTGCCGGCTTGGGGTGTCGGTCTGGCCCGGCCGGGTACGGTCCACCGGCCCCGGCCATCGTAGCGACGACTTGTCGGAACCTTCACGTGGGGCCGGCCGGTGTGATCAAACAGGCAATCAAACGGGCACGTATGGGTGATCGACATCGCTTTTCGGTCACTCTCCGAAGGGTCGAACGGACCCTCAGAAGGGCTCTTTTCGGTCATTCGTGGAGAAATGACCCTCCGGTTGTTCCCTGCGCGCCGGGGTGCGGGGCGGGCCGACGGTCGGTTCCGGGGGCCGTCGCGGTCGTGGTGCGGTCCTGCGCCAGTCGGGTGAGGCGCCCGCGGGCGATCCGGCGCAGTTCGTCGGCGACGAGCGCCCGTTCCTCCTCCGGGTCGTGGCCCAGCCGGGTGCGCAGCGAGCTGAGCACCCGGTCGAGCGCCTCCTCCGGCGGGCAGTCGTCCAGGCAGTGCAGGAAGACGTGGCCGAATCTGCTCTCGTAGGCGGCGTGCGCGGCGCTCAGTGCGGTGCGGGCGGCGGAATGGCCCGGCCCGGTGGCGCTGGGCGGACGGGTGGGGGCTTCCCGGGCGAGGGCTTCCGCGAGGTCGGGGGCCGTGAGGTCGTACGCCGCCTCGTCCGCGGCGGCCAGCAGGGCCTCCAGCGTCGGGTAGGGGCGGTGCGCGGTGAGTCGGGCGGCCCACCGGTGGCTGGCGCAGCAGCCCAGGAACGCGCCGAGCGCGGTCTCGGGCGGGGCGGAGTTCAGCCGGTCGAGGCCGGCCGGGACGGGGGTGCGCTGCCGGGGCGGTCCGGCGGCGGCGGTCGGTCGGAGGAACCCGTGAGAGGGCAGCGTGGCTCCCTGGTGAGGAACGGTGCGACGGCGTGGGTCGCGTGGCGCCGGGACGGTGCGGCGGTGCGGAAGGTGTGCGCCGTCGCAGGTGGGAAGCGGTTGTGCCGGATGGTGCGGACGGCACGGATGAGATCTGTGCGGCCACGCTAGCGATCCGCTGCCGGAAGGCGTCCGACAGGGGCACGGATATCACCCGAACGGAAGAGTTTGGGTCCGCTGCGCTGACGTCGACCGGGATCGCTGACGCGTCGTCGGCGCCGATGATAGGGACTCGCCCGAGGTGCGCCGCACCCGGGGACGGGAGAGGGTCGAGGGCATGACGAGGAAGCCGCGGGGGCATGCGCCGTCCCCGAAGCACCGGCGGGTCGACGGGCCCCGCCGGACCGTCACGGTGCTCCTCGCGCTCGCCGTCCTCGTCGTCCTGGGCGGGCTCGCCGCGGTGCTCGCGCTGGTGCTCGGCGACGGCGAGGGCACCGGTGCCGACGCCACGGCCGACTCCCCGACGTCCACCGGACCCGCCGCGTCCCCGTCCGGGCCCGCCGAGTCGGCCCGCCCCAGCCCCACCGGCCCGTTGTCCCGGGCGCCGCTCACCATTCCCGCGGTACGGGAGCACACCCCGGCCCGGGGTCCCGGCTGGCGGCCCGCGGCGGACCGGCGGGTCGTCGTCGCCGATGCCGTGCTCGCCGACGAGGGCCGGCTGATCGCGGACGAGCTGGGGCTCGGGTTCGCGGGGGACGCGGCGGCCGGGCCCGGGGACGTGGAACTGGTCCTCGACGGCGACGGCGACGGCGGTTCCGAGGCGTACGTCCTGACGGTGCGGGACGACCGGGTCCGGATCGCCGGCGCCACCGAGCGGGGCGTCTTCCACGGCACCCGCACCCTCAAACAGGCGGTGCGCGGGGCGGGGGCGGCGCCCGAGGGAGTCGTCCGCGACGAGCCGGCCAAGCCCCGGCGCGGCTTCATGCTGGACATCGCCCGCAAGACCTACTCCGTCGACTGGATCGAGGACCGCATCCGGGAGCTGGGCGACCTCAAGTTCAACGAGCTGGGCCTGCACTTCTCCGACGACCAGGGCTTCCGCATCGCCTCCGACCGGCACCCGGAGGTGGTGTCCCGGGACCACCTCACCAAGGCCGAGGTCCGCCGGATCCTGGCGCTGGCGCGCAGCCGGCACATCGACGTGGTGCCGGAGATCGACTCCCCGGGGCACCTCGGTGCGGTGATCGCCGCCCACCCCGACCTGCAACTGCGCGGTACCGACGGCTCGGGTCCGCGGGGCGCCGTCGACATATCCCGGCCCGGGGCGGGAGAGATCGTGGACGAGTTGCTGCGCGAGTACGCGGAGCTGTTCCCCGGCCCGTACTGGCACCTGGGCGGGGACGAGTACCCGGCGCTCTTCGCCCGGGACCCGGCCGCCCACTACCCGCAACTCGCCGCGGCGGCCCGGGAGCGGTACGGGGCCGGGGCCACCGTCCGCGACCTCGCCACCGGTTGGGTCGAGGACCGGGCCGAGACGGTGCGCGACCTGGGCCGGCGACCGCGGGCCTGGAACGACGGGTTCTTCCGGGGCGGGGTGCAGCCCGCCGAGGACATCGAGACCGCGTACTGGACGGGGACCGAGATCGGCGCCCGGGAGCCCGTGGAGTACTTGCGCACCGGTCGCCCGCTGGTCAACTACAACGACGAGTACCTCTACTACGTCCTCGGGGAGCCCAACCAGTTCACGTACCCGACCGGGCGGCGGATCTACGAGGAGTGGACCCCGCTGGTGGTGCGGGGCACCCGCCCCGTCGACCGGCGCTACGACCGGCAGATCCTCGGCGGTTCCTTCGCGGTGTGGGGCGACTTCCCGAACGCGCAGACCCCCGCGCAGGTCGCGGCCGGCATCAGGCTGCCGCTGCGGGCGACCGCCCAGAAGCTGTGGGACCCGGCCCGACCCGCCCTCGCCTGGGACGAGTTCGTCCGCCTCGCGGACCGGGTCGACTGAGCCGGCCCGTCGTCGCCCGGGGCCACCGGGTGCAGGAACCCTGCGGCGGATGTCGTACCGGGGCGTCTGCCGTTCGACGCATCGGCGGGCGGTCACCCGGTACGGCGCTCCCCGGCCGCACGGAGGCGGGGGACGGGGAAGCGGGAGGAAACGGGACGCACCCCGTCGCCGGGGCGCGCACCGGGGCCGACCCATCGGAGTGAACCGCCACAAAGCGCCCAAGGGCTAGCGCACGGCCGCGGCAGTGTGGTGATCTGGTCGGCGTCCGCGTATGGCGGGATTTCGCTCGGGACGGGGGACGACCGAATGGGCTACTGGGGTTATTACGTCGTGGGCCGGGGCGGGGAACCGCTCGACGGCACCGACGCCCTCGCGGCCGTCCGGGGCGAACTCAGCCTGCTGGAGCGACGCGCCGACGGTTGGCAGGTCTGGGAGTGCCCGGGCGGCGAGGACGGCACCGACATCGGCAGCATGAACGCCCTGGCGCTGGAGACCGGTGCCCCGGCCCTGTTCGGGTACGTCATGAACAGCGCGTGCGTGGTGGTGGAGGCCGCGGCCCCGGACGGCGGAGGCTGGACCACCTGCCTGGACCGGGCGGCCACCGCAGCCCACCTCGGCGGCGACGAACGCACCCTGGAGGACTACTTCCTCACGCCGACGGACGCCGCGGACCGGGCGGTCGGCTGGGCGGCGGAGGCCGGGGCGGCCGTGGCCCCGGGACCGCTCGTCGAGGTGCTGGGCGCCCGTGCGGACCCCTCCGCCGAGCAACTGTTCTTCCGCTTCCTGGAACGCCTCGGAGTGATGCGGCTGTGACGCCTGGGGCGCGGGACACGCAGAAAGGACAAGTGCGGACGCCGCAGGAAGGCGCCACGCCGGTGGTGACGGGAGGCGTCATGAGCCTGGTCGAACTGATCTCCGAGGCGGACGAGAGGGGGCTCGCCGTCAGCGGCCTCGCCTGCCTCGACCGCTGCGTGTCGCTGCTCGGCGGCGACGACGAACTGCTGCGCCCGCTGTGGGCGGTGCTGAGCGCGGGCGGGGACGCCGGACAGTGGGGCGAACGGGTCGACCTGGTCCGCACCGCACTGGCCGAAGCCACCGCCGGCGGGGAGTGCGCCACCGAGGACGAGGCCGGGGACCTGGCCCTGCGGATGCTGGCCGACGCGCCCGTCGCATTGCCGTACGCACTCCGGGGCGGGGACGCCCCGGACCCGGGTCTGCGGACCTGGGCGGACGACTGTTCGCTGGCCTCGCTCCGCATCCACCTGCTGCTGGACCCGGCCCGGGACGGGGTTGCCGAGGGCGCCGTCGCCGACTCCGTGGACGAACCCCTGGTCGCGGCCCGGGAGGACCGTGCCGCAGAACTGCCGCCGCTGGCCGCCGCCGAACTGCGACGGCAACAGACCACCCTCGAACTGGTCGCCGCCCGGGGCACCGGGGGGATGCGTCAGGCGCACGCGGTGACGACCGAGGGCCGACGGGTGCTGCGGGCGGTGGTCTCCCGGCGGGCTCGTGGCCGGAACTGAGCGGTCCGACCGTGGGGTGCGGCGCAGGTCGGTCCGGCCCGCGGATGGCCGGTTCCCGACGGCGCCCGCAGGGGGCCGGTCCCGCCCCCCGCCGCGCCGGGACGACACCGGCCGCGAGCGGCCGCGGCAGGTGCCGGGGGAGGGCGGATCCGCAGCGGAAGGGGAGTGACCCGACCGGTGAAACACCAGGTCGGGGCGGGAAGGGCGGGGAGCGGGCCGCTGGGCCGCCCGGCGGCGTCCCGGGCGCGACGGCAGCCGACGGGAGGGGAGGCGGTGCGGAGGCAACGACCGGGGCCGCCACCCCCCACAGGAGAGGCCCCGGCCGCCGCACGGCACGGGCCGCGCGGCGGCCCGTATCTACTACTGCGCCGAAGGCTCGTTTTGTGTCACACCCCACTCTTCCCGGTGGTAGTTGCGGCTTGTACAAACATGGACGTGGACGCATTTCAGGCCGTAGCGTGCCTTTCGCGCCGAGTGCGGGCCATCGATGTCCGCGGTCATTCAGGGACCGCAACCATGGACGGGAAGACCACGACGGTGACCTGCCGACTCGCGGACGCGACGTCGGTCCAGGCGCAATGAGGGAGTGCGTTGAGTGCTGGGGGACGACGCGGAGTTGACCGCCGCGGTGCTTGCGGCTCAGCACGGGGATGACGGGGCCTTCCGAACGGTGTACCGCTCGGTGCATCCACGGCTGCTGGGATACGTCCGGACGCTGGTCGGCGACCCGGACGCCGAAGACGTGGCCTCCGAGGCCTGGCTCCAGATCGCCCGGGACCTGGACCGGTTCAGCGGCGACGCCGACCGGTTCCGCGGCTGGGCGGCCCGGATCGCGCGCAACCGCGCGCTGGACCACATACGCATGCGGGGCCGTCGCCCCGCGATAGGCGCCGACGAGACCGAGCTGACCGGCAAGCCCGCCGAGTCGGACACCGCGGTCGAGGCGATGGAGGCGCTGGCCACCAGCCGCACCCTGTCGCTGATCGCGCGGCTGCCCCAGGACCAGGCCGAGGCGGTGGTGCTGCGGGTGGTCGTCGGCCTCGACGCGAAGACGGCGGCACAGACCCTCGGCAAGCGCCCCGGCGCCGTGCGGACCGCCGCCCACCGAGGGCTGAAACGTCTCGCCGAACTGCTCGGCGACGAGCCCGAAGAGGATGACCCGGCCCCCTCGGAACGCCTCGACGCAGTGCCCCGTCCGCGCCGCCCGGGAGCGCGGGAGGCCCTCTCCGCCGGTGTGACGCATTCGCGAACGCGGACGCAGAAGGACATGTGATGCCCGACGAGCAGGAACGGTGGCCCGACCGAGAGGTGACGGAGCGCCTGCTGCGGGGGGAACGACCCGAGGACACCGGGGGCCTGCACGACGGCGACGGGTGGGGGAACGGACGGGCCGAGCGGCTGGCCGGGTTCCTGGACGCGCTGCGGGACGAGGCCGGGCGCGGGCCCGACCGCTCCGCCGGGCCCCGGGAGCACCGGCACCCCGGCGGAGCACCCGCCCGGAACGCCGCCGGCTTCGACGGCGAGTTGCCCGGCGAGGCGGCGGCGGTGGCCGCGTACCGCGTCGCGCACGCCCGCCGGACGGCCACGGCGCCCGTCGTCGAGCCCGACGCCAGCGTGCGGCCCGAGCCGGCGCGGCCCGCGACCGGGCGGCGGGGACACGTCCGCCGGCGCCCGCGGTGGGCGCGGCCGGTGCGGTTCACCATCACCTCGGTGCTGGTCGCGGGCATGATCGGCGGGGTCGCCGTGGCCACCGGCACCGGGGTGCTGCCGACGCCGTTCGACGGACGCGGCACCATCACCGGCGACCACCCGCACCCCCGGACGACCGCCCCGGTGCCCGTCCCGCCCACCGCCACGATCTCCGGGGGCGAGTCCCCGGACGGGGCCAGCGGGAGCGCCGTGCCGGAGCACCCGTTCCGATCCCCGGGCACCCCTCGGGTCGGTGACGTCCCCACCACGACGGGGGACCCGACGCCGGGCCCGGAGGGCGGGGCGTGGGTGGTCCGGGCGGTCGAGGACTGTCGGGAGCACCGGCAGGGCGCCCTGGACGCCGAGGGCCTCGGGCGCCTGGAACGCGCCGCCGGCGGCCCGCACCGGGTGACCGGCTTCTGCGTGCGGATGCTGGCCCGCCATGCAGCCGTGCCCTCCAGACCGCCCGCCGCGGGCCGGCGGCAGGCGGACGACCGGGAGGACCGACGGGGCCGGGAGGAGCGCGAAGCCGAGGACGCCCGCCGTCCCGCGGACCGGCGTTCGGGCGCCGACCGGGACGACCGCGGCCCCGGCGGCCGGGACCGCGGAGAGCGGGAGGCCGCCGGTGGCGCCCGGGGCGAGGGCCGCAAGGGCGGCGACCGTCCCGACGGCGGCAAGGGCAGGGGCGACGAACGGGGGGACGGCGTCGCCGGCGGCACTCCGGCGAAGCCCCGCCGCGGCGGCGACCCCGACCCGGGCGGGCCCCGCGGCGCCTCCCCCGCCCCGACCCGGGGCGCCGGCGGGGTCCCGGTGCCCGCGCGGCCACCGGTGTCCTCCCCCTCGTCTTCCCCCTCCTCCTCCGGGACCCCCTCTCCCCTCGCCGCCCGCCCGGGAGCGTCCTTCGCGGACGGAGCCGCCGCGGCCGGCTGAGCCGGCCGCGCACCGGACCGCGAGTGCGTTCTCTTCCCCCGCGGTCGCGGGGGAAGAGAACGGGTATCGGCCACCGAACCCCGGGCTTTTCCTGGCGGTATGTCCGAGCGGAGCCGCTTCTGACCTGGAGGGTTCTCGTCAAGCTGGAGAAAATTCCCGCCAGGTGTGACGTTTTGCCGAGTGATGGCGCAGTATCAAGTGGGCCGACTGGTCATCGGCCTCGCGAGAGCCGGGGTTCCCCCCGTACCTACGGCTCGTCGCCACCGGCGCGGGCGGGACATGTTCCCCCGGTCCCGCCCGCGCCACTGTGGCTCCCTCCCGCCGGATCCGACGGGTCCGGCTCCTCCTGCTCCGCGCCCCGCCGGGCCGGGTCCGGCCGACGGACGACCCTGTCGCGATGTCCCGTTTTCGTGCGAGACTCCGCCTCATGCTCGGTGTCACAGACCTCTCCACCTACCTGGTGGGCCTCGTCCTCATCGTCCTGTTGCCGGGGCCGAACTCCCTCTACGTGCTGTCGGTCGCGGCCCGCCGGGGCGTGCGGCAGGGATACACGGCGGCGGCCGGGGTGTGGGCCGGGGACATGGTGCTGATGACGCTGGCGGCGGCGGGCGCGGCCTCCCTGCTCCAGAGCAACCCGGTGCTGTTCGGCATCGTGAGGTTCGCGGGCGCCGGTTACCTGGCCTGGCTGGCGGTCGGGCTGCTGCGGGCGGCCTGGGGGATGTGGCGGGAGCGCCGTGAGGAGCCGGCCCGGGAGGACGGGGCCGAGCGGGCCCCGGTGGACTCGGGGGAGCGGCCGTTCCGGCGGGCCTTCCTGATCAGTCTGCTGAACCCGAAGGCCATCCTGTTCCTGATCTCCTTCTTCGTGCAGTTCGTGGACCCGTCGTACGCCTATCCGGCGGTGACCTTCGTGGTGCTCGGCACCTGCCTCCAGGTGGCCAGTGCGCTGTACCTGTCGGCGTTGATCTTCGGCGGGTCCCGGCTGGCCGCCCTGTTCCGCAGCCGCCGCCGGCTGTCGGCCGGGGCGACCACGGCGGCGGGCGCGCTCTTCCTCGGTTTCGCGGCGAAGCTGTCGACCGCCGGGGCGTGACCCCGTCCGGCAGCGGGCGGGTCAGTGGTGCCAGGCGCGTCCGCCCACGTTGTGGATCATCCGTTGCAGCACCTTGACCGTCGCCACGTACTCCGCTTCGGAGACCCCGGCGTGCAGGGTGGCCATCCGGGCCTGCTGGGTCGTGGCGGCCGCTTCCCGCAGGGCGCGACCGGCCTCGGTGATCCGGACCTGCCCCGTCCCCTCCTCGGTGTCGGCGAGGCCGCGCCGGACCAGGTCGCCGGTCTCGGCTTCGATCGTGGTCTCCAGGTCGTCGAGGTAGCCGCTGAGCAGGGCGACGAGGTCGGGCAGGGGGCGGCCCCCGGGTGAGTCGGCGAGCTGGTTGAGGATCCACCACTGCGGCTGGGCGAGTCCGTGCTCGGCGAGCCCGGCCCGGATGAACGGCACCACGGCGTCGTACGTCGCCCAACTCCAGTAGCCGATGGGCTGACGGGCGAGTCCCTGGTCATCGTGTGTGTACTCCATGCCGCGACCGTAGGAGCTCAACCAAGGTCGAGGTCAAGCGCCGCCCCCGCTCACCCCAGTGCGGCCCGCTTCACCGCCCGGGCCCCGCGGGCGACCCGGCGGACCGCGGCGTTGCGGGGGAGGAACGCGAACTGCCGCGGCACCCCGCCGGGCAACCCCAGGGCGGTCAGCCGACGCTTCTTGAAGTACCGGCGGGTGTGCTCGTCCAGGTGCCGGGCGAGGTACTCCACGGCCTCGGGGCGCCGGTCGGCGAGCACCCGCGGCTGCATCGCGAAGCCGACCGCCGTCACCAGGGCCGCCGCGTCCACGGCGGTCCCGGACCCCGCCCCGCCCGGGGCGGCGGCGAGGTCGGGGACGAGGGCGTCGACGAGGGTGACCGGCACCCGGTTGCCGTTCTGGTACGGGGTCAGCCGCTCCAACAACAGCTCGGTGCCGACCCGGGCAACCGGCAGCCCGTGGAACGTGGCCGCCGTGAACAGCGCCGTGGAGAAGCAACCGACGACCAGCCCGGGCGGTCGCCTGCGGTAGAGCACCTCGGCGAGCACCGGGCGGTCCAGCACCGTCAACTCCGCGCCCGCCTCGGACGCGGCCCGGGCGAGCCGGGCCGACTGCCGGGCGGGGGCGGTGGGGTGGGGCTTGAAGATGATCCGGCGGTGCCCGCGGGCGAGGGCCCCGTGCAGCATCCGCAGTTGGAGGTCCTCCTCCTCGTCGGGGGTGAGGATGCCGAGCTCGGCCAGGTACTGGCCGAGCAGCAGGGCCGGCCCCGGCCCGTCGGCGCCCCGGTCCGCGGGGGGAAGGTCGACGTCCCCGGTGGCGTCGGCGAGTTCGTCCAGCACCTTCCCGAACGCATCGGTCGGCACCGGGCGGGCCGGCACCCCGAACTCGGTGAGCAGCAGCGGGCGCAGCCCCGGCACCAGGTCCAGGTGGAGCAGTTCGCGGACCCGGGTGCCGATCAGCACGTCGAGGCGGTCGCGGGTGGGCCCGTAGCTCATCAGCCCGTCGGCGTAGACGTGCAGGGGGGCGTCCGGGAAGATCCGGGCGATCGCCATGGCCGGGTTGACGTGCAGGGATTCCACCACCAGCGCCACCTCCTCGTCGCCCAGGTCCCAGGCGAGCCGCAGCGAGCGTTCCCAGAGCGGAACGTCCTGGGTGCGGGGGGACCAGGCGCTCGGGTGGAACGGGGCGACCGTCGCGTTCCACGAGCGCACCTCGTCGAACCGCGAGGCCAGCCGGGCGAAGCCGGGCGAGGCGTCCAGCGGGGGAGCGGTCTCGGGCACGGCGGCGTTCCGGGAGAGCAGCAGCACCGTGCGGTCGGCCGCCGGGAGCAGGCCCGCGTCGAGCGCGGCGGCGAGGGTGGCGACCCCGTAGGCGGTGGAGGCGAGCAGCACGCGGACGGTCATGCGGCGACCTCCGCTCCGACCGGGCGGCGGCGCAGCCGGCGCAGTCGCCCGGCGCGCGGGGCGTCCATCCCGTCGAGCACCTCGTCCAGCACCGCCTGCGGCATGCGCCGCAGTGCCGCCGCACTGCGGTCCCGCAGCGCCCGGGCCACGGCCGGCTCGAACTTCTCGGGGGTGTTCAGGTGGTGGGCGATGACCGCGCAATAGGTGCGCACCGCTTTCGGGAGGAATTTCTCCGCCTCGCGGTCGTCGGATGTTTCCATGAGAACCCGGTCGAAAGCGCGAATGAAGTCGAGTTGCCGGACATCGCCGATCTGGGTGAGGGACGAGGATATTCCACGTCGATAGAAAATCCCCAACAATCCGCTGATGGCCATGGATTCGGCCTCGCGGTGCAGCCGCCAGATCCAGGGCCGGTCCTCGGCGGTGTGCAGCCCGGCGGGGAAGTGCAGCAGCCCCCGGTCCGCCAGCCGCCGGTGGTAGGCACCGGCCCAGGCGTAGGGGTAGTCCACCGAGGTCGACCGGTCGGCGGGCAGGATCAGGGTCCGCGGGTCGAGGACCTCGCCCCGCCGCCCGTGCGGCACCCGGTGCACCGTGCGGGTCCGGCCGGTGCTGCGCACGTGATCGGTGCGGACGAAGTCGCAGCCCCACCTCTCCATGCACGCCACCAGTCGGGCGTAGTGGCCGGGGGCGACCCAGTCGTCGCCGTCCAGGAACGTCAGGTACTCGCCGCGGGCCGCGTCCAGGCCCGTGTTGCGGGCGGCGGCCAGTCCCGCGTTGCGCGGGTGCCGCAGCAGCACCGCGCCCGGCAACTCCTGCGCGGCACGGTCGAGGAGGTCCCCGGTGCCGTCCTCGGAACAGTCGTCCACCAGGAGGAACTCGACGTCGTCGCGGGCGTTCGCGCGCAGACTCCGCAGGGCGTCGGGTGCGTAGGGCCGGACGTTGAAGAACGGCACGATCACGGAGAGCTTGACCACCCGGCAGACGTTATGCGGAGAGCCGGCATCCGTGTCGACCCGCAGGCGTATGTCCGATGAACGCCCCGTGACGGAATGGCCAACCGAACGCGGTCGGTTCTTTTCCCGGGGGAGTTTGACGAATTGGCGGTGTGCTGTTCACCGTTTGTTGTACTCGGGTTGGGCCGCGCCTTTGGCTTTCTTCCTAGCGTCCTCGGTGTGTCAACAAGCACCTCGAAGTCCCCGCGGGTCGCCGTGCTCGCCGATTCGGACACCCGATGGAAGTGGGGCGCCCTCACCGCGCACCGGCTGGCCCCCGACGGCCGGCTCGACGGCTACCTGCTGCGCGGCCGGGCCACCCCCACCAACCGTCAACTCCGCGAGGTCGGCGTCCCCGCGGCCTCCCGCACGGAGGTCACCACCGCAGAATTCCTCGCCGCCATGGCGCGCGCACCCCATGACGTGGTCGTGCTCGCCCTCGTCGGCGGCGGCGTCCAGGCGGTGCTGCACGGCCTCGCCCGCGCCTGGCGCGGCCGGGACCGCCGCCCCGTGGTCGTCACCGGCTACGTCGGCGTGGTCTACGAGAAGCTGACCGACGGGCTGCTGCTGCGGCACGGCGCGGACCTCGTCCTCG